>JAGLUW010000022.1 GCA_023134145.1 Sulfuriflexus sp. | reverse complement strand
GCAACACAGAATTCCATGTTTGAACGAATTGTAAAGTGAATGTAACCATCAGCGAATTCATCAGCGATGTCGCAAAGAAGATTAATTTCGTATGGTCCGAGTTGGCGTTGTGTGCCAAAACGTACTGTCCAAATTTCATCACCGCTTTTCGCTACGTGACGAAGAACACCAGGACGAGGGCGTTCATGAAAATCCCAGTTGCCATAGTTCTTTTTCATTACCGGGTGTAAATATTGAAACCCGTCCGGACAACCACTTTCAATTGGGTACTGAGGAGTATCAGCCATTGTAAGTCTCCAATTTCCTACTTAAGTTAGTTAAGTATTTCGTTACTATCTAATAGTGCAGCCCGCATGTTTCTATGCGGGCTGCATTATTAATTAATGATTAACCGGCTTGACGCTGGTTCCACTTGTCTGCTTCTTCGTCCCATGTATCCATGCGTACGTAAGAAGACTGACGAGCGCTTGCGATCATGTTTGGATCAACTTCAACATCGATACCTTCTAAGAAGTTAACGAGGCCGATGCGATCAATCATTTCACCACAACGTTCATGCTCTAGACCATTTTCTGCCCAGAAGTCGATAATTTCTTCAGCGAGTTCTGTAAGCTTTTCGTAGTCGTCTTCATTTTCGAGTTTCATGAATGGAATAAGAACAGTACCCATAAGGTCACCAATCTTCAGTGTACGTTTACCACCGATAAGAATAGTTACACCTTTGTCGTCACCAACAGAAAGGGCTTTAGTCATTACGTTGATACAATGCATACAACGTACACAGTTGCGGTTATCAACATTTAGCGTGTCGTCGTCATTCAAAGAAAGCGCGTTAGTTGGGCAACGTGTTACTACGTTGTCAACAACATACTTGCGACCCTTGTCAGCAACGAATGCTTTAACTTGGTCTTGATCAACTTTCATGTCATCGCGCCATGTACCGATAACGGCCATGTCTGCACGTTGAATTGAGTTCATGCAATCATTCGGGCAACCAGAAACCTTAAACTTGAATTTGTAAGGAAGGGCTGGACGGTGCATATCATCAATGAAGTTGTTTACGAGCAAACGGTGAATCTTCATTTCGTTTGCACAAGATTGTTCACAACGAGCGGCACCGATACAACACATAGCTGTACGTACACATGGGCCAGCACCACCGAGATCCCAACCGTATGCGTTGATTTCGTCGAAGAAGTGCTGAACGTTCTCGTTGTTAGTACCGATGAACATGATGTTACCAGTTTGGCCGTGGAAGGCTACCAAACCTGAACCCCACTTGCTCCATGAATCAGATAGCTTACGAAGCATGTCTGTAGAGTAGTGGTTACCAGCAGGTGGTTGAACACGCACTGTATGGAATTCTTTACATGCTGGGAACATTGGCGTTCCGTCAGCACCCATCAACTCAGTGAAACGTGGAATGATACCGCCGCCGTAACCGAATACAGAGATAGTACCACCTTTCCAGTAACCAAGACGTGTGTTGTAAGAATGTTCAAGTTGACCCAATAGATCAACCATCATGTCGCCGTAATCTTCTTGCATCGCTAGACGCTTAATACCTGTTACGAAACTAGGCCATGGACCTTTTTCTAACTCATCTAAGTTAGGTGTATCGTAGAAAGGAATGCTAGATTTCTTTTCAGCAGGGATGAACGTGTGATGACGCTCAGGGTTTTTAGGTGTATCAGCCATTTTGTGATGTCCTCCTGTTTTGCTACTTCATGTAGCCACAGTTATATCCAAATAAAACTAAAATCTTGTGTTTTACAACTGGGCTGTCGATTGCCACTTTGATTGTCTTGACCTAAGTACTGTCAATACAACGGGACTACATCGACATCCCGGTATTCAATGTTGTGCAAGTGTACGCATATAACGCAACAACAAAACCCGTCTTTGGGGGTGTATAAAAAAAATTGACCCCTCCCATATGGGATAGACAAAGATGCCGAATTTTATACGTGCTATAACGGTCGAGCACATAAAAGCTTTAATTTATGTTACTTCAGCAAGCAACCCATATGGGAGGCTTTGCCGGCGAGCAATAATACACTAAAGTTCGTATAAACCAAAAGGCCGATTGAATTGGTTGGTATTTGAATGGTATTTGGTATTTGTTTGAAGGGCGCTAGAATTTACTCTATATATATGCGGTATGGATCAGGTTAAATTATGAGCACAATGGATCAACAATCACAGCCCAGCCCATTCTTGCTTGAGAATGAGGCGGTATATCAAGCGTGGCGTGAGCAGAAGCTGGCGGCCTATCCTCAAGATGCCAGTGAACTCATCGTTGAGGTCGCGGATCCTCGTGCTTTGTCGGATGCTGAAAAGTCATTGATGTCAGTTCTATTTAACTGTTCCAACATGCTGATTTATAATAGTAACTTATCCTCTCTTGAGGATAAGGACATACCGCGAAAGATAGGTGAACAGTTAGGCTTACACCACCTAGATCCTAATATGCTGGCGGATGATGACGGTATTACTTCCCTGACCGTGGTGCCAGGCAAATTGAAGCGGGGATATATCCCATATTCTGACAAACGCTTACTCTGGCATACCGATGGCTACTACAATAAGCCAGAGCAACAAATCCGTGCGGTTATTCTTCATTGTGTCCGCCCAGCGGTGGAAGGCGGTGAAAATGGTCTCGTTGACCCTGAAATGATCTATATTCAGCTGCGTGACATGAATCCTGATTACATACGTGCGCTGATGCATCCGCAAGCAATGACCATTCCTGCTAATGTAGAATCAGGTGAAGTTACACGTGCAGCTCAATCAGGGCCGGTTTTCTCCCTTGATTTTGCAACAAATTGCCTCCATATGCGTTATACGGCAAGAACACGCAGTATTGAATGGCGTGATGATTTACTGACCAAGCAGGCCGTTGATTGCCTTACTGATTTATTAAATGATGAAAACCCTTATGTTTTCAATCATATACTGTCTTCAGGCCAAGGACTTGTTTGTAATAATGTTCTGCACAGCAGAACCGCCTTCTCAGATACGAATGCGCAAGATGGGGGGCGTTTGTTATATCGAGCACGCTATTATGAGCGTGTTTCTGATGATTTAACGGAATAAGGGTCTTATATGCTCTATTTAAGCGAAGTATTGATGCAAAACCACGATTTACAGTCATTTTCTGAACTTTTGACGGTGATCGATGCAACGGCGAAAAGCAGTGGTGAAATTCATTTTAATATTGATGTAAAACCGAGTTACCCCGATACCCCAAACAACTGGGAAGATCGTATCGAAGGTGCATTTGCCGGTGTTTACTCAATAACTGTTTAATATAAACTACATTAAGAATATTTGGTAATAATATGAAATATATAAAGAATGAAGAGATTCGTGACGCTGATGGCGCAGAAGATGCCCAACAAGCAACCGGTTTGCTTGAAGCGCGTTTACAGGAAATGCACCAGAAAATAACTGAGCTTCCAGCTGGTTTTGATCCAAAGCAAAAGGGCGAGTTATTGATCCAAACATCGGCTATTTTGGTTGATTTGGAGCGGGGCGAAGAAGCCTTTGCCGAGGCACGTGAAGCCTTTGATATCTTCAAAGAGGCTGAAGAGTGGGAAGCGCTGGCACAAACCTGCAACAACATGTTTCTCGCTGATCAACCAGAATCATTGCCTGCCTTAGGCCAAGGTATCTGGGTTGCGGTGACTTTCCCTGAAGTTGATCCTGAATTAACCGTGGCCTTGTTGCAGCACGTTGTAAATGAAACACCACCGGATTCAGATGGTGGCGCGTTGGCGGCAGCGGTTGCACATTATATTGCTGACATGCGTACTGAAGGTAAAAAACACGAAGATCTAACCTTTTTCACTAATTCACTGCTCGGAACGGTGGCTCGCCGCCATTCTGAAGTGGAATCGCAAGAACAATTCGAGCTTTGGTTCGAACGCATGGAATTAAACGATCCAGACCAATTCCTTGGTCGTATGCGCAATGTCATTGATGTGCTGGTACAAGATGATTGGTGGATTGATCGTGATGCAATTTGGGCAACGTTACCGGTAAATTAAGCATGTATTGGCAGGAAGACGACAAAACTACACGAAAGCAGGTATCCGACAGTATTGTTGATGTCGTGTGCAAGTTTGATTGCCGTAGCCTGCCTGTTGATCACGCTCATGCGCTTGCCGAAGCCATATGTGAACACCTCCCGTGGCTCATTGAAGAGCAGGGCGCAGGGATTCACCCAATTAGTATTCCTGAAGCGGGTAATGGTTGGCTGCGTCCGGAAGGCAGTGATGAAACACTGCATTTATCAAAACGGACTAAACTCATTTTACGTATACCCTCATCACGATTTGATGATGCCACCGCATTAATTCGCCAGAAACTCTCGGTTGCGGGTAATAATATGACGATCACAAAAATGACTGAGCGTTTATTACAACCGATGGAAACGGTGTTTTCTCGCTACAACGTGCTTGAAGAGGGCATGGATGAAACGGCGTTTATGCAGCAAATTATGCAATCACTCAAATCCATGGATATTACACCGCGTAAAATGTTACCCGGTCGTGAGCATAGTCTACGTACCGATAAAGGCGTGTTAAAAACACTCACGTTGATGATTGCGGATTTATCGCAGGAAGAGTCGTTAAAGATTCAACAAATTGGCATTGGCCAACATCAACATATGGGCTGCGGTTTATTTATTCCGCAAAAAAGCATTACGGAAGTCCATGAAGTACATGAGTGATCTATAATATAAATTAGGTTTATGGGTGGAGAAATCTGAATATTCAGGTACAATTCACGCAAATTTTTTAAAGATAGACAGTAATTGAAACGAGGAAATCGAGCATGGCATACGAACTTGATGGTAAAACAATTGAAACTGATGATTACGGTTACTTGAATGACGTAGCTGATTGGTCTGAAGAATTAGTCGCCGTTATGGCAGCGTCAGATGATGTTGAAATGACAGAACGTCATATGGATGTTGTTAAATACTTGCGTGATGAGCACATGAACAACGGTGGCAATGAGCCAAACGAACGTACTATTATGAAAGTAATGGGCAAGCAATGGGGCGATAAAGTTAACTCGAAAGACATGTACTTATTGTTCCCTGGCACACCTTCTAAGCAAGGTCGTAAGTGGGCTGGCCTGCCTAAGAGCACTCGCAAGGGTGGTTACTAAAACACACGCTTAATATTTGTCGTGTTTCAAAAGGCTGTCTTCGTGACAGCCTTTTTTGTCTTACGCACCGTGAAATAATATATGACTGACTCACCTTACAAGCTGCGCGAACTAAAACCGCATACGTTTATTTACGAAGTGGAAAATGCTTTGTCTGATGAGCTGTGTGATGAGATGGTGGCGCGCTTTGAAGCGAATCCAGAACAGCATCATGATGGCCGCATAGGGCAGGGTGAAGATCTCGCGCAGTCGGTTAAACGTTCAACTGATTTACGGATCAGTGGTCGTGATAATTGGAATGACGTGGATGCAAAATTATTTGCATCATTAGGTAAGGCCTTAAATCAAATTGGCGCAGAGTTTCCGTTTTTTGCGGTTAACAAATTTCGCGATCTAGGTTATCAATTACAACGTACCGAGAAAGATGAATTTTATCATTGGCACATTGATGGTGGCCCCGGTGAATTTAGTCAGCGTCAGCTTGTTGCTATTTGGTATCTCAACGATGTTGAAGGCCCCGGTGGTACAACAGATTTTGCGCTACAAGATATTAGCGTTAAACCGCAACGTGGTAAGTTGGTTTTATTTCCGCCATTTTGGACACACATACATCGTAATTCGACCTTAGAAAAAGGCGTGAAATACATTGCAACAACGTGGGTTTGTTTTTCTTAAATTGAAAAATATAGTTTACTCATGAGTTTAACTTTGATATTAATTTTAACGGTGGTGTGCGTATTTACTTACGCGTTTGAAATCACCTTTGGTTTGGCCGGCACGATCATGATGCTGGCGGCAATGTCGTATTTTATTGATGCGAAAATGTTGGTGATCTATTCGATCTTGCCACAGATATTAGTTGCGACGATTGGTTTGTCGCGTTCGCCGAAAACAGTAAAGTTAAATGTATTGGCGGGCATGGTGGCAGTGGCGGCGTTAGGTTCGCTGCTCGGGTTCTATATTTTTAACAGAATCCCAATTGAGACTTTTCGCTCGTTATTAGCGATAGTGATCACCTTGTTTGGTGTGTATCTCGTTATTGCGCCAGGTAAGTTAAAGTTGACAGGGATAGCGGCAAGGGTGCTGGATTTTATTGCCGGTATATCGCAGGCCTTATTTGGGATCAGCGGGCCGATTGCAATGACGCGGTTATTAGCAACGCATACAGATAAATTGGTCATTCGAAATTATGCTTTGGCATTTTTTCTGTCGGTGAATGTATTTCGTGGCATTGGCTATGCTGTTAATGGTTCGGTGACAGAACCGATCCTTGAAATGATGTATATATCGGCGCCGATTTTAGCAGTGAGTTTGTGGTACTCGAACCACCTGCATTTTAAGGTTCGCGACGAACATTTTAAGAAAATAGTGGCATGGATAATCTTATTTGGTGGAATATCCCTGTTTTTTGCACAAGCAAGTTAAGACTGTGTTTCGTGCTTTTAAATACAGCGACTTTAAATAAGGACAAATGACAATGACAGATTCTTATTTATTTGCAGCAAAGCTTAACCAAGTCGGCGTAGGAAAAATGTTCCGCGTACAACTTGAGGGGAAGTTACTTCTTCTAGCGAATGTGAACGGTGCTATTCACGCTTGTGATGAAATGTGCACGCATGAAGATGTGTCGTTGGCGCTGGGTGCGCTAAAAGATAATTGCATTAAATGTTCATTGCACGGTAGCCGTTTTGATTTGCTGACAGGCAAGCCTCTCGATGATCCTGCAGAGGAAAACCTACGAATTTATCCAGTAAAGGTCGAAGGTGATTCAATTTTGGTTGATATTAAATAAAGATTTCGACGGAGTGTTTTATGACTGATGAAGTAACTGAAGCCAGAGCATTAATGCGTTCAATTATTCAACGTGTGGCAACCGGTCCGGAGTTAAGTAAAGACATCGAGCAGGAAGAAGCCCGTGGTGGAATGTTAGCTATTCTAGATGGTCTTATTGATCCAGTGCAGGCGGCGATTTTTCTAATTGGTCTGCGCATGAAACGTGAAACGCCAGAAGAAAATCGTGGTATTTTGCAAGCCATTATTGATCGCACTGATCGCGTAACGGCTGACGTCGATGAATTGGTCGATATCGGCGATCCATACAGTGGTTACAATCGTACCTTACCCGCATCACCCTTTTTACCAGCGGTGATGGCTGCTTGTGGTGTGCCGGCTGTATCACACGGTATGGAAATGGTCAGTCCTAAATTTGGCATAACACATCGACAAGTTTTGCGTGCAGCGGGCAAGAACGATTCACTCACGCCACAACAAGCAGCAACGCAAATTGAAAATAGTGACATTGGCTGGGCCTATGTTGATCAAAGTCGGTTTTGTAAAAAATTAAATGACTTAACTGATTTTCGTACTTTAGTTATTAAACGTCCACCGATCACGACGGTTGAAACAGAAATAATGCCAATTAAGGCGCGCGGTAAAACACACCATGTTTGTGGTTACGTGCATAAGCCATATCCACCTGTGTACGCTATGCTGGCCACATTATCAGGCTTTGATAGTGCCTTGTTAGTACGCGGCATTGAAGGTGGCGTAATCCCTTCATTGCGTCAACCGGGTAAATTATTTAGCTTTAAGGGTGAAACAGTTGTTCGTGAAGCAGAACCTTCACCACAAGAACTTGGTTTTGTGCATGACTTGCGTGCCGTGCCTGTGCCTGATTCTTGCAAACAAGAAAGTGGTAGCATTGACGAAGTAACAGGTGACTATAATCGCGAAGCCTTTGCCAAAGCGGTAGTTGAAGCCGGTCTTGCTGCACTAGGTGGAGAGAAGGGCATGACTTACGATGCCTTAGTTTACGGTGGTGCTAATATTCTTTGGCATCTAGGTAAACATGAAGAATTATCTGATGCAGCAAATGAAATACGTGCTGTACTTGATTCCGGTGAAGCGCTAAAACGATTTAATGCGGGTGCGTAAAGAGTAGGGCGTTAGGTGAAAGGAGCTAGAACATGTTGTTAGAAATACCAAAGATCTTATCGGCTCAAGAACTTAAAGCCGTTAGAGCACAGCTTGATAACGCACCGTTTATTGACGGCAAGTTATCCGCAGGTTCGGCAGCACAGCGCGTTAAAAATAACGAAGAAGTAGATGTGCGTTCACAAGACGTTCAGCAGTTGAATAATCTTGTGATGACCCGTTTAGTTGAAAATCCTATTTACAGTGCTGCGGCCTTGCCAATGAAAGTAGCTGCACCATATTACGCACGCTACACAAAGGGGATGTCTTACGGCGACCATGTCGACGATCCGATTATGCATGCCGACACACCATACCGTTCTGACATTTCGATTACGATTTTTCTAAGTGATAAAACCGACTACGAAGGTGGTGAGCTGGTTATTAATACGCAGTATGGCGAACATGCTGTTAAATTAAATGCGGGTGATGCCGTAATGTATCCATCATCAAGCGTACACCACGTTAATGAAGTAATGAGTGGCTCTCGTTTGGTTGCAGTGACATGGCTACAAAGTCTGGTGCGTGAGCCGGCGAAACGTGAATTACTTTACGATATGTATCAGGTGAAAGAACAATTATTACAATCCGCACCTGATGATGAAAACACTAAACGACTAGATCGTAGTTACGTTAACCTCATAAGAATGTGGGGCGACGTATAATGCTCTTCATGATTGCGTTATGAGCCTTAGTTTAAATCCAACTCCTGAGCTACTGGAAGTCCTCTATTGGATAACCATTATCGCGGTGGTCGTGTCATCGGCATCCGGTGTGTTAAAAGCTGGGTTCAAAAAGCTAGATCTATTCGGTGTGATTATTATTGCGATTGCAACGGGACTTGGCGGTGGCTCAGTGCGTGATATGTTGCTTGATCGCGATGTATTCTGGATACAGGATCAAATATTTTTTATTGCATCTTTGGTGAGTGCAGTAATATTATTTATCGCCGCACGAATTATGGTTATCTCACCGCGGTTCTTCCTGATACCGGATGCTGCAGGTCTAGCAACCTTTGGTATTGCTGGTACGCTTGTCTCTCTTATGTTCGGGGCGCCTTGGTTAGTAGCCAGTTTTATGGGTGTCATGACAGGCACGATGGGCGGTGTTTTTCGTGACTTATTGTGTAATGAAACACCGGTTGTTTTTACGAGCCCACTTTACGCTACGGTATCTTGGCTTGGTTCATTGCTGTTCATCGGAATGATGTACATGGAACTTAATGTCACTATTGCCGCGGTCATCGCCGGCATGGCAATTTTTATTGCACGTATGCTGGCGATTCATTTTAATATCACCTTGCCACGTTTTCGCTTTAAAACCTAAGCACGCGGAGTTAGCTGAATTCTTTAAACCTGCTTTAGCCCATTGTTTCTGATTTCTTGTACCACTCTTGCGCCTTGTCAGCATCTTGAGCAACGCCTTGGCCTTGTTCGTACATTGAACCCAGTGTCATAGCAGCACCAGCCATACCTTGATTGGCAGCTTTCTCGAACCACTCAGCCGCTTTGGCTTCATCTTTATCAACACATTCGCCCATCATGTACATAAAGCCAAGCCCATGTTGTGCAAAGGCATAGCCTTGTTCAGCAGAAGCGCGCATCCATTTAATTGCAGTGGCAGGATCTTTAACCAGACCTAGGCCATTTTGGTACATAATAGCCATACGGTGTTGCGCTTCGGCATTACCGTCTTGCGCAAAGGGAGATAAAAACTGTTTAGCACGACTAAACTCCTTTGCTTCAAAGGCTGCCATACCACTTGCAAAGTCCATATCAAGACCGCTTTCATCTGCCATTTCTATTCTCCACATACTATTCAAAATCGGGCTGCTATTTTGCCAGTTAAGCCACTTAACCGCTAGTATTTAGTCACTATATCCATATTAAGAACAGGTCTATTGGGTGTGGTTATGGCTAAGTTTAGTTATAATCACCGACCGATTTATTAAAATGAATACCCCGGAGTACGGAATGATTTTAACGGCTTTTATTAACGACACAGCTTATGATTTTGACATCCCGCAAGAGATGTTAGATGACGGTGAATCATTCTTTAGTAAGCTCGATGCAGACATGGAAGGCGGTTATCAAATGAGCCGTGAGTTTGTCGACAACCCTGGACGCAAAGAACGCTGCCAAATTGTTGCAGATCGTATTTTGGATGCGTTGAACGACAAGAACATTACTCTTTGTTTATTACTCTGTGCTTACATCGCTGATCGTATGCCCGGTGTTACTGTTGTACACGTTGATACGGATGGCGATATTTTTAATACGCATTTTGGTAATGCCGACGAGTACCAAGCAGCACCGAAACCGACGGATGAAGAAGCGCGTAATAAAGCCAACGAAGATCTAAGTGACGTTTACAAAGTAGGGCGGGTGTACAAATTTTCACTGCGCGATCTTGCGACAGGAAAGTGGGAAGAAGCTCCTGCCGCAAAAACGGAAGACGAAGCAAAGCAGCTTCGTGAAAACGCATTGGAAAACCGTTGCAAAGAACTTAAAGGCCGCATTATTTCATTAGATATGCAGTAAGTTCGACGAAGAATATTGAGAGGGTACGTATGGCAATACGCATGAAAACAAAATGGCATCGTTCTAAACGAAGCCAGCGTAATATGGAAGGTTCTCGTAAAGAGAAAACCATGACCGAACTTGCCGGTATTATTTCGTTTAATATTTGGAAACTCACACGCGAAATTTACACCAATATGGAAAAAGATGGTTTTCATTTTGGTGAAGATGAACAAGTAATTAATCTATTTATTGAGTTAATTGCGTTCATGGTTCAAGTGGGTGATCGCACGGTTTACGGTAAGTTCGATGAAGAACAACGTCGCGAATTTGTTACCGCAATGGCATTAGATCTAACTGATATGGTAGAAACGAATCAACGTGAACTGCTTGGCGAAGGTGAATATCGCACAGCAATAATCGAAAAACTCAATGCGCGTTTCGGAGAATATTCTGAATGCCCATATGATAGTGATGGTCCGAGTTATGAATTCCGTCGGTTGCTCGCACACAGTATCTCACAAGTGATGGCTGAAACAGATAACAAATGGGTACTAGAACAAATAATGGATATCGAAATGCCCAAAGCCTTAAAAAACTTACAACGGATGCTTAAAGATGTGTTGGGTTTAAAGAAGAGAAAGAAGAAAAAGATCGAAGAATAAAAAAGCCCCGCAATGCGGGGCTTTTAGTAACTCACTTGCTAGTAAAATCTAACGTTCACCAGCAAAAGCACCCAGCAGATGTAACAAGCTTAGGAATAAGTTGTAGATGCTCACGTAAAGAGAAACGGTTGCCATGATGTAGTTTGTTTCACCACCATGAACCAACGCACTTGTGTCGTATAAGATCTTGCCACCCATCAACATAATAAACACAGCTGAAACAGCAAGAGATAAACCTGGTACGTTAAATACCATGGCACCGATACCCGCAAGGAAGGCAACCAAAATACCAATTACCAAGAAACCGCCCATAAAGCTGAAATCTTTACGAGTAGTTAAAGCGTAACCAGAAAGACCTAAGAATATAACGCCAGTACCGCCCATCGCCATCATCACAAGCTCATGACCATTAGAGAAGGCGCTAACGTAGAGGTTAACAATAGGACCAATTGTCGCGCCCATAAAACCGGTTAGAGCGAATACAGATAAAATACCCCAGCCGCTATTACGAGTCGCGTTGGTTAAAAACATCAAGCCAAAGAAGCCAGCTAGCGTGACAATGAACCCCATTGGTGGCCAATTTTGCTGGAAAGCAACGCCTGCCATAGCCGCACTAAATAAAAGCGTCATGGAAAGTAGGGTATAAGTGTTACGAATAACCTTGTTGGTGGCGAGAATAGACTCACGTGAACGGGTTATTGCAGGTTCGTTTGAAAACATGGTGTCTCCTTAAATAAGACAGTTGGTTAATACTTATATGACCACAATAGGCCAGAATTTCTCCCAGCATACCGCCGAAAGGTGAAAATACAAGCCTTGATTTCACATATTCCAGCAAGTTGCTGTGATACATCATAAATATGGGCAAATTCACCAAAATCAAGGCTATACATGCCGTCTTGGTCGTGTAGAATAGCGGCCGCTGGAGAGGTGACTGAGCTGGCCGAAAGTACCGGTCTTGAAAACCGGCGTAGGTTTATCCCTACCGTGGGTTCGAATCCCACCCTCTCCGCCATATATAACGATAAGCCGCCCATTGGGCGGCTTTTTTCGTTTATGGCGGAGAGGGTGGGATTCGAACCCACGGTTATAAGGCCGGTTCGACAAACTGCTGGAAGCAGTTTGGGCGGGGGCCTTGGCCACCGTCACTCCCACCCGACTAAAATTCAACGCAGTCCGCCGAGCTGACACTTATAAAATTACTCCACCCCATATTGCAGTCTGCATCTTAAATTACGTAAAATAATAGCGATACAAATGAATATCCCTTGTAAATGCCAGCCATTAAAATTAGAAATTTATAATAGAAACAGTTAGTTATCTGTTATTACCATAAAGCTTTTAATGAAATGCTCGTCTATTTACACCAGTGTAGGAGATTTCTTACTTTGTCCTACAAAGTTGCGCTAACATGGCCTATGATTATCTAAAATACGAATAAAAATCATAAAAATACGACTTAATATGGATAGTTAGGGGGATTTATGACGATTAAGGTACTGCTTGTGGATGATCATGAGCTTGTGCGCACAGGAATTCGTCGATTGCTGGATGATTTTGATGACATTGAAGTCATTGCCGAAGCGGAAACAGGTGAAGAAGGTATTAAGTTAGTCCGGGAGATACGACCACAGGTTGTGCTAATGGACGTGAACATGCCCGGTATTGGTGGGCTTGAAGCAACACGCAAACTCACACAAATTGATCCTGACGTGAAGGTGATTGTCGTCACCATTCATTTAGATGAGCCATTCCCAACGCGTTTATTGCAAGCCGGTGCATCCGGTTACTTAACCAAAGGTTGTGCCGTTAGCGAGATCGTCGATGCGATCCGTCAAGTTAGTAAAGGCAAACGTTTTATTGGTAGTGATGTTGCGCAACAACTTGCGATGACAATGTTGCCGGGCAGTGACAAATCACCTTTTGACGCATTGTCTCAACGAGAATTACAAGTGATGTTAATGGTCACGCAGGGACAGAAGATTCAAGAAATTGCTGATAAATTATGTCTATCACCTAAAACCGTCAGTACTTATCGCTACCGTCTATTTGAAAAACTCGATGTTAAAAGTGATGTTGAGCTCACTCATCTTGCTATGCGTCATGGCATGATTGATGAGAACCACACAAAAGTACCTTAAACTCTAAATCAGTACAGCAAGGAAAGGCTGCATGAATACACCAAGGACACGAGCACCGGAACTGCCCGATTCGTTGCAATGGTTTAATACCAGTGATGGGCCTGTGCGTCTTGCTGATTTACGTGGCAAGGTTGTGCTGTTGCATTTTTGGACTTACTGCTGCGTTAACTGCATGCATGTCTTACCTGAGCTTGCTGCATTAGAGCGTCGTTATCCTGAAAATCTTGTTGTCATTGGCATTCACACCCCCAAGTTTCCGAATGAACGTGTTGCTGATAACGTACAAAAAGCGATTAACCGACATTATATTCGCCATCCTGTTGCGCATGATCCAAGTTTTTCCGTTTGGAAACAATATGCGATTAAAGCATGGCCCTCTATTATATACATCGATCCTGAAGGTTATATCGTTGGTGTATTGCGTGGCGAGGGTAAAGGCAAACAATTAGATAAGCTGATTCAGCAATCGATTGCAAATGCGGAAACACAAAAAATATTACAAACATCAAAATTCCCGACACGCGGAAAACCAGAGCCAACGTTAGAGCTTAAATTTCCGGGCAAAGTGCATATCGGTAAAGATCGATTATTTATTAGCGACAGTGGACATAACCGCGTTTTAGAATGCATGCCGAATGGACGTATTGTGCAGATTTATGGTTCAGGTGCGCCGGGGATGTTAGATGGAAATGGTAATGAAGCCGCGTTTGAAAACCCACAGGGCTTAGTTCAGGCCGATGGTTTTCTTTATGTTGCCGATATGGATAACCACGTTATTCGTAAAATCGACCTTATTACCCGAGATGTCTCCACCGTTATTGGTATGGGGAAAATGGGCAAGGTTAAAACCTTCGACACTTACGATGATCCTCTAAAAGTACCGTTGAACTCGCCTTGGGGGCTTGAATACGATGACGGTACTTTATATATCGCGATGGCGGGTGCTCACCAGATTTGGATGCTGGATCTTGGCAAGAACAATATTCAAGTACTAGCTGGTACAGGTGTAGAAGAGTTGCAAAATGGTAATGGGCAAACAGCAATGTTTGCACAGCCTTCAGGGCTATCGATGGGGGAAGACATTGAAAAGAACCTCTTTATCGTTGATGCAGAAACATCGTCAGTCAGATCAATTCGTATGCGCGACAATTATGTCGGCACGATTGTGGGCAAAGGCTTATTTGATTTTGGTGATGTCGATGGCAAAAAAGACGTCGCCTTGCTGCAACATCCATTAGACATTGCCTTTGATGCAAAACGTAAGGTGCTTTGGATTGCGGACAGCTACAACCATAAACTACGCCATATTAAGATCAGCAATGGCTTGGTGTCATCGGTGAAGTTGTCGGATGAATTGCATGAACCTGCCGGTATTAGCTTAAAAGATGATGTGCTGTATATCGCCGATACCAATGCGCACCGAATATGCAGCGTCGATTTAAATACCGGTGAAATGAAAGAGGTAGAGATTTTTGAGGTCGAAACCGATTAGAATAGAGGTATGACGACTAATTTTGATATTCACTGCCAACGTTGCCCGCGACTCAGCAACTTCCTTAAAGATGTTCGTAAAGAATACCCTAGTTATTATGGTCGTCCCGTTCCGCCGTTTGGGGTAAAACAGCCTGAGCTATTAATAGTTGGCCTTGCACCTGGCATGCACGGGGCGAACGCAACAGGGCGGCCTTTCACCGGTGATTATGCAGGCATCCTTTTATATGAAACCCTCTATAAGTTTGGTTTCAGCACTAAATCAGAATCTGTTTCGGTTGATGATGGCTTAAAGCTAAAGAACTGTCGCATTACCAATGCTGTTAAGTGCTTGCCACCACAAAACAAACCCACTACTGAAGAAGTGAATGTTTGTAATGAACTGTTGCGAGAAGAACTTCAAGCATTAAAGAAAGTACGCGTTATTCTTGTCTTGGGTTTGGTTGCACACAAAGCAGTATTGAAAGCCTGCGACGTTAAAATAAAGAACTTCCCATTTGGTCATGATGCTTGCGCGCAATTACCCGATGGGCGCTGGTTACTCAGTTCGTATCACTGCAGTAAATACAACACATCAACAAAACGCTTAACCGAAAAAACCTTTCATGATGTTTTTAAACATGCGCAGAAATTGTTGAGCAAAAAGAAATAACAATGTCCGCTCAGGTCGACTTTGATCATAAAGCCTTTCTTGAAACCTTAACGGGTCGTCCCGGCGTGTATCGTATGCATGGCGAAGACGATACTATTTTATATGTTGGCAAAGCAAAGAATCTACGGAAACGCGTATCATCTTATTTTCGAAGTAGTGGTCTCGCAGCAAAAACATCGGCGTTAATGAAGCAAGTGGCGAACGTCACAGTGACTGTTACGCAAACTGAAACAGAAGCGTTGATTCTTGAAAACAATCTCATTAAAGAATTTTTGCCTCGTTACAATATTTTATTGCGAGATGACAAAAGTTACCCTTATTTGTATCTCTCAACAGAACAAGACTTTCCGCAGCTTGGTTTTCATCGTGGTGCACGTAAAAAGAAGGGACGTTACTTTGGCCCGTACCCTTCGGCGGGATCAGTGCGTGAAACCCTGAATCTATTGCAAAAGCTTTTTCCTGTACGCCAATGTGAAGATAGCTTTTTTAAGAATAGATCACGGCCTTGTCTGCAATATCAAATAAAACGCTGTTCAGCACCTTGTGTTGGTTATATTGAAAAAGAAGAATACGGCGAAGATATTAAAAACACGATTTTATTCTTGGAGGGTAAAGATGACGCGGTTATTAAATCCTTAGTAAAAAGAATGGATGTTGCTGCAGAAGATCTTAATTACGAACAAGCCGCCAATTTCCGCGATCAAATAGCGCGACTGCGTGGCTTACAAGAAACTCAATATGTCAGTGGTGAAAAAGGCGATCTGGATCTCATCGCTATTAGTGTTGCCAGTGGCAGTAGTTGCGTGCAGGTCTTTACGGTTCGCGGCGGCCATCATTTAGGAAATCGTGCTTATTATCCAAAACATCAAGCCGACACCTCGGCAGAAGAAATTCTTTCTGGTTTTATTTCACAATATTATTTAGGCGGCGGTACGAGCAAACGATCTCGCAGACCCATTCCATCGCAATTGATTGTTAGTACGCAACCGGACGAACATGAATGGTTAGAACAAGCGCTAGGTGAACAAAGTGGTCACAAGATTAAGATCAGCCACAAAGTCCGTGGTGAACGTGCACGTTGGTTGAAAATGGCACAAGACAATGCCGACTACGGTGTAACGCAACATCTTAGTTCTAAGAGTAGTTTGTTAAAAAGATTCGAAGCGCTGCAAGATGCGCTCGGCTTGGATACCATGCCACAAAGACTCGAATGTTTTGACATCAGCCATACTATGGGCGAAGCAACGGTGGCATCGTGTGTGGTGTTTAATACAGAAGGGCCGTTGAAAGCGGACTATAGACGTTTCAATATTGAAGGCATTACACCCGGTGATGATTTTGCCGCCATGCAACAAGCCTTGATGCGTCGTTACACAAAAATAAAACAAGGCGAGGGCGCCTTACCGGATATTTTATTTATTGATGGCGGTAAAGGGCAGTTATCTCGCGCAGGTTTAGTGCTGGATGAATTGCAAATTGCTGACGTTACCGTTGTTGGCGTCGCGAAAGGTGCTGCGCGCAAGCCCGGCGAAGAAACCCTGTTCTTGTTAGGTAACAAGACGCCCTTTATACTGGCAGCAGACTCAGCGGCATTGCACCTGATTCAGCATATCCGTGATGAAGCGCATCGCTTTGCGATCACAGGGCATCGAGGTAGACGAGCTAAGGCACGTCAGAAGTCAGTGTTAGAAGACATTCATGGCCTCGGCGCGAAGCGGCGACAACGTTTATTAAAAGAATTTGGTGGCTTGCAGGCAATTAGTCGAGCAGGCGTTGAAGATTTATCCAAAATAGAAGGGATCAGCGGTAAGCTGGCACAACGAATTTATGATATTTTTCATGCAGACAGTAACTAACTTATGAAATTAACTATTCCAAATATCCTGACCTTAACCCGTATCGCCGTGATCCCGGTGTTCGTATTGGTCTTTTTCCTGCCATTTGAATGGGCACACCCTGTATCAGCGGCTATTTTTGCAATGGCGGCCTTTACCGACTGGTTAGATGGTTATTTAGCCCGAAAATTAAATCAAACATCGCGTTTTGGTGCCTTTCTTGACCCTGTAGCCGATAAATTGATGGTCGCGGTTGCCCTAATCCTGCTTGTTAATAGCGAACAGAGCATTTGGCTGGCATTACCTGCCATCGTTATTATTGGTCGTGAAATCGCTATCTCAGCACTTCGGGAATGGATGGCGCAAATTGGCGAAAGGGCACAAGTCGCTGTCTCCTATATTGGCAAAATTAAGACCGCAGGGCAGATGTTAGCGCTGTTATTACTGCTTTACAGGGAACCTATTGGTGACTTTCCGACTTACGAGGTAGGCCTAGTGCTGCTTTACATTGCGGCTGGTTTGACCCTCTGGTCGATGGCAATTTACATTAATGCGGCGTGGCCGGCGCTTACCGGAAAAGAGTTTGATAATAATGAGTAAAATAGTGGTTT
Organism: Sulfuriflexus sp.; assembly: GCA_023134145.1. GTDB lineage: Bacteria > Pseudomonadota > Gammaproteobacteria > AKS1 > AKS1 > Sulfuriflexus. The sequence continues at coordinate 90 of JAGLUW010000022.1, read as the reverse complement.
AAGCTATTGACTCTAGCCCCGTTGTCACTACAATACGGGTCCTCTTAACGCGGGAATAGCTCAGCTGGTAGAGCACGACCTTGCCAAGGT
>JAGLUW010000021.1 GCA_023134145.1 Sulfuriflexus sp. | reverse complement strand
AGTTATTTAAGAGAGGTTGCTATGAGTGAGGCAAGAATTGATGAACTGGAAATGCGCTTATCTTTCCAAGAGAATGCCTTACAAACAATGAGCGATGAAATGGCTAAGCAGCAACTAAGACTTGAGATGCTGGCAAATGAAGTTGAGAGATTAGAGAAGGCCTTGCAGGCTGCAGGATCTGGACCCGCAGGCAATCAAGCCGACGAGCCACCTCCACCGCATTATTGATCTTTTTTAAGAAAAGGCTCTAATGTTTTAGCTAACTCACGTGGATCAAATTTAGCAACGTAGGCATTTACGCCTACTGATTTGCCGATGGTAATATTGGCATCGGCAGATAGAGATGAGTGCATAACAACGGGTATATCTTTCATGCGTGGGTCATCTTTAATTTTACGTGTTAATACGTAACCATCCATGCCCGGCATTTCAATATCGGTCAAAACAAGTTGAATGATTTCTTTTAGAGGAACACCGAGCGACTTGGCATGTTCGGCTTGTTCTTCTAAGCGCTCCCATGCCTCTTCACCATTCTTGGCACTCATATATTCAATGCCGAGAGTGTCGAGTGTTTTTGAAATTTGCTTACGTGCAACAGATGAGTCATCTGCAAAGAGAATAGTTGCCTTGGTATCAAGGTGTTCAACACCTTCGAACTGGGTTGGGTCATCAATATTTTCTGAAGTTTGGGCAAGTACTTTTTCAACGTCCAGTACCATGACGATACGGCCATCTTTGAGTTCGGTTACGGCAGTAACCAGACCACCTAGGCGGTTGGCGAGCATGGGAGGGGGAACTTTAATTTCATTCCATTCCATGCGCAGGATTTGTTCGACGCTACTGACAAGAAAGCCCTGAGTTCTACGGTTGAACTCGGTCACAATCAGAACCGTTGGTTCTTCGGTCATGTTTAAGTTACAGAAATGCACCAGATCGATTACGGGGATCATATCGCCGCGAAGACAAACCATACCTTTAACGCCAGGCGGCATATCGGGGGCTTGAGTCACCTCGGGGACATGCATGACTTCTCGTATCTTGAATACGTTGATACCAAAAACTTCTTCGCGATTGGTTTGCTCATCTTTGCCAAGACTGAATAGTAGTATCTCTAAGCGATTTGCTCCTGCCAGACGGGTGCGTTCGTCGACGGATTGCATCAATGTATCCATGGTTTACCTCTATATAACTAATTTGACTAGTGACTACATAGGATGTCATCGACACGCTGAGGGAAACATTGAGGATTATTTTGTTGAAACAATAAAAAAAGCTGAATTACATCAGCTTTTTAGGGGAATTAAAGTAATGGCCGCGTTAGTGGGTAACGTTGAGTAGTTGATCTTCTAATTCAATGCGAACGGCAAGTGCTTGGCCTAGTTTTGATAGGTCATCAGAAAAAGATTTATCGAATTCTTTATCACTTTTAATTTCATATTTGTCATTAAAATCCAGCGCCATTTGTGTGGTTTCTGAGATTTGTGGGTAAAGTTTCTCGGCTAACTGACGGATTTCATCACGGCGTTCTTCGCCATCAATGAAACGCTGGTAGAGTCCAAAATGGCCAGCAGCGAGGTAATCAACGAGGATTTCACAAAATTCTTGTAGCATGTTTTGAAGTTCGGTAGCGGTGTGCGGTTCATCCCATGGATCGACTCCGGCAATGCGGCAAAACTGAACCAGCATATCGGCACGTTCGTCGGTTAGATGCTCTTCGATATTGTTGGCGCGGTTTCGTCGCTCAACACTATCGCTGCTTGGTGTTTCTGTTACATCCATGAGAATTCACATATTGTAATTATATTATGGCCTAAGCATACCGCGCTCGGGGCAATTTGTTAATGTAAATCTGATGTCTATAAGCGTTTCCTAATCTAAGCTGTTAAATAAAATCGCTAATCGGAAAAGTTGATTGGTCATTATTTTAGAATAGTTCTATGTCGCCATCATCTTCAACAACTTCGGTTGCTTTAGAAAGGATGTCTTCGATATTTTCACCAGCCAGTACGGCTTCAAACATCGCTAAATCATTGTCGAGGGTGTAGTGAGAACGAATTTTGTCTTCTAAACCAAGCCAAGCATTGGGTTCTCCCATTTTTTCAGGTGAATCAATGAGCGTAGATAATTCATCAAGGCTAATGGAGATATGTTGCATGCGTTGGCTTAGGCGGTCGTAAAATTGGAAAGCCATGGTGGTTTCTTGAACGGTGTTCATGGCTTGGGAACAATTGCCCAATAAAGCAGTTTTTTCATCACTATCAGGTAAATTTTCAATGCCTTTTTGCATGGACATAACTTGTTCAGTCATATTCGTGAATGATTTGATCAGTGTATCGACGGACTCATTACCGTCATGTAAAGCATACGAAACACGGGCAGCAGCAAGATCGAGCATGCGGACAGTACGTCTTATTTGACATATATTTTCAACACATGACTCATCCATATCAGAGATATCTGCTTTATTTTCCATATTTTCCATATTTTCCATATTTCCCGCCATGTTATGTCTCCAAAAGACCTCTGTTGCCGCCCTATGGGGCAGTAATCATGGTGGTTATCGGTAAAAGTCGAGAAAACATGAGTGAAAGCTATGTAAATAGTCTACTTCAGGTATAATGCGCGGCTTTTAACCATTAGGCCGTTCTCTGGCCGAGACAGGAAAGAATCACAGTGAGTGAACAATTTCGAAATATCGCCATCATTGCCCACGTCGATCATGGTAAGACCACCCTCGTTGATAAATTGCTACAACAGTCCGGTACGCTGGAAAGTCGCGGTGATTTCGAAGAACGCGTTATGGATTCTAACGATCTTGAAAAAGAACGCGGCATCACGATTCTTTCAAAGCCAACCGCGATCCGCTGGAATGGCGAACGTATCAATATCGTCGATACCCCAGGCCATGCTGATTTTGGTGGTGAGGTAGAACGCGTTCTATCTATGGTTGATAGCGTACTGTTGATTGTTGATGCGGTTGAAGGCCCAATGCCACAAACACGTTTTGTGACATCGAAGGCACTTGCCTTAGGTTTAAAGCCTATTGTTGTTATTAATAAAATTGATCGTGAAGGTTCTCGTCCTGATTGGGTGCTGGATCAAACGTTTGATTTATTTGATCGCCTTGGCGCGACAGATGAGCAACTCGATTTTCATACTTGTTATTGTTCTGCGGTTAATGGTTACGCAGGGCTTGAGTCGGATATAACCGATGGCAATATGGACCCACTGTTCCAAAGTATTCTTGATCATGTTGCGCCGCGTAAGGTTGATGTTGATGGTCCTTTCCAAATGCAGATTTCACAACTTGATTACAATAGTTACGTAGGCATGATCGGTATCGGTCGCATCGAACGTGGTCGTGTGAAAACAAATACACCAGTTACTATCATTGGTAGTGACGGTAAAAAGAAAAATGGCCGTATCTTGCAAGTACTCGGTTTCTTAGGCCTTGAACGTGTTGAGGTTGATGAAGCAATTGCCGGTGACATTATTGCCTTTACCGGTATTGAAGAACTGAATATTTCTGACACAGTTTGTGATCCTAATAATGTTGAAGCTTTACCTGCATTAAGTGTTGATGAACCTACTGTGACCATGACTTTCCAAGTGAACAATTCACCGTTCGCGGGTCAAGATGGTAAGTTCGTTACCTCACGTCAAATTCGTGAACGCCTTGAACGCGAGCTGAAACATAATGTGGCACTGCGTGTTGAAGATGGCGGCGATCCTGATAAGTTCAAAGTATCAGGTCGTGGTGAATTACACCTTTCTATCTTGATCGAAACCATGCGTCGTGAAGGTTTTGAAATGGGCGTGTCACGTCCAGAAGTGATTGTTAAAGAAGTCGATGGCGTGATGTGTGAGCCATTTGAACAATTGACTGTTGATGTTGAAGACACGCATCAAGGTAGTGTCATGGAAGCCTTGGGCACACGTGGTGGTGAATTAAAGAACATGATGCCAGACGGTAAAGGTCGTGTGCGTCTTGATTTTGTTATTCCTGCACGTGGTTTGATTGGTTTCCGTACTGAGTTTTTAACTGCAACACAAGGCACCGGCCTTATCTACAGCGTATTTGATAAATATGCGCCAGTGAAAGGTGGTGATTTTGGCCAACGTACCAATGGTGTATTAATTTCAAACGGTCAAGGTAAGTGTTTAACCTTTGGTCTGTTTAACCTACAAGAACGCGGTCGTTTGTTTAGTTCACATGGCGATGAAGTATACGAAGGGCAGATTATTGGCATTCACTCACGTGGTAATGACTTAGTTGTTAACCCATTAAAGGGTAAGCAGTTAACCAACGTTCGTGCATCAGGTACAGATGAAGCACAAGTGCTTACACCGCCTATTCGTAAGAGCTTGGAACAAGCCTTAGAGTTTATTGATGATGATGAATTGGTAGAAGTTACGCCTAACTTTATTCGTATTCGCAAACGTTTGCTTAAGGAACATGAGCGTAAACGTGATAGCCGATCTAAGTAATTAAAGTAGACGTACTAAAAAGGCCGGCACATGGTGAACATGTGACCGGCCTTTTTTATTACATTGTGTTTACTCTTTATTTGTTAGCGTGAATTAAGCGGCCATTACCCGGTTGTACTGGGCGAACACTCTTCGAAAAAATACTCGTAAATGCAGCAACTTGTTCAGTTGAAACTTCAACGGGTGTTTGCAATACCATCCAGTTTACGCCTTCACTACAAGGTGGTGTTGTTAATGAGCCACTGTAATTGTAGTAACTGTGATTACTTGGCAATAGTTCCGCAACGTTGAGCGTTGCATCCACTTTGTTATGTCCGCCAGATTTCGTTGGCATGTTATCCCAAACAGAAGCAATCACCGAGTTCGCTTTACCTATTTTCATGAGCACGCCAATAACGCCTAACTGACCATCTGCTGCTTGATGAACAAGGTGGGCGACCATGTCGTAAGGTTTGCCATTCACCTCATGTTCACTTGGGCTATGGAAATGAAATTGCAGTAGCGTATAACTTTTACCGCCCACGCTAAGCATGCTGCCTTTTGCATAATTCACCTGAATGGTATGACCATTATTAACCACATCAATTGCACTGGCCTGATAATTAAATTTAATATTAGCGAGCTTCGCAGTGGTGGTTGTATCGATATTAATAGGTGACTGACTTTTGCCTGTTTTACATGTCGCATAGTCATGAGAAAGATCGCCCCAATGAGAAGGTCCTTCGTCCCCGTCATAACCCCAATGTGCTTTGCCACCTGCTGCAAATGTCATGCTGCTCAGTAATATGCCACTAAGTAAAACCACAGAGCGAAAAGTGTTTCCTTGCATTTATTTTCTCCTAAAATAATTTTGTAAATATAGTGTAAGAGCATGACTTACTACTCTACAACAGTGATGCCTAAGGTCAATAAAGGGATTTTACAAATACCCAATAAATTACAAATTGAATGGGTTATCAGGATTTCTAGTGTTGAGGCATTAGAATCTTTAATGAGCATGCATGATTCTAACAGGGCATACTCGTAGAACATGGTAATAAACTAAATTAGAGGATTTCCCTTATGAAATTGTTTCGTTCCTTTTTATCTGTACTGTTATTGACAGGATTATTTTTTACCTCAATAGCATCGGCAGAACAACCCTGGCTGAAACCTTATAATATGAGTTCGAATGCTACAGGGACGATGGCAGCACAAGTTAAATCAACCAGTGCAGCATTACAGGCTGCGGGTTTTGAGGTTGTTGGTACTTATCAGCCTTATGCTGCTGCAACAGTTATTTCTGTTACGAATGCCGCATTAAAAACGGCAGCCGCAAAAACTGACTTTGGTGGTTATGGTGCAGTTGTTCGCGTTGCTGTGACTCAAGCCGGAGATAAGGTGCAGGTGAGTTATGTTAACCCAGCATGGATGTCAGCATCATTTAAAATGGCTGCCGATCTTACCGCGGTTGATAAGCAACTCGCCAAAGCATTGGGTGGCGCATCAGCATATGGCGCACAGGATCCCGGTTGGAAAGCCGATCAGCTTGATGAGTTTCATTTCACTGTGTTCATGCCTTATTTCGATGACCCACTGGAATTAGCAGAACATGCTTCTTACGATGCGGCGATTAAGGCTGTTGAAGCAGGTTTAGCGGCAGGCAAGGGTGGTACGGCGAAAGTATTCCGCGTCGATATCCCAGGTAAAAAACAGACTTTATTTGGTGTGTCTTTGACTAAGGCGGCGGGTGTCGCAGGTGATGAACATATTATGGCGTTGATTGATGGACGAGATATGAAGCAAACGGCCCATCTGCCATATAGTGTTCTTGTTTCAGAAGGCAATGTTTATGCATTACATGCAAAATTCAGTATTGCTAATGCCTTCCCTGATTTAGACATGAGTACCTTCTTTAAAATTAATGATGCACCAGATGCGATTGAAGCATCGCTGAAACAGGCTGCAGGTGGCGAATAGTTAATTAAATGCTATGGTTGTAATAGTCGGGGTCACTAGACCCCGTCTTTATTTACATCAAATAAGTCAAAGGGATAGTCAGGTTGTGAGCAAGGAGCAGGTAAAAACATTGTCGTCAGTTCAGGCCTCAGAAATGTTGGGTGAAGACGCACGTTCAGTGCTCATTGATGTACGTTCAAATATGGAATTCCTGTTTGTTGGACATCCAAAAGGTGCGATTAGTATCCCGTGGATTGATGAGCCGGATTGGGTGATTAATCCGAATTTTGTTACCGATGTACGTAGGGTGTTACTGGGTGGGGTAAGTTGCAGTACGGATGTTGGTTGTGCGCCGATTATTTTGATTTGTCGAAGTGGTAAACGTTCTCTGGATGCCGGAGCCTTGTTGGTTGAGAATGGTTTTAGTAGTGTATTCAACGTGATAGATGGTTTTGAGGGTGAACTGGATGATGCTCATCATCGTAGTGCCCAAGGTGGTTGGCGATTTGAAGGGCTACCCTGGGAACAATGCTGAGCGGCTTTCATAGCTGCTCTACATAGATTACCTAGGTAGATTATTCAGATTAAATTCGAAATTAGCTTTAAAAACGCCACAAAAGCCTCATTTGCCGTCTACACTGAATAATGGAAGGGGATTTATTCACTATTTGTGTGGTATATGATAGTTGTTAATCCGTTTAAACGTAATGTTGAATGGAGTTTAGTAATATCTATTTTACGTATTGTGAACTGTGTCACACTAATCCTAACTATTTGATAGATTTCATAAATAATAAAAAAAAGTAACTATACTTACACTGTCATGAGCCTTGCATTTCGACAACAGATTGTTAACGATTCGGCAAAGTACACCTCGTATGTGTATTTTGCTGTGACCGTATTGATTTTGGGTGTTTATGGAGAACGCATTTCTCCTTACCTCGGGGAGCCCGTCGCATTTTCTATTTTGATTTACTTAGTGCCTTTCCTCTTTGTCGCGTTGGTTAAATATTTTCTTGAGCCAATCATTGTCGATAAGGCTGAGGTATTAAGGCGACCAAGACGACAATTTTTCTTTGATATGTCTCTTTATGCTTTAGTTGGCGTTATTATATTTGCTGCGCATAGTGTTTTTTATATGCAACCGATGATTGTTGCGATAAAAATTATTATTGGTATTTTAATTATTGGTTATTTTGCGAGTATTGATAATGCCTTAACACGCGAACGTTTTTGGTTTAGTCAAAGCGATCATGAGACGAAACAAGATATTGAATTTTCGCCTTTATCCAGTAAATTAAGCTTATTCATGACGGTGACCGTTTTTATTGGCATGACCTTAACGGGGTTAGTGGCATTTATTGATCTTGGTTATATCAATCAGAATACACAACTTGATAACGAAACCATGATGCAGGTTTTTGTTGTTGATATATTTTTCATTTTTGGTGTTGTTTTAGTTCTCACCTTACGCTTGATTCATTCGTTTTCTTTGAATCTTCAGCATGTCTTTTCGACACAGTTATCTGTTTTACAAAATGTGCAGACAGGTAATTTGTCTCAATACGTACCCATTGTTACTCAAGATGAATTTGGTTTATTGGCTCAGCAAGTCAACCTCATGATTGATAGTCTGCGCGATAAAGAGCAATTGCGGCATACATTAGAGAAGATTGTTAGCCCAAGTATCATGGAAAAATTGCTAAGCACGGATGACAAGACGCTTAAGCATGGGCAAGAATATCAAGTAGCTATTTTGTTTTGTGATCTACGTGACTTCACGCGCTTTACTGAAAACACTTCCGCAGAGGATTTAATCTTTTTCTTAAATGCTTATTTCTCACAGATGGCAAAAATTGTGACAACTCATCACGGCATTATTAATAAATTCATGGGTGATTCTGTACTGGCTGTTTATGGCCTTGAAGATAGCGCACATGTGGCTGAGAATGCAGTTAAAACAGCATTAACCATGCTAGATCATGCGCGTAATTTATCGATGCCAGATGGCGAGCAACTTGAGATTGGTATAGGTATTCATACAGGTAAAGTGATCGCGGGAACAATTGGTTCTGAAGAACGCTATGAATATACTTTTATTGGTGATGCGGTTAATACCGCGAGCCGTTTAGATGGTTTAAGTAAGCGTCTTGGTTATCGTCTTATTGTTTCGGAAGAAGCTTATACGGAAATGAAATACGATACGCAATGCCAGTTTGTTGATTTAGGCGTTAAGGTTGTGCGTGGTAAGGCTGAGCCAGTGCATGTTTATGGCGCGTCACCTCACTCTCGAATGCAAGAAGCGCAATAAGCAATAACTATTGAACAAGTTGCATTTCGATGGGCATCTCTCTGAGTAAATAGCTTTTCAGATCAATACCGTAATCACCGGGTTCTAATACCTTGTTAATTTCATAACGACTCGATTTGTTATCACCTGTATGTAACGCGAGGTTGATGATGCGAGGTGGTGTATAGGCCTTTTTCAGTTGGTCACGCACAAGCATTAGCTTCGGTTGTAAGCGTTTATCGAGCGCGACTGCAATCACAATACCGACTTCACCATTATCTAATTCAACAATGCTGCCAACGGGATAAATGCCAAGGCATTGAATGAACTGTTCAACAAGTTCGCCATCGAACATTTCATTTCGCCAGTTATACATATTCTTTAATGCTTCAGTGCTATTAATACTTTCGCGATGGTTATGACTGGTTGTGACTGAATCATAAACATCGACAATGCCCACTATGCGTGCAAAATAGGCGATTTCGGCTTCAGGCAGTCCTTTAGGATAACCTTGTCCATTACTACGCTCATGGTGTGCACGCGCTATTTCAATGGCCGTAGAAGGAATTGCATCACTGTGAGTTAAAATGTCTGCACCATGTTGCGCATGAGTCTGCATGATTCGGTTTTCTTCTCGACTCAGAAGGCCTTCTTTTAACATGACCTCTTTAGGTACGCGGAGCTCACCAACATCATGAAGCAGTGCGCCCATACCAATTTCGGTGAGTTCATCTTTGTCTAAACCAAGGTAACGACCAAAAGCCAGCGTCAAGGTACAAACATTGAGGCTATGTGCAATGGCATACTCGCTGTTATCGCGTAGGTTATTGAGTAACACCAATGCGTCTGGGTTGCGCAGGATACTCGCGACCAAGCCAGAAACGATTTCACGGGTTTTATTACCATCGATGCTATGACCAGCACGAATTTCTGCGAATAGTTCTTCCATATAACTATTCGCTTCATCGCGTAGTCGGCCAGCAGGTTTTATTTCTTCTTCGAAGTTGGTGAGGTAAGGGCGCTGTGATGCGTGGTCGTTGTCTTCAAACTGTTTTTTAGGTTCGTCATTAGAGTTTGGAGCAGGCTGGTTACCTTGTGTGTCATTACCTTTCTCTGTGTCGATATAAACATATTTACAGAGCTGCTTTAACTCGGACATTTCATTATCGGTGTCAACCAAGAAGCCTTGAAATAGGAATGGTGAATCTAACCAGGGTCTGTCTAATTCACATACAAACATCCCTTTACGGAGATCGTCTATTTCAAGTTTTTCTTTCATCCTAGATTCTACTCCGGCTCATAAATAATTTTCTATTCCTATGATTCTTTTAGCATTAGTGGCGAATAAACGCCAGTTAAAGTAGCTAAAATGTGAGCCAATACCCACTTTCAATAGATATGAGGTATCAATTCCGCGTGGTGATTAAACATCATCAAACCAGTCAACAATATGATCTTCAAATTGGTCTATATGAATGTATTGCTCTGAAACTGTTTTGCTACGTATGGATATTCCTACACTATGAATTTTTTCTGAATTACCACAGATTAAAGGATGCCAAGCCAATAAAGATTTACCTTCACTTAAGCGTCGATAGGCACAGCTATTTGGTAAGGCCGTCGAGTTTTTTACTGATTCGGCATCAAGCACTAAGCATTCAGGGACAAGATTTTTGCGCTTAGAATAATTTTCACAACGACAAGAGTCATCATCAAGTAACCGGCAGGCCACATTAGTAAAATGTAGTTCACCCGTATCAATATCTTCGAGTTTATTAAGGCAGCAACGGCCGCAGCCATCGCAGAGAGACTCCCATTCTTCTGACGTCATTTCTTCAAGTGTCTTGGTTTCCCAAAAGTGATTGCTTTGTTCGTTCATATAGATAGAGTATGGCATGAATGAATAGAGAGTAAGATAAAATGCAAGCCAAGGAAGGAATTATTATGAAATATTATTACTATTGTGAGGGCTTAGGGACGGTTCGAACATGACAAATGAAAATGTAGCTATTATTTTCGTGCATGGTTTGTTTCGACCACCGAGTCTTTTAGGTTCGTCTACTGAATATTTTCGTAATCTAAAGCCTGAGTTAGCAAGCCTTTCTATACCGATGTATTTTCCTGATTTGCCAAATGCAGAAAGTTTAAAGATCCGATCGAAAGCTTTAACGACAGTCATTGAGGCTGTCCCCGAAGATAAAATTATCCTTATTGGGCATAGCATGGGCGGGCTTGATTCTCGTTATTATGCGCATATGCACCCTGAGGATAAGCGCATTAAAAAAATCATAACGATTGCAACGCCACATAGGGGATCGTTGTTTGCAGATTGGGTTATGCATGGACGTTCTTGGTTAGCACGGATATTTCGTTATCAATTTGGTAATTCAGGAGATGATCTAACCATTGCCGCATGTGCAGAATTTAATAAAAAAATATTAGATCGTGCCGATATTGAATATTCCTCATATGCTGCGTCACGACCGAATAGGGAATTGCCATTCTGGTTAAGATGGATAGCTAAACATATTGGTGAAGAGGCTAACGATGGGCAAGTGCCGGTATCTTCTGCGCACTGGGGACATTTTGTAGGGGTGCTGCATGCCGATCATTTTGAAACAACGGGTTGGAGCTTAGGTTTATCAAGTAAAAGGGAGCAACGACCTTTTAACTACGTTGATTTTTACCGTCGCCTCGTCGTTACTGAGAGCAAGGCTATCACAGGAAATTAAGTTACAAATAATGTTACGCAGTGAATTGATAAATCATGGATAGCTTGCTTGATTACTTAGATGATAATCTTGATATCATTTCGATCGGTTGCAACCCTTCGCCTTTGTCAGTTGAAACGCAGTGTTATTTTGGTAATCCACGAAACCGTTTTTGGAAGGCGCTTAATGGTTCGGGTTTGATTGATGAGGAGTTAGTGCCTGAAGCCGCTTCGATGCAAGTGTTATTAGAGAAATATCGAATCGGTTTCACCGATGTTGTTAAGCGAACTACGCCGGGCGTCTCTGATTTAAAGGCAGCAGATTATAAGCATTGGTCACCATTGCTGAAGGAAAACCTACTGCGCCATCAACCGAAATTATGTTGGTTTCACGGTAAGGTTGCCTACCAGAACTTTCTTAAATATACCGGCGAAGAAAAAGCAAAGATTGATTGGGGCTTGCAGGACTATCAGATAGGTCGTTCAAAGGTATTTGTTACGCCAAATCCAAGTCCTGCAAATGCCGTATATTCATTGGATGACCTGATTGATTGGTTTGGTAAATTAAAAATAGTATTAAATAAACTATAAAATTGATGGGATGTTGTTGTGAATAATGAAGTGATTCTTGAATCGGTAATTACCTGTCCTCATTGTGGCCATGCAGAAAAAGAAACCATGCCGAGTGATGCTTGTCAGTGGTTTTATGAGTGCAAAGGCTGCAAAGAGCTGTTGAAGCCTAAGCCGGGTGATTGCTGTGTGTACTGCTCTTATGGCAGTGTGCCTTGCCCACCTATTCAGCTAGAGGCTAAGGGGGATTGTTGTTCAGATGATTAGTTCGAGCCTAACTAATAGCCTTGTTATCCGTAAGAAAACTCATCACTTCTGCTTCAGGCTTAAAACCACTAAACCGACCTTGTTCTTCACCATTAATAAACAGAATCGCGGTAGGGAAGCCGCGCAATCCATAGCGTCCAGCTAGATGCATATTGTCATCCACCTCTACTTTGGCAAGCAACACTTGTCCCTCTAATTGTTGCGTTATTTTTTCTAGTACGGGTGTTAGTGCTCGGCAAGGCGGACACCACTCAGCCCAAAAATCGACAAGAATAGGTTTATTTGCTGAAGCATTAATAACACGTTGATCAAAATCACTTTCGGTTACATCAAAAATTATTTGTTCGTTAATTACCATTAAATCAATCCTGAAATTCTGTGCAAAAGGCATTGTACGGGAGGTTGTTTTTTGTGCAAATTACTTGATTTTGAGTCGTCATTTTCGACACGAAAACTGGAATAATGTCTTTAACAGTAATGACCTGCGTCTCCTTGGTAAGGTTTTACCTCAAGCTAAACGGCTAAGTTGTCTTGAAAAATCTATTTGAAACAGCAGTTTACAGAATGTTACAATTGTTAACAGTTGAGAAGTGCCTAAAATAATAAAACAAGCAGTATCGGGAGTTCATCGTGAGCAATACAGATATAACGGAACCAAGACCAGGTCATTGGTACATAAATCGTACTGGTAAGCTGATGAAAGTAAAAATGGTTATGCTCGGAAATACAGGCCCAGAAGCCGTGTTGATCCAGTATGTTGAAGGTTCAACTATTACTATTAGCATGACAGATTGGGATTGCCTCGATTTGGTTGTGCCTCGCTACAATCAAGGTCAGGTTGTATTAGAGTCGGAACAATCTTTCTAAACGAGTTTGTGTAGTTTAGGCTCGCTCTAGCTGGGTGCTTTTTGTAACCAGCAAGGGTGACCTGCCCCCTGAAGTTATTCCACCAGTATCATGTTCTATTGGATCCAGTCATTTCATATGCCATATATGAAATATGACAGTTAGTTTATTTTTGTCACACTACTGTAATATCTGAGTCATAGAATCCCCGTATGAAATTGCATTCATGCCCAGTGAAGAAGGCAAGCGGACTATGATGACGCCGAAAGTTTTATTGATTGAAGATGAAGCCCCGATTCGTGAAATGATGGCTCTAGCGCTGAGTAAGGCTGGCTACACCACTTTCGAAGCAGAGGATACGCGCGTTGCGCGTAAGCTGATAATGGATGACTTGCCTGACATCATGATAGTGGATTGGATGTTACCGGGTGAAAGTGGCATCGAGTTTGTTAGGTCGATTAAGTTGGAGAAACTGACTAAGGATATCCCTGTCATTATGGTTACGGCTCGCGCCGAAGAAGATGATCGAGTGCGCGGTCTAGAAGTGGGCGCCGACGATTACCTGTGTAAACCGTTCTCGCCAAAAGAATTAGCGGCTCGCATTAAGGCCATCCTGCGTCGCACTAATCCACAGTTAACCGATGCGCCAATCGAAATTAATGGCCTACGTATCGAGCCAGATAGCCACCGCGTATTTGCCGATGGCGAACCACTTGATCTGGGCCCTACTGAATTTCGCATTCTACATTTCTTTGTTACGCATCCAGAACGAGTTTACAGCCGAGGGCAGATACTTGATTTTGTCTGGGGTAGTAATGTTTATATTGAAGAGCGCACGGTCGATGTGCATATTCGCCGACTCCGTAAAGCGCTTACACCTAAATTTAATAAACTTGTGCAGACAGTTCGTGGCGCAGGCTATCGTTTCTCAGTACGGTAACGTAACTTGAATCGTATCTTGGATGAAGAATTCTGGCGATTACTATTATTATTGGTAGTTGTACTGCTGTGTTACACCTTGTTCGGAAATTTCTTTGTCTGGCTGTCAATGGGATTGGGTATTTATCTTGTCTGGCATCTGCACCAATTGGATCGTCTTTCAGATTGGATGGAACGCCGACTGACAGGTGATGCACCGGAGAGTCATGGCATCTGGGAAGATGTGTTTATGCGTCTGTACCGATTCCGCTTACGTAATAAACGCCGCCATAAACGCTTAGTTAAACGCATCTCACGTTTCCAAGAAGCGGCACAGGCCATGCCGAATGCCATTGTTGTACTGAGCCATGACAACAGTATCGAGTGGTGTAATAGTGCTGCGACCAGAATGTTAGGCATACATACCAAACATGATTTAGGTCAGCGTTTGTTAAATCTGGTTCGTCATCCTCAGTTGGTTAATTACATTACAAAAGCTGATTATGAAGAACCGTTGTTGGTGGTTTCACCGGTTAATAAAACAAGAACCTTGTCGATTAGGTTAGTCGCCTATGGCGATGATCAAACATTATTAGTTGGTCGTGATATTACTCGACTACAAAATCTGAAACAGATGCGCCGTGACTTTGTTGCCAATGTCTCGCATGAAATGCGTACTCCGTTAACAGTGATCAACGGTTATGTTGAAATGATGCGAGATGATGAATCTTTGTCAAATGATGAGAATCAGAATATGTTGGCGCGTATTGATGAACAATCGACACGTTTACAATCTATTGTTGATGATTTGTTACAGCTATCACGGCTTGAGTCAGCACGCACTGATACTGCAAATGAAACAGTTAATATGTCAGCAATGCTTGATAGCATTATTGAGGATGCTAAAGGACTATCCGCTGAACAGCAACATGACATTTCGGCTGACATTGATCGGACACTTAACCTGCGTGGTAATGAAATAGAAATACGCAGTGCTTTTTCAAACCTGATATTTAATGCGGTTCGTTACACCCCGGCACATGGTGCGATCAATATTCATTGGTTTAAAGATGCCGAAGGCGCGCATTTTTCGGTTCGTGATACAGGTATGGGTATTCCTGCTCATCATATCGAGCGCTTAACCGAGCGTTTCTATCGCGTTGATGTGGCACGTTCTCGGCATACCGGTGGTACAGGACTAGGCCTTGCTATTGTTAAGCACGTATTACAACGACATGATGGGAAATTGAATATTAAAAGTACTGCAGGAACAGGTAGTGAGTTTCGCTGTGATTTTCCTGAGGCAAGAATAGTCATAAACAACACCTGAATATGTCACAAAACAGTCACAAATGATTCACACCTGTGTCATATGCACAGAGCAGAATACTTTCCCAGATACACTAACTGAAATTATATTAATTATCGCTTTTCCTAAAGGGGCGTATTGAAATGAAAAAATCTGTAATCGCATTGCTGTCATTATGCAGCGTATCTTTTATGTCTGGAGCTATTCAGGCTAATGAACTTCCTACTTATCAACGTGCTAGTGGCGTTTCTGGCAACATTTCAAGTGTTGGCTCAGATACATTAGCTAATTTGATGACGCTTTGGGCAGAAGAGTACAAACGTTTTTACCCGAATGTGAACATTCAAATTCAGGCAGCGGGTTCTTCTACTGCACCACCGGCATTAACTGAAGGCACATCTAACTTTGGTCCAATGAGTCGTAAGATGAAGAGCAAAGAATTGGAATCCTTTGAAAAACGTTTTGGTTACAAGCCAACACCAATCAAAGTTGCTATCGATGCCTTAGCGGTTTATGTACATAAAGATAACCCAGTTAAAGGCATGAGCATTCCTCAAGTTGATGCTATTTTTTCTAGAAACCGCAAGTGTGGTGCTGATGAAGATATCGTTCGTTGGGGTAAGCTTGGAATGCGTGGTGCATGGACTAGTCGTGACATCCAGATCTTTGGTCGTAACTCGGTTTCTGGTACTTACGGTTACTTTAAAAAGAAAGCATTGTGTAAAGGTGACTACAAGGCCAACGTAAATGAGCAACCAGGTTCAGCTTCAGTTGTTCAATCAGTATCAGCTTCAATCAACGGTATTGGTTACTCAGGTATTGGTTACAAAACTTCAGGTGTTAAGGCGGTTGCGTTAACTAAGAAGCCAGGTAAACCATTTATTGCTGCGACTAAAGAAAATGCGGCAAATGGTACTTACCCTTTGTCACGTTACTTGTACGTTTACGTGAACAAGCACCCTAATAAAGCGCTTGCTCCTTTAGAACGCGAATTTGTTAAAATGGTTTTATCTAAAATAGGACAGGAAGTGGTTGTTAAAGATGGTTATGTACCACTTTCAAGAAAGATTGTTGAAAAGGAATTAGCTAAGTTAAAATAACTTAGTTATTCGAAACAAGGATCGTTATAAGAAGCCCCGTTTATGCGGGGCTTTTTTTATATCTTGTCATATTGTGACAGTAATAGTTTTGTCACATGACATACATTAAAACTTCATATTTCTATCATCTAACTGTCATCTTGGTTTTTCATAATAGTGTCTCAAATTTAATACATATGTTTTATTTCGGAGACAAGAATCATGGCACATAAAAATCTTAAGTTGACTACCTTGGTAGCGGCAGGTTTGCTAAGTACGATGACTATGCAAGCTCAAGCAAGTGAAAAAGAATTGCTAGATGTACTTTTAGAAAATGGCGTTATCAGTAAGGGGCAACATAAGGCCTTAGAAAAGAAATTTATTAAGAGCAATGGTACTAAGGTGAGCACTAAGGGTGGCGTTAAAGTCAAAAGTGCTGATGGTGACTACTCATTCCAATTTGGTGGTCGCATTATGGTTGATGCTGGTTATTCGGATGAAGATAAAACAGCGCTTGAGTCAGGTACTGAATTCCGTCGTTTGCGTATGTTTGCAAAAGGTAAGTTGCATAAGGATTGGGGATATAAGGTTCAGGTTGATTACTCTGATGATGCCCTTGCAATTAAAGATGCCTACATCACACATATTCCATGGGGTCTGAAGATTGGTAACTTTAAACAACCTATTGGTTTGGAAGAGTTGACCAGTTCTAAATACACCACCTTTATGGAACGTTCATTACCGGCCGTATTTGCTACTAGCCATCGTATTGGTGTTGGCGTTAATCGTGGCGGAAATAATTGGAGTCTTGCCGGTAGTGTTTATGGTGGTCAATCTAAAGATGCTGAGGACGGTCAAGAAGGTTATGGCTTTGGCGCACGTGCAACGTTCGCCCCAATGGCAGAAAAAACCCGTGTTGTTCATTTAGGTGTGGCAGTGGCACGTGAAGAACCACTTGATGATGGTGATGACATCCGTTTCCGTCAACGTCCAGAGTTCCATGCTGCTAGCACACGTCTTGTCGATACCGGAACCATTTCAAATGTTGATAATATCCAACGCTATGGATTAGAAGCAGCAGCTGTCGTTGGTCCTTTCTCTTTACAAGGTGAATACTTGAAGGCGAGTGTAAGTCGTGACAGTGGTTTCTCAGATGCTGATTTTGATGGTGCATATATTTCGGCTAGTTACTTCCTGACAGGTGAGTCACGTCCTTATAAAGCAAAGAAGGGTACCTTTGGTCGTGTTAAACCAAAATCTAAATCAGGTGCATGGGAAGTGGCTGCGCGCTACAGCACACTTGATTTGAATGATGGTGCTATTCAGGGTGGTGAAGAAGATAACTGGACCGTGGGTCTGAACTGGTACGTGAATCCACATGTTCGCATCATGGCTAACTACATCGATGTTGATGTTGATAAAGGCGGCGTGAACGACAATCCAAGTATCTTTGCTTTACGAACTCAGATCGATTTCTAGGAAGGAATGCATAAATAATCAAGGATGGTTTTATTGATGACCCCGCTCATGTGAATTGAGCGGGGTTTTTTATGTGGCCTGTATAATCAGGACGTACTCTCTATGTGAAGCTTTCATGACAGTGGTTAGTCTTTAAGCGGTTATTTGTCATATTCCTGTCATATTGTGAGCGTACTCTCTCGGAATGCTTACATCCCAGAAATTTCGCCTATTTAAAGATCAGTCATTTCGCGCCATTGTAACAATGGGTGGTAACTTCGTGATTGTGGCTATCTTATTGATATTCTTGTATTTGATGTACGTAGTTGCGCCTATGTTTGAATCAGCAGAGGCTGAATCAGTCGCGACTTACAGCGTAGCGGGTTCGGGTAAGACGCTGGCGCTGGCCATGGAAGAGCAAAATGAAATTGCCATGCGTTTCACGGATACCGCAGAGGCCGTTTTCTTCAGCACCACGACCGGAGAGCTAGTTAATAGCTTCCCGTTGGCCTTACCGCCTAAGGCCTCGATTAGCAGTTTTCATATGGCAGGCACAAATTCTTCAGTTGCCGCTTATGCGACTGACCATGGTCAGGTGTTACTGGCGAGTCATCAATACAAAGTAACGTATCCGAATGATAAACGCCTTATTACCCCTTTTATTGATTATCCCTTGGGGCAAGCTGCATTGCAGATTGATCCAAAACAGCAAGCCATCGTTCAGTTTACTTTTAAGCTTGGCGAAGAAGGGCATAGTTTTATTGCGCGGACAGCCGATGGTCGATTAATACTAACGCGCTTTAGCCTAGAAGGTTCGGCACTGGATGAAGATGAAGCGGAATTAGTAGCAAGTACAGTTGACCTGCCGCTGCCGGGCATCAACATCGACTTTATTCTGATGGATGAAGATCAACGGGTACTGTATCTCGCGAGTCATGATGGTGAAATGGTGCAGTACGATATCAGCGATCAGGATGCAGTGAGTATTCAGCAACGTACACATATCGTAAAAGGTGATCGTAAGCTTAAAAAATTGACCTGGTTGACAGGAACTATCTCGCTGTTGGTAGTGGACTCAGAAGGTGTTATTAGTCAGTGGTTCCCAGTACGGGATGAAGGCAATCATCCGATACCGACATTTATTCGAGAATTTGATAGCCGTGGTGACGTAACCGCCATTGCTGTGGAAAATGCCCGCAAGGGATTTGCCGTTGTGACACAACAGGGGCAGTTAGAGATATTTCATACCACAGCAAATCAGCAGGTTCTTGAAATAGATGCGGATATTACTAAACCGGAACGCCTAGTATTTTCCCCACGCTCGAATGCATTGTTGCTTGAATCAGAAAATGGTCAATTACATTTCTGGACGGTAACGAATGAATACCCAGAAGTTTCTTGGTCATCTTTGTGGGGCAAGGTTTGGTACGAGAGTTACCAAGAGCCAGAATATATTTGGCAGTCTTCGTCTTCATCAAATGATTTTGAACCCAAGATGAGTTTGGTACCGATTTCCTTCGGTACGATTAAAGCCGCGTTCTATGCCATGTTATTTGCTGTACCGCTGGCTGTGTTAGGCGCTATGTTCACGGCTTACTTTATGGCTCCCAAGATGCGCCGTATTGTTAAACCCAGTATTGAAACAATGGAAGCTCTACCAACAGTGATCCTTGGTTTTCTCGCTGGGCTATGGCTTGCGCCATTGATAGAAGAAAATTTGCCGGGCATTTTTAGTTTGTTGTTTATCATGCCGATAGCGGTGTTGTTTGCAGGCTGGAGTTGGACGCGCCTACCGAGCAGTGTGCGTCATAGGGTGCCAGATGGTTGGGAAGCGATGTTGCTTTTACCGTTAGTTGTTTTCGTACTGTATGCATCACTTGGTTTAAGCCCTGTACTAGAAGCACAATTTTTTGGCGGTGATATGCGTAGCTGGCTAACTAACGAGGCGGGTATCAGTTTTGATCAACGAAACTCTATGGTGGTTGGAATAGCAATGGGCTTCGCCGTGATCCCAACCATCTTTTCGATTGCCGAGGATGCGATTTATAGTGTACCAAGGAGTCTGACGCATAGTTCTTTGGCACTGGGCGCGACACCGTGGCAGACCATGTGGCGTGTTGTATTGTTGACAGCGAGTCCAGGTATTTTCTCAGCCATCATGATCGGTTTTGGTCGCGCGGTGGGTGAAACCATGATCGTATTAATGGCAACTGGTAACACGCCGATTATGGATTTCAATATTTTCGAAGGTATGCGTACTTTGTCAGCAAACATTGCGGTGGAAGTACCTGAATCTGAAGTGGGTAGTACCCACTATCGCGTTTTATTCTTGGCTGCGTTGGTGTTATTCAGTTTCACCTTTTTCTTTAACACGATTGCAGAGTTGGTGCGTCAGCGCCTACGTCGCAAGTACAGTAGTTTATAGGGGATTATCGTGTCGAAGATAACTACAGCACAATGGTTTAAAGGTGGTAGTCCCTGGATATGGTTGAGTGCGGCTGCGGTTAGTGTCAGCCTGATAATGGTGTTTGGTTTACTGTTATTGATTGCACTGCGTGGCTTGGGATTCTTTTGGCCAGCCGATGTGTTGGAAGTGAAGTACCAGCAGTCACCAACAGAAATTATTACGTTGATTGGTGAAGTACAAAGTACTGAGACAGTTAGTGCAGCGCGAGTACATGATGCCGGTGGTGTTGTTCCAGAAGGCGCAGAGACAGTCACACGTTTGCTTTTAAAAGTAGGCAACCGTGATATCAGTGGACTCGATTTTCGCTGGATTAACCAACATGACATTATCGAAGAGTCTCGCCCGCAAGACATGATTGTTTTGGAACGACGTGAATGGGGTAATTTTTACGGTTACCTTAAATCAGTTAAGGTTGATGGCAAGATCGTTGCGAATGGTGATGAGGCATGGCCTGTTTTTCTTGAGCGTTTAGATAAAACAATCGAATTATTTGATCAAATAAAAAGTATTCATACCGGTGAGATTGGCTCAATCAATTACGACATTGAAGAACTGCGCTTAGCTAAAAGGCGTCTGGAGTTAGATGGCGTTACTGATACTGTTCCATACAGCGAGGTTGAAGAGCAACGCGCTAAATTAAATAAAGAGTATCAATTGCTGCAAAAAGATCTCGATGTGCTTTATCGAAATATTGAAAAAGACAGTGTGATGTTAGTAGCAGCAGGTGGGCGTGAAATTGAATTGCGCCTGTCTAAAGTTGTACGCGGTTTTAAGCCGAACGCGATGGGTATACCGACCAAGAGTCTTCATTACCTTGAGAAGCTATGGGAATTTGTTAGTGACGAACCACGTGAAGCGAATACTGAGGGTGGCATTTTTCCTGCAATATTCGGCACAGTGATGCTGGTTATTATTATGTCGATTTTAGTTACGCCATTGGGCGTGATTGCAGCAGTTTACTTGCGCGAATATGCCAAGCAAGGACCAACAACTCGTTTGATTCGTATTGCAGTGAATAATTTGGCGGGTGTCCCTTCCATTGTTTATGGTGTATTCGGTTTGGGTTTCTTCGTTTACTTCTTAGGTGGCAATATTGATCAGTTGTTTTATGCGGAAGCATTACCAGCACCAACCTATGGTACACCAGGAATATTGTGGTCAGCATTAACCTTGGCATTATTAACCTTGCCGGTGGTCATTGTTGCAACGGAAGAAGGCTTGGCACGTATTCCGCGCTCGATACGCGAAGGCAGCATGGCACTCGGTGCGACTAAGGCAGAAACACTCTGGCGTATTGTTCTACCGATGGCGAGCCCAGCGTTGATGACAGGTATGATCCTCGCTGTCGCACGTGCTGCCGGTGAAGTGGCGCCACTTATGTTGGTCGGCGTTGTGAAACTCGCGCCTTCTTTACCGCTTGATTTGAATTCACCGTTTATTCATCTTGACCGTAAATTTATGCACCTTGGTTTTCATATTTACGATGTCGGATTTCAAAGCCCGAATGTAGAAGCAGCACGCCCACTTGTTTATGCCACAGCCTTATTACTTGTGGTTGTTATTGTGGCTTTGAATCTAACCGCTATCTGGGTTCGAAATCATCTTCGTGAAAAGTACAAAGCACTGGAATAACATCATGACTGAAACAACATTGACACATGCTATTGATATGAGTGCCATCGGCGGCGTAGGTACGGCTAAGCAATTAGCGGATGAAACCATACGTATTAAGACTCGCGGTCTGAATTTGTATTATGGTGAGAAACAAGCGCTAGATGATATTAGTATCGTCATTCCGCAAAATCGCGTGACCGCTTTTATCGGGCCAAGTGGTTGTGGTAAGTCTACTTTATTGCGCTGCTTTAATCGTATGAATGATCTTGTTGATGGTGTGCGTATTGACGGTGATGTGTTGCTAGATGATGAAGAGATTTATCAGAAATCTGTGAATATCGCCAACCTTCGTCAACGCGTTGGTATGGTTTTTCAAAAACCAAATCCGTTTCCTAAATCAATTTATGAAAATGTTGCTTATGGTCTGCGTTTACAAGGCATAAAAAATAGACGTGTTCTTGATGAAGCTGTCGAAACGGCTTTAAAGGGTGCGGCGTTGTGGGATGAGGTTAAAGATCGTTTGCATGAAAATGCATTAGGTATGTCAGGCGGCCAGCAGCAACGCTTGGTGATTGCACGCGCTATCGCGATTGAACCGGAAGTTTTGTTATTGGATGAACCTGCGTCGGCACTGGATCCGATTTCTACTTTGAAGATTGAAGAATTGATCAATGAACTCAAGAATAGTTATACGATCGTTATTGTCACGCATAATATGCAGCAAGCAGCACGTGTTTCGGATTACACTGCCTTTATGTATATGGGTAAGATGATTGAATTTAGTGACACTAGAACTTTGTTCACCAATCCGGCAAAGAAACAAACAGAAGATTATATAACCGGTCGTTACGGATAATAATGATCAGGTTAAAAGGATTAAGAGGTAGTCATTATGAGTAAAAATGATCTTGGCAAACACATCTCTCAGCAATTTGATACTGAGCTAGAAGATGTGCGGAATCGTGTTTTAACTATGGGCGGCTTAGTTGAGCAACAGCTCACTGATGCGATTAAAGCCTTAATGGAACGCGATAAAGGTTTGAGTGAAACGGTTATTCAGAATGATTATAAGGTCAATGAGATGGAAGTCTCGATTGATGAGGAGTGCACACAAATTATTGCACGACGTCAGCCTGCGGCCAGTGATTTGAGATTGGTTATGGCGGTAATTAAAACCATTACTGATCTTGAACGTATTGGTGACGAAGCCGAACGTTTTGCGAGAATGACAATGCAGCATAGCAATGAGCAAGCTGCATCACGGCACTTTGGTAGTATCGAAACGATGGGTGAATTGGTTAGGCAGATGCTGCATGGTGCGCTAGATGCCTTTGCGCGTATGGATGTAGATGCGGCCAGTAAAACATGGTTAGACGATAAAAAGATCGACGTGCAATATGAAAGTATCACGCGGGAGTTAATTACTTACATGATGGAAGATCCGCGTTCAATTCCGTGGGCTTTGGATGTACTTTGGGCGGCACGTGCGCTTGAACGTATTGGTGATCGTTCGGCTAATATTTGTGAGTATGTGATTTATTTTGTGAAGGGTAAAGATGTTCGGCATACCACGTCAGAACAAATGCAGCGTGAAGGTTCGCAGGAGCAATAAATTTTATTTTCGCCGTTGTGCGGCAAAATCCAGTAATTTTTCTATAGGCTTGATGGCCTTAGCTTGAATAGCGGGATCGATGTGAATTTCATTCGCTCCACTTTCTAATACTTCAGCAAGATTGCGGAGATTGTTCATTGCCATCCACGGACAATGCGCACAACTTTGACAGGTTGCACCGACACCTACGCTGGGCGCTTCGATAAAGGTTTTATTGGGAGCGGCCTGTTTCATTTTGTAAAAAATCCCATTGTCAGTTGCGACAATAAAACTTGGGTTGTCCATTTTTGCAGCGGCTTTAATTAAGCCTGTAGTCGAGCTAACCACATCAGCAAGTTCAACAACCGCAGCCGGTGATTCGGGATGAACCAATACGGCGGCCTCTGGATGTTGCAGTTTTAGTTTGGCAAGTTCTTGAGCATGAAATTCATCATGAACAATACAACTGCCTTGCCAAAGTAAGATATCCGCACCGGATAACTTTTGGATGTAACTACCAAGGTGACGATCCGGTGCCCAGATGATTTTTTCACCGCGTTCTACCAAATGAGTAATAACCTCAACCGCAATACCGGATGTCACCATCCAGTCGGCACGGGCTTTTACAGCGGCGCTGGTATTGGCGTAAACAACCACGGTGTAATCTGGGTGCGCATCACAAAAGGCGCTAAATTCATCAATAGGACAATTCATATCGAGTGAACACTCGGCATCAAGGTCGGGCATGATGATGCGTTTTTCAGGGTTGAGGATCTTAGCGGTCTCCCCCATGAAACGCACACCGGCAACCACTAAGGTGCTGGCGGAATGTTGATTGCCAAAGTTAGCCATATCGAGAGAGTCGGAGACATAGCCTCCTGTTTCTTCTGCGAGTTCTTGGATATCGGCATCCACGTAATAGTGTGCAATCAGAACGGCATTCTTGGCTTTAAGCTGTTCGCGGATGCGTTGTTTAAGTTGGGTCTTTTCTTGTTCGGAGATACTTGGGATTGAATAGGCGACATCGGCAGCACTGGCAGCGGCTTTGCGCACGCTATCATCATCTACCTTTGGCATTTGTAGTTGCCTTGTCATTATTTCCCGCCCCGTTGTGTAAGTAGCAATAATCTACATTAAAGCAGTTTGCCGTGGTAGGAATAATAACCCATCAGGGATAGATGATGGCTCGATTTACCTTACTGAGGTCTTTTTCGCGTTGTTCTAGGAGTTTGCCAAGCAGACCCGTGACGGTAGGATCTGCATCACTCCAGCGTGTGTAGTGTTCAGCGCCATCTTTTTGATAACGTTGGCCTTCTTCTTCGTTAAGCATATTCAGGCAGCGATTCATTAGGCCACTGATCTCGTCAGGACTCATGTCTGAGAGGTTAGGGAATAGCAGCAAAAGGGCGGCATAACG
This sequence comes from Sulfuriflexus sp., assembly GCA_023134145.1. GTDB lineage: Bacteria > Pseudomonadota > Gammaproteobacteria > AKS1 > AKS1 > Sulfuriflexus. The sequence continues at coordinate 9,127 of JAGLUW010000021.1, read as the reverse complement.
CTCAGACTCATTGAGTTTGTATTTGGCAGCTTCTACGATAATCGCGCCGTAGGCGTAGCAGTAGAATAGGCTGTGGTGGTTAGGGATCATGAAATCACGCTGATCCACATTGTTCTTAACGCTACGCATGAACACCAAAATGGCACGCGCACAGACCTCGATATTCTTATCGGGTTCGGAGCGACTGTTAAAGAATTTCTTGAGCCAATTCATCATGTTGCTTTAAGCTACTTGTAGACCGCTGTTAGACCAAGCGATCATACCACCGCGTAGATTATGTACATTGTTTTTACCGTTCTGCATCAACCAAGCTGTGCATTGGCCTGAACGGGCACCACTACGGCATACCAGAATGACTTGTTTATCATCGCTGATTTCGTTGGCGCGCAATGGAATGCTCACCATTGGGATATTAGTCATACCGCCAATTGCACCAGCGGCAACTTCTTGTGGCTGGCGAACATCAATAATCTGGATGTTGTCGTTATTGGCGTCCATTAATTCAACCAGTTCATCAACATCAATTTCGTTAATTACCATGCTCAAAGCCTCGGTAGGATTCAATAATTGATGCGCATTTTATATAAGATTTCACTAATATACAAACTAGACTATTTTAATCAGGGATTAAATACCTTTCTATATTGGTGTAAATAGTGAAATAGTGTGCTAATTATATGAATAATAATAAAACATTTGCGAAATGCCACTATTTCACACTCCGCTAAACTGGCTATAATTAAAGAATGCAGCAGTCACTTTCTATGAATGACGTTTATTCAAATCACATAACCCGTGTCAGCATGGTGATTGCGCCGTTCTTTTTGTTTGGCATGATTAACGGTGTTTACAATGGAGCTTTAGCGCAAATATCTCCATGGCTATTTTGGATAGTGGATGTGCTGGGTTGGATTGTACTGCCTTCGGTCATACTCTTTTATATATACCGTTACTACGGCATTGGTTTGGCTGACTACGGGCTAAAAAAGTTTGCCAGTGCTTCTCAGCGTCGTGAAATTATCAACTGGTCATTTCTAGCTACTTTTATACTGAGTATTTATTATTTCTCATTTGGTTGGTTAGCTCGTGAATTTGTTGGCGTTTCTAGCTCATTATTTAGTTACGCGGGGATGGTGCCAGAGGGCAATGCGCATTATTTCGCTATTTTTTACCTCGCCATTACGGCAGCGGTTTTTGAGGAAGTATTTTTTCGAGGTTTGATTTGGCGATTGGTATATTCATCAACAACGCCTTACAACAAAGCGATAGTCTATGTTGCTGTCTCATCCGTGTTATTTGGCTTGGTACATTGGGAAAATGGCCTAGCCGAAGTTTTTTCTGCAATGGTATTTGGGCTTGTCGCCTGCGTCTTATATCTTCGCCTACATAACCTTATCCCATTGATTGTTGCGCATTTCTTTATTGATATAGTCAATTTCTGGTAGCAAAACCTTCCGATATACAGTGATGTTATATAGTTATTTTCTGTTAAAATAGGGTTCATAAAGTCTAATCGTTTTTTTAAAGGAAAGTCATGGCCAAATTATTTTCAGATTCATGGATGCAATCATTTGCTGATAAATGGAATGCTGATACAGAAATGACAACTTCTCTTGGCGTAGAAAAATTCTCAGCGGTTATTGGTTTTGGTTGCAAAGGTGACTCATCGCCAGTGGGTATTGTTGATGTTTCGAACGGCGAAGTTATTTATGCAGGCGATTATCGAGGCCAAGAACTTGATTGGGATATGCGTGCCGATGTAGATGCATGGAAAGAGTGGTTAACCGAAGGTTTCGGTTTCGATAAATTAGGAATTTCTGTGGCATCAGGAAAATTGCAGTTTACCAAAGGTGATTACCGTCAAATGATTCGCAACCCCAATATGGCAAAACCTTTTCTTCGGCATTTTGAATTAATGAAAGGATTAGATACTGAGTTTGCTCGTTAGACTTAGACTACTCGTATTAATTTTAAATTATGAAACTTAATTAAATTATGATGCTTATTATATGACACTTAGATTCAGCGCTTTGCCCGGTAGTCGCGAAAGGCAATTAAAAAGACAATATAACAATCCTTTATTTTCCGAACAGCAGCGGAATATTTCTCTTGAGCAGCTGACCAAGGTTCAGAATGAAGAATTAGCACAGCTACAAGTGTTCAGTAAGGACTTTCAAGAACTGTTTAATTCTGCCAGCAAACTTTCAGAAAATGTACAAAGTGATGTTATCTTGAAATTAAAGGAAGATGCTGATCGTCTTTATGAACAAGCAGCCAGCTTGCCTGGAGATAATGAGAATTCTCAGGAGTCATTAGTCAAATTACTCAAGGTTATTATGAAGGCCGTTCGGCATGGGGCTGGAAGTGATGCCAAGGCAATTTCAGAACTAGAACAAGAAACCGAAGCGCGTGCGATGCATATGGGATTAATGAAGGTGCCATTGGTTGTTGATATGTTAAATCCTAATTCATTAATCGATCCTGAGAATTTAGCGGCAACCATATTGTCAGCAGACGCAGATGAGTTACGCGCGGGTTTACAGTTGTTTGAATTAGATCAAATAACTCAGTTATATAATGATGCTGAAGATTTAATGCATGAATGCGAGAAGCAAGGCAATGATATCTCTGATGTGCAGCCAAAATTAGCAATAATTGCGGAAGCCTTGCGCGTAGCTTAAGTCAACTTGTAAAGGATTATCGTTTTAGTGCTGGTGATTGAAAATCAACCTATTATATTTATCGCTGCAGCAGCTGGTGTTGTTGTGGTTATTGTATTTGTCTTGTTTCGTTATTACCGACGCAATAAACACCAAAGACAAATAAATAAAGTTATTAAAGACCTCTCGCGGCAACAATTAAAAAACATATTAATACCAGATGGCGTTAATGGTGAGATTTGGATTGATTGTGTTTTGTTAACCGATGGTGGTGTTATCGTATTTGATATTCGTGATTACATTGGCCGCCTGTTTGGTGGCGATAAAATTAACGAATGGACTCAGATGATCGGTGTGAAAAGTCATAAATTCCCTAACCCCTTAATTGAACTACCTGCACGCATTAACGCGGTGCAAGAAATTGTTGGTGAGATACCCGTGATTGGTCATGTTATTTTTACTTGTCGTGGCACTTTCCCTAAGGGTAAGCCAGATGAAGTATTTATGGTTGATGAAGCTTATGAAAAACTAAGTTCTTTCTTGCGACCAGCGCTGCCAGCAGAGAACTTAGATACAGCGTGGCAAAAATTGCTTGCTGTACAAAACCCCGGTTAGTTACTCAATGAAGCAGGCACAATTACAACGATTGCGGAATTTATTGTCTTGTCCCACCGCACCATTTCGAGAAGCATTGGTGATGGCTGAGGTTGAATCGCAATTACAAAGTGCGGCTATTCCTTACTTCTACGATCAACATCGCAATATTGTTGTCGGCGTAGCATCTGAAAAATCCTACCAGAAATTATTAAGTCAACGTAGTAAAGAACCCGTTAGAGTTTTTATTGCACATATGGATCATCCTGGATTTCATGGTGTGCGTTGGTTGAGTGAAAAATGTTTGTCCATAAAATGGTTTGGCGGTTCTCCTATAAAGCATTTAGCAGGGCGCAAAGTTTGGCTAGCATCAGATGATGGTTTGTTGGTAGAAGGTTCGTTAAAAAAGGTTGTTTTGCGTAAAGATAAACGTGCAATCCAAACTGCTGAAGTGGTACTAGATAAACCGCTTGAAGATAAAAAAATATCAGCGCTGAAAATATTCGGTGGTTTTAATTTTCGTGCACCTATTTGGCAAAGTGGTAAGCGAATTTATACACGTGCCGCAGATGATCTTGTTGGTGTGTTTGCGATTCTCGAGACAGCTAGGCAGCTGCAGGCAATCAACAAACGGAATAAAAAAACCAAGCGCCCTCCATTTATTGGTTTGTTAACCCGAGGTGAAGAGGTAGGTTTTGTTGGTGCAGTTGCACATCTTGAGTCAGGTTTTTTAAATAAAGCGACTCGACCTGTTGTCGCGGTTAGCCTTGAAGCCTCGCGGACTTTACCCGGTGCGATTATTGGTAAAGGGCCGGTTGTGCGCATGGGGGATTGGCGAACTGTTTTTGAATCAGGAGGGTTAAAGGTGTTGTCTGATCTGGCTGTTAAGTTACTACCAGGAAAACATCAACGTCGCGTTATGGATGGTGGTTCTTGTGAAGCCACGGCAATGACGGCATGGGGTATCAAGACGATCGGTATTTCTTTGCCATTGGGTAATTATCATAACGAAGGTTATGAGGGTGGTATGGATTGTCCTGCGCATCGTGGTCCAGCACCTGAATTTGTACACCTTGATGATATCGAGGGTGAATTAAAATTATGCCAAGGTCTTATGAAAGCATCGCTTGCATGGGATGATCCATGGCAACAGCAGCGTAGTCGTTTGCGTAAGAATCTAAAATCTTATCAGCGACACCTTTGAGGTTCTTTATTATAAAAGCTTAAGAAAATGAATCTTGTTAATTCTGTCTCATTATTTTTAGTTTCTTTATAACAGCTTCTTTGTCAATATTTTTGTATTCTAGCGTTTCTTTGCTCATACTACTTACTGCACTTCCTAGGCTAATAATTTCCGACGTTTTTAGCTCAGTATAATCTTGAAAGTAAGTACGAATCGTAAATAAAAGTATGTCGCTATCGGGAATAGGCCAGATAACTTGTCGTTCTATTCGCATAAACAAATCATCGCTAGATTCCGATTTCAATGACGTATGCGGGTGCTGGTTAAGAATAGCTTGATCGCAAAGCCCCCAAGCGAAACGCACATAGGCTTCGGTTTTACGTGAAATGCCTTGCAGTAGCTTTTCTGGTTCTTTGTTGTCGTCAGTAAACCCCGGTACATGTTGATGCAAGTAGCGCATATCCATCAGTAACTTATCGCGAGCCGACCAATGATTGGCGGCGCATAGGTGCGCGGCGATCAATTTTGTTCCTGAACTATTTATCTGCATGAGACAAATATCTTCTTGAACTTGAAGCGCTAGTGCATCAAATAGATTCTTATATTCAGTTCTATGTTGTGTCGCTAAATTATAATCATCATTAATAATAATCTGCTCATCCGTCAGAAGGCAGTCAAGAGTTATTTGTTTAGATGATTTCTGTAACAAAAACTTATCGGGATGTTCGTTACATAAATGTTGCAGTATAAATTGTGTCGCTTCTGCGAGTGATTTATTATCAATCTTGTCGGTACAGACGTAATCATTAATTTCTGTTTTGCGAACGGCAAGTTTATTGTTTCTATAATCGGTAAATGTTTTATCAAACTGAAATAGTTGAGTATCGAGTTGACCATTGCCAAAGTCGGTTCCGAATCGTGCGAGCCCCGCGCGAGTAGAGTAGCGATCGCCACTAATAGGAAAGTAGTGAGCAGACGTGGGTAATTTTTTTATTAATACTTTCGTCGTCATTTTCATAATTTTAGGCACAAGTTTGCGTTAGTAGATGATAAACTTATCGAATGTCATTACAACATGCACTTATTGATATTTTAGCGGATGGTCAATTTCACTCTGGCAATGAGTTAGGTGAAAAGCTCAATGTCAGTCGCAGTGCAGTCTGGAAGGCATTGCAGCAACTGCGTAAATTCGACGTTGATATTCACGCGGTGCATGGTCGGGGTTATCGACTTGCTGAACCTCTTGAATTACTTGATAGCCACAGGATACAACCGGCGCTTAATTCACAAACGCAGAAACACTTACAATCACTCGATATTCTTTTCGATGTGGATTCAACCAATGCGTGGTTATTAAAGGCTCAGCATAAACATGCCGTGGTCTGTTTGGCTGAGCGGCAACATGCAGGTCGAGGACGACGTGGGCGTGAGTGGATCTCTCCTTTTGCAGCGAACCTAACAATGTCGCTGGGTTGGCGTTTTGAATTAGATATTACGGCGATGAGCAGTTTTAGTTTGATATGCGGTGTTGCCGTAGTGCGTGCATTACAAAAATTTGGTGTGTCTGAGCTTGGTCTAAAGTGGCCGAACGATATTATTTATCAGGGCAAAAAACTTGGCGGTATCTTAATTGAAATGCGCGGCGAATCGGGTGGTCCATGTGATCTTGTGGTGGGCGTTGGTCTTAATGTCAGTATGCCAGCGAGTATGGCCGATATCGATCAGCCGTGGATCGATTTACGCCATAGTGATGTGGCAGAATCGATTTCGCGTAACTTGTTAGCGGCGGCAATGATCGATGAACTTATCCATGCCTGCATTGCCTGTTCGAACGGACAGTCTGATGATTACTTGAAAGAGTGGCGAGAACTTAATATTTATAGCAATAAACCGGTGAGCATCCATATGATGAATGGCAGTATTGTTTCTGGCAATTTTTTGGATATTGATGAGTCAGGTGCATTGCTGTTGGAATCTGCAGGCGAACGTCAGCGATTTACTTGTGGTGAAGTCAGCCTGCGTAGCGGATAATCGCGTTAATATATAACTATAAATAATTATAAATGACGACAGCATGATTTTACTTCTCGACGTTGGTAATAGCTTTATAAAATGGGCATGGCTTGATTCGGCTTGGCCTAAGTGTGCGCGCAAGGGCTTGCCAACCTTGAGCGATGCCGATGAGTTATTGCATGCTGGGGAAGATATTCCGACTGCTTTGAGCGAAGCTTGGCAGGGCTTAGAAAAACCAGAACAGGTTTGGCTGGCGAATGTTGCTGGCAAGGACATGCTCGATCTTATAAATACATGGATAAAGCAGCATTGGGATTGTCCTGTGAGGATTGCGAGTAGCCAGCCGCAGAGCGGTAAGGTTGTTAATTCTTATACTGAACCTAGTCAGCTTGGGGTAGATCGTTGGTTGGGGCTGTTGGCAGCCAATGTGGCTCATGATGGTCCAAGCGCAGTCATTGATTGTGGCAGCGCAATAACCGTTGATGCGATTGATGCCTCGGGTAAACACCTCGGTGGCTTAATCCTTCCTGGCATCAAAATGATGCGTGATTCGCTCTATACTGATACCAGTGAGATCAACAAGACGGCAGATGCTGAAATACCCTCAGGGATGTTATTCGCAACCAATACCGCGACGGGTGTTGAGATTGGTAGTTTGTATGCAGTGGTTGCCTATATCGAACGTGTTGTAAGCGATATGCAGAAGGTCATGGGAACAGAGTTAAGCTGTGTACTGACGGGGGGCGATGCGGAAGAGGTTCAACCCATGTTATCGGTTACGCTTGAGAATAATCCCGTTCTGGTTTTGCAGGGTTTAGCTCTCGCAATACAACGAGAGATGTCAGCATGAAGATTGTTGTCGGGGTATTGCTAGCGGTTAATCTACTCATGCTTTTCTGGATCAGCCAATCAGAAAACCAAGCGGGTGATTTGGCGGCAGAGCGAGCAAGTAATATGCCTTTGTTGCAACTACTTAGTGAGAAAAACATTAAGTTACCGAGTCAAAACGAGTCAATTAAGTCTACGGTAGAAGTTACCGCTGAAAAGCCAAAGCCCGTATCACCTAAAGTCTTAAATGTCAGTTCTGAGGCATCTAACACTGAAATACGCACAGAAAAACCAATTAAGAAAGAAGTCGTTGTTGAGGAATCGCAGCCGAAAGCGGTATTTATTGAGGCTGCTTGTTATTCCTTCGGGCCGTTTGAAAAAGACAAAGTGGCAAATTTAACCATTAGTAAATTACAAAAATTGGGGCTGAGTGTTAAAAAACGCTATGAAACGCGTCGTGAGTTGAGTGGGTTTTGGGTCTATATCCCGCCTTTACCAAGCAGGGCAGATGCACGAAAAGTGGTATCAATACTTAAGAGAAGAGGCGTTAAAGATTATTTAATCGTGCCTACTGGCGTGAAAAAACACGCTATTTCACTGGGTTTCTTCCGTACTAGAGAGGGCGCACAGCAACGCAAGACCCATATGCAAACATTGGGTTTAGCGCCGGTGATGGATGAATCTTATAAAGAAAGTAGCGGGTTTTGGTTGGATTTCAGTAGTTCTGCTACGCGAGGGCTACCAAAGCCGTTTGTGGAAGCAATAAAAAGCCAAAATGACGGTGTTTCAGTAAAAAAACGCCCGTGTTTGAAATAAATCACAAAAATCTCACTTATCGGCATAGCATCGCGGCTCACTTTACATTAGAATCCCCCGCTCGATGCTCTAGGGCATAGGCCGGCATAGCTCAGTTGGTAGAGCAACTGACTTGTAATCAGTAGGTCCCGCGTTCGATTCGTGGTGCCGGCACCAAATATAAAGGGGTTGCCTTGAGGCAGCCCCTTATTTTGCCTAGAAGTGAAGAAAAATCGTCGGAATGTCAATTCTGGTGCGGTTTTCGACGCCTTGTGCATTGACAAGGGCTTGATTCTCCAGCAGAATGAGCCGCTTAATTTTTGGAGGGGTTCCCGAGTGGCCAAAGGGATCAGATTGTAAATCTGACGGCTCAGCCTTCGGTGGTTCGAATCCACCCCCCTCCACCATATAGTGGAGCTATGAATTAGCAGTAATTTATAGTTTTTCCTACTCCTGAAGGGGTGGATGAGAACCGCCGAGATAGTATATAGGTTGGTTCGACAAAACGGCTCGACCAGAACGAACAAAGTGAGTTCAGGAAGTACCGAATGAAGCCCGAAGGGGTTCTTGGTAAGACGTTTTGAATGTTTTTGGGAGCTGATACCCGGCTGAACGTACGGATTTTGCGGGTGTAGTTTAATGGTAGAACTTCAGATTTCCAATCTGAATACGAGGGTTCGATTCCCTTCACCCGCTCCATACATTGGCGCGCACAATGGCACGAATTAGATGCGTAGTTGCGTGACAGAGTAAAGATTATGCCCATATAGCTCAGGGGTAGAGCACTTCCTTGGTAAGGAAGAGGCCCCCAGTTCAAATCTGGGTATGGGCTCCATAATATGAGAGCCATATATAGTTTTAGTTTGTAGTAATTAAGCGTCGGCAACGCAAATGCGTTTTCGGTAAATTATTGAGCATAGATTTTAAAATTAGCAGCGGAGTGATTGCGTCATGTCCAAAGAAAAATTTGAACGAAATAAACCGCATGTCAACGTGGGCACAATTGGTCACGTCGATCATGGTAAGACAACATTAACAGCGGCTATTACTAAGG
>JAGLUW010000020.1 GCA_023134145.1 Sulfuriflexus sp. | reverse complement strand
ACAATGCCATCATCTAAAGCCAAGGTTGATATTGCCAAGGTTTTACAAGATGAAGGTTACATCGCAAGTTATTCTGTTGCCGAAGGCAGCAAACCAGAGCTTACTATCGTATTACGTTACTACGAAGGTAAGCCTGTTATTGACATGATCAAACGTGTCAGTCGTCCTGGTCTTCGGACTTACAAGGCGGCTAACGACCTACCGAAAGTGATTTCTGGCATGGGTGTTGCCATTATCTCTACTTCGCAAGGTGTTATGTCAGATCGCGCAGCACGCAAAGCGGGCTGTGGCGGCGAAATCATCTGTTACGTAGCTTAATAATTGGATTGAAACAATGTCACGTGTAGCAAAAAAACCTGTCGAATTGCCTAGCGGTGTTGAAGTTAGCATCAATGGCCAGGATGTCAGCGTAAAAGGTAGCAAGGGTACTTTGTCTTTATCTGTGCATGCTTCGGTTGAAGTATCACAAGCAGACAACGTATTAACATTTGCACCTCGCAGTGCAGACAAGCAAGCAAGTGCGCTAGCTGGAACAACGCGTGCTTTGCTTAATAATATGGTTACTGGTGTAAGCACTGGTTTTGAAAGAAAGCTTGAGTTAGTTGGCGTTGGTTATCGTGCCAAGGCACAAGGCAAGGTTCTAGGTTTGACACTTGGTCTTTCTCACCCGGTGAATTACGAATCACCTGAAGGCATCACAATTGAAACGCCATCACAAACAGAAATTGTTGTGAAGGGCATCGATAAGCAGCTCATTGGTCAAGTTTGTGCGGACATTCGCGCATACCGTTCACCTGAACCTTATAAAGGTAAGGGCATTCGTTATGCCGGCGAACATATTGTCCGTAAAGAAGCGAAGAAGAAGTAAGGTAGCTAATCATGGATAAAAAATCATCACGTTTACGTCGCGCACGTCGCGGTCGTTTTAAGATTCGCGAACTCGGTATGGATCGTTTAACGGTTCACCGTACTCCGCGTCATATGTATGCTCAAGTTATCGCGCCAAATGGTAGCGAAGTACTTGCAAGTGCATCAACACTGGATCCTGAAGTTAAGAAAGGACTTTCAGGAACAGGTAATTCTTCTGCAGCAGCAGAAGTGGGTAAGGTCCTTGCAGAACGCGCAAAGAAGGCCGGTGTAACTAACGTTGCATTCGATCGCTCCGGGTTCATGTATCACGGTCGCATTAAGGCTCTTGCCGATGCTGCTCGTGAGAATGGCCTGCAATTTTAATTTTAGGGTTGAATCATGGCTAAGTTTGATCAAGCACAAAAACAAGACGATTTCATCGAGAAGTTGGTTAACGTTAATCGCGTTGCCAAGGTTGTTAAAGGTGGTCGTATTTTCAGTTTCACAGCACTTGCAGTTGTTGGTGACGGAAACGGTAAAATTGGTTTTGGTTACGGTAAAGCACGCGAAGTGCCAGCTGCTATCCAAAAGGCAATGGAATCTGCACGTCGCGGCATGATTAATGTTGCCCTAGACGGAGGCACACTGCAGTACGCAATGATGGCTCGTCATGGTGCAGCTCGTGTTCACATGCAACCAGCATCTGAAGGTACCGGTATTATTGCTGGTGGCGCGATGCGTGCTGTATTTGAAGTTGTTGGTGTACGTGACGTACTTGCCAAATGTATTGGTACTAACAACCCAATTAACGTTGTTCGTGCAACAATTAATGGTCTTCGTGACATGGCTTCACCTGCATCTATTGCAGCTAAGCGTGGCAAGACTGTTGAAGAAATTTTAGGGTAAACCATCATGGCTGATAAAAAAATTAAGGTAACGCTAGTACGCAGTACTTGTAAGCGCCTACCTAAACACAAAGCGTGTGTTGCTGGTCTCGGTTTACGCCGTATGCACCATACTGTTGAAGTCATTGATACACCGGAAAATCGCGGCATGATCAACAAAGTTGCTTACATGCTTAAGGTAGAGGAAGCCTAAGATGCGTCTAAATACACTTAAGCCAGCTGATGGCAGTAAGAAAAATCCAAAACGTCGTGGCCGTGGTATCGGTTCGGGCCTTGGTAAGACTGGTGGCCGTGGTGTTAAAGGTCAGAAATCCCGTTCAGGTGGTATGCCTAAGATCGGTTTTGAAGGCGGCCAGATGCCTATTCAACGTCGTTTGCCTAAACGTGGTTTTACATCACGCGTTAGCATAACAACTGCGGAAGTTCGTTTACACGAATTAGCCATGGTTGCTGACGGCGTAGCTGACATCATGTCATTGAAAGCAGCAAACATTTTAGGTAATAACATCAAACGCGCCAAAGTGATTCTTTCTGGTGCGATTGACAAGCCCGTTACAGTACGTGGTTTACGAGTAACGAAAGGCGCGCGCGAAGCAATCGAAGCGGCCGGCGGCAAGATCGAAGATTAATGTCAGCATCTGGAGCAGCAATGGCAGGAGGTTTAGGTGGCGCAGGTCGTCTAACTGAAATCCGTCAACGTTTGTTTTTCCTTATTGGTGCTTTATTAGTTTTCAGAATTGGTACATTTTTACCAGTTCCAGGTGTAGACCCAGTTGCAATGGGCGCACTGTTTGACCAACAGCGTGACAGTATCCTTGGCATGTTTAACATGTTTTCAGGTGGCGCTTTAGAGCGTATGTCGATTTTTGCGTTGGGCATTATGCCGTATATTTCGGCATCGATTATTATGCAGTTGCTGACAGTGGTATTACCGAAGCTGGAGCAGTTGAAGAAAGAAGGCGAGTCTGGTCGTCGTAAGATTACAACCTACACACGTAGAGCAACAGTTGTGTTGGCAAGTTTCCAAGCAGTAGGCATTGCCTTTGCGCTGCAAGGTCAGAATATTGCAGGCAACGCGGTTGTACCGGTTGGTGGAACAAGTTTTGTCTTTACTGCTGCAGTCACTTTAGTGACCGGAACAATGTTCCTAATGTGGCTGGGTGAACAGATTACAGAACGAGGTATCGGTAACGGTATTTCGATGATTATTTTTGCTGGTATCGTTGCAGGTTTACCTGCGGCAATCGGCGGTACTTTAGAATTATCTCGTACAGGTCAATTAGCGCCAGTATTGGTTTTATTCTTAATAGTATTAGCCATCGCGGTAACAGCATTTGTAGTATTTGTTGAACGTGGTCAACGCCGTATTACGGTGAACTACGCAAAACGTCAGCAAGGTCGCAAGATGATGGGTGGTCAAACATCTCACTTGCCACTGAAACTGAATATGGCGGGTGTGATTCCGCCAATTTTTGCCTCGAGCATTATTTTGTTCCCGGCAACAATAGGTAGTTGGTTAGGTAGAACACCAGGTTTCGAATGGATGGTGGATGTGGCTGCGAAACTAGGGCCAGGGCAACCATTGTATGTGGCATTTTATGCAACAGCGATTATGTTCTTCTGCTTTTTCTACACTGCCTTGGTGTTTAACTCGAAAGACACCGCAGATAATTTGAAGAAGTCTGGCGCTTTTGTTCCAGGTATTCGCCCAGGCGAGCAAACCGCGAAGTATATTGACGGTGTGTTGGGACGGTTAACAATGGTCGGCGCGTTTTATATTACCGCGGTCTGCTTGTTACCAGAGTTTTTGATTTTGTATTGGCAGGTACCGTTCTACTTCGGTGGGACCTCATTGTTGATCATTGTAGTTGTTGTAATGGATTTTATGGCCCAAATGCAGTCGCACCTGATGTCTCATCAGTACGAAGGCATGCTGAAAAAGGCCAATATGAAGGGTGGTCTGCGCTAAACATATAAGTTAGGCGTAATCTGCTAATTAGTTGAATTTTAAGGAATTACTGGAGCAAACCGATGAAAGTCCGCGCCTCTGTAAAACGTCTATGTCGCAATTGCCGCGTTGTTCGCCGCAAGGGTGTTGTACGCGTTATTTGTAAAAATGGTCGTCATAAGCAACGTCAAGGTTAATACCTCGATTTGCATTGGTTTTATTCAGTAAAATCAGTATAATTGCGGGCTTTTCTGCCAGGGGTACTGGACAGGAATTGGTCGCGTAAGCGTTTGAAAGTTTGGAGATAAGTGAATGGCCCGTATAGCAGGCATTAATATACCGCCGCACAAGCACACTGTGATTGCACTAACGTCGATTTTCGGCATTGGTAATAGTCTCGCTAAGGCGATCTGTGCTGAATCAGGTGTTGTACCTGAGATGAAAGTAAAAGATTTGACTGAAGAACAAGTTGAGTCGTTACGTACAGGCGTTGCGAAGTTCACCATTGAAGGTGATTTGCGTCGTGAAGTATCTATGAATATTAAGCGCCTTATGGATTTGGGCAGCTTCCGTGGATTACGTCATCGTCGTGGACTACCACTACGTGGTCAACGTACTAAGACTAACGCTCGTACTCGTAAAGGCCCGCGTAAGCCGGTCCGTCGATAACAAGATTAAGGAAAACAGGTAACCTTTATGGCTAAGCCAGCAACAAAGACTCGTAAAAAGGTCAAGAAAAACGTTGTAGATGGAATCGCGCATATTCACGCGTCTTTCAACAACACAATCATCATGGTCACTGACCGTCAGGGCAATGCCCTTGCATGGGCGACTGCTGGTGGTTCAGGTTTCCGTGGTTCTCGTAAGAGTACTCCGTTCGCTGCACAGGTTGCTGCAGAACGTGTAAGTAAAGTGGTGCTCGATATGGGCATGAAGAATTTAGAAGTTAACGTAAAAGGCCCTGGTCCAGGTCGCGAATCAGCCGTTCGCGCATTCAACAACCATGGCTTTAAAATTACCAACATCACTGACGTGACGCCGATACCACATAATGGTTGTCGTCCACCGAAGAAACGTCGCGTTTAAGCAGGAGAGATAGAAATGGCTCGTTATATTGGACCTAAATGTCGCCTCTGTCGTCGCGAAGGTGAAAAGTTATTTATTAAAGGTGAGAAGTGCTACACAAGTAAGTGTGCAATGGAAAACCGTGCATTCCCTCCAGGGCAGCATGGCCAACGTCGTACTCGCCTTTCTGATTACGCAACTCAGTTGCGTGAAAAGCAAAAGTTACGTCGTATTTACGGTGTGTTAGAAAAACAATTCCGTATGTACTACAAAGAAGCCGACCGTCTTAAAGGTTCTACAGGTGAAAACTTGTTACAACTATTAGAGTCTCGACTCGATAATGTTGTTTACCGCATGGGCTTTGGTATTTCTCGTGATGAAGCGCGTCAATTGATTCGTCACTGTGCAATTAGTGTAAATGGTAGTCGGGTAACTATTCCTTCTTACCAAGTTAACGCTAGCGATGAAATTTCAATTCGCGAAAAATCTAAAGCACAACTGCGTATTAAAAATGCAGTACAAATTGCTGAGCAACGTTCAATCCCTGAATGGTTAGATGTTGATGTTAGTAAGTTAACGGGTGTGTTCAAGTCTGTACCTGAACGTAATGACCTGTCTTCTGACATTAATGAACATTTGGTTGTTGAACTTTACTCTAAGTAAAATCATTTAATTGGATAATTAAAAGAGGCCTTTTATATGCAAGGTTCTGTTACGGAATTCCTGAAGCCACGTGTTGTTGATGTGCAGGTTACAGATGATCTTCACGCAAAAGTGACGCTTGAGCCACTTGAACGTGGATTTGGCCATACCTTAGGTAATGCCCTACGTCGCATCCTTTTGTCATCTATGCCTGGTTGCGCAGTGACTGAAGTTGAAATCGATGGTGTTCTTCATGAATACACTTCAATTGAAGGCGTTCAAGAAGATGTTATTGATATCCTATTGAACCTTAAAAGCCTTGCGATTGTATTAAACGGTCGTGATGAAGTGTCTTTGACACTGAGTAAATCAGGCTTGGGTCCGGTTACAGCGGCTGATATTCAATTGTCACATGACGTTGAAATTCATAACCCAGATTTGGTGATTGCTAACCTGACTAAGGCTGGCGAATTAAACATGACAATCAAGGTTGAACGTGGTCGCGGTTATGTTCCTGCAGCACAACGCGTTAGCTTTGAAGAAGAAGATCGTCCAATTGGTAACTTACAATTAGATGCTTCTTTCAGCCCAGTTCACCGTGTGAATTACACAGTTGATAGTGCTCGTGTAGAACAACGCACTAACCTCGACAAGTTAATTTTTGAAGTTGAAACAAACGGTACAATTGACCCAGAAGAAGCGATTCGTCGTGCAGCGAACATCTTGCGTGACCAACTTGCTATCTTTGTTGACCTACAAGGTAACGAAGAGTCTGAGCCAGAAGCGAAGGAAGATGAGATTGATCCAGTCTTACTACGCCCAGTTGATGATCTTGAACTAACAGTTCGTTCAGCTAACTGTCTGAAAGCAGAAAACATTTATTACATCGGTGACCTTATTCAACGTACAGAAGTTGAGTTGTTGAAAACGCCTAACTTAGGTAAGAAGTCATTGACTGAAATTAAAGAAGTCCTAGCGCAGCGTAGTCTGTCTCTAGGAATGCGTCTTGAAAACTGGCCACCAGCTAGTTTGCAAGAAAAAGAAAAGCAAACAGCTTAATTTAAAGCTCTTTGTACATACTAATTTTTTGAGGTACTAACGATGCGACATCGTAAATCCGGTCGTCAATTAAATCGCAACAGCAGCCACCGTAAGGCAATGTTCCGTAACATGGCAGCATCATTAATGCGTCATGAATTGATTAAAACAACATTACCTAAAGCGAAGGAACTGCGCCGTGTTGCAGAGCCATTGATCACTTTGAGTAAGAATGACAGTGTGGCGAATCGCCGTTTAGCGTTTTCTCGCTTACGCGACCGTGACATTGTGACTAAACTATTTAACGAACTTGGTCCACGTTACCAAGAACGTCCAGGTGGTTACCTGCGTATCATGAAGTGCGGTTTGCGCGCTGGTGATAAGGCGCCAATGGCTTATGTTGAGCTTGTTGATCGTCCTGAAATCGATACAGATGAAGTGGTTGAAGTTGAGTAAGTAACTTCCGAACCCCTCAAAAAAGCCGAGCTTATTGCTCGGCTTTTTTGTGCCTATACTGTGATCAAAGTGTTGAAAGTATTGTCATATCGTTTACACTCTTTGTACAGGATGTTGCCTTGAGGAAAAGCTCATGAATCAAGAAGTTATCAAGTTTTCGGAACGTTTGAATGCCGCATTGGATGATGCCGGTGTGCCTAAAAAGGGCATGGGACGTCAATCTTCACTGGTTAGAATGCTTGGTATTAGTCATCGTGTTGCAAAGAAATGGTTAGATGGTTCCGAGTTTCCGCCGACCTCAAAAATGGTCAAACTATCTACTCTGCTGGATGTACGTTCAAATTGGTTGTTTTCAGGTCAAGGTCTGATGCGTTCAACTTCGCGCAATGATTATAGTGAGTCTGAACAAGAAGTTTATCGACATGCCGGTGAGTTGAGTCAAGAAGCGTTTGAAGTGGCTTCGGATTGGATGAAACTACCCCAATCGCAGCGCCGAGCACTACAAAAAGTAATAAAAGAACTCGGTAACAGTAATAACGATTAGTGGGTTACTGCTGTATTACCAGGTTCGTTTTGCAGTTGTTCTAGACGATAACCATGATGGTATATTGCGCTGATTCGCCAACCATTTTCTGGTACTAACCCCAGTTTGTTACGAATACGGCTGATATGGGTGTCGGCAGTTCGGGTATTAATGTCTTTGTTATGTCCCCAAACGCTTTCTAGCATGTGTCCACGTGAAACGATGCGGCCAATATTCCGGAACAAAAACAGCACCAACTCAAATTCTTTTTGGGTTAACTTAATGGCACCGCCATTACGCATAACCGTGTTGCTTGCGAGGTCAATCGAATAGTCGCCGAACTGGAGGTTATTTTCTTCGGTGCCTAAAACCTTGGCACGGCGAGCGAGTGCCGTGATGCGCGCCATCATTTCTTTTTCACGAATAGGTTTGGTGAGGTAGTCGTCGGCACCCAACGAAAGAATTTTTACAATGTCATCTTCATTGTCGCGCTGGGTCATGAATACAATCGGTATTGGCCAACTCAGATTTTCTCGAGCCCAGCGTAATACGCCTTCGCCATCAATTTCAGGTACCATCCAGTCAAGAATGAGAAGATCAAATGAATCTTGTTTGAGGGCGTTGATCATCTTGCGTCCATCGCTGAAATGCGTGCAATGGTGTCCACGCTCTTCAAGCCACAGGCTTACGAGCTTGGCGATGTGTTCTTCGTCTTCGAGCAATGCAATACGCATCGCTACCCCCTAATATTATTAACTCATTCCATCGAGTGATCTTATACCGCTCATTGTACATGGCTTTTGCAATGAAGCTAGCTTGCTATGTCCATGTATTCTAAAGGGGTATCGGCAATAATTTTAGAAACTTAAGTCTTTTTTAGCATGGGAGCTAAAAATTCGCCTGTATAAGAGCTTTTATGTTCGGCTACCGTCTCAGGTGTGCCCGAAACGAGTATCTCACCACCTTTATCGCCACCTTCAGGGCCGAGATCAATAACCCAGTCGGCGGTCTTAATCACATCGAGATTGTGCTCGATAATAACGATGGTATTGCCGTGGTCACGTAAGCGATAGAGAACAGCGAGCAATTGGCGAATATCGTGAAAATGCAGTCCCGTGGTTGGTTCATCTAATATATACAGAGTGCGTCCTGTATCGCGTTTCGATAGTTCGCGAGATAGTTTTATGCGCTGCGCTTCACCACCAGAGAGTGTTGTCGCATTTTGGCCAAGACAAATATAGGTCAACCCGACATCCATCAGCGTTTGTAACTTACGCGCAACCACAGGTACGTTGGCATAAAAGGCCAGGCCTTCTTCTACTGTCATTTCCAATACTTCGTGAATGTTCTTGCCCTTGTAGCGAATATCCAGCGTTTCACGGTTGTAGCGTTTACCCTTACAGACATCACAAGGCACATAAATATCAGGCAGAAAGTGCATTTCTACTTTTATAACGCCATCGCCTTGGCAAGCTTCACAGCGACCACCTTTAACATTAAAACTGAAACGCCCCGGCGTATAACCACGTGAACGTGCTTCAGGTGTTTGCGCAAACAGATCGCGAATCGGCGTAAATAGCCCAGTATAAGTTGCAGGGTTGGAACGCGGTGTTCGACCAATCGGGCTTTGATCAATATCAATCACCTTATCAAAATGATCCAGACCTTCAATCGCATCATGTGGGGCAGGTTCATCGCCCACACGATTAATGCTCAGGTGCGCAGCACGGTAAAGAGTGTCATTAATGAGAGTCGATTTACCCGAGCCAGAGACACCCGTTACACAGGTCACTAGGCCAACTGGAATATCGGCATCAACCTGTTTTAAGTTATTGCCAGAGGCGCCACGTAGGCCAATTTGGCGGCTGGGATCGTTCGGCGTGCGTTCAGCAGGAATAGCGATAGATTCCTTACCTGACAGGTACTTGCCGGTTAGTGAGTCCTCACTTTTAAGTAGATCTTCGAAGGTGCCTTGGGCGACAATATGTCCACCATGCACACCTGCACCTGGACCAATATCCACCACATAGTCGGCGTGGCGAATCGCATCTTCATCATGCTCAACCACGATCACGGTGTTACCTAGATCGCGTAGATAAAACAGCGTGTCGAGTAAACGTTGGTTATCGCGCTGGTGCAAACCAATAGAAGGTTCATCGAGTACATACATCACACCTACCAGTCCCGCACCAATTTGGCTAGCAAGACGAATACGCTGCATCTCACCACCCGATAATGTTTCGGCACTGCGTTGTAGGCTGAGGTAATTAAGACCCACATTGATCAAGAAGCTGAGGCGTTGATTAATTTCTTTGAGGATCTTGTCAGCGATTTCACCGCGATGGCCGGGTAAGGTGAGTTCAGTAAGAAATTCACGGGCCTTATCAATCGGTAGAGCGGTCACTTCATCTATACGATGCTCACCAATGAATACATGCCGCGCCGCTGTCGTTAAACGTGTGCCATGACATTCAGTACACGGTTGGTGACTAACATATTTACTCAGCTCGTCACGTACCGCGTTGGATTCTGTTTCGCGGTAGCGGCGTTTCATGTTGGGGATAATGCCCTCGAAACTGTGTTTACGCTTTTTGCTTTTGCCGCGATCACTAAAATAGGTGAAGTTAATTTCTTCGTCACCACTACCATTCAAAAGCACATTTTGAATATCTTCAGGTAGATCTTCGTAGTTAAGTTCGATATCAAATTTATAATGTTTGGCGAGATCCTTTAATAACTGGAAATAATAGGCATTACGACGATCCCAACCACGAATTGCACCACCGGCTAAGGAAACCTCAGGGTGTTTAACCACGCGTCCAGGATCAAAAAATTGTTGTACGCCAATACCATCACACTCAGGACAAGCGCCGACCGGGTTATTAAAGGAGAACAGGCGTGGTTCGAGTTCAGCGATACTATAGCCGCATTGAGAGCAGGCAAATTTAGCTGAGAAATCGATATCAGGCTGGCTGCCATCCATCCATGCAATACGGGCAATACCATCGGTGAGATTAATTACCGTTTCAAATGATTCAGCGAGGCGCTGTTTAATATCTTCGCGTACCTTGAAGCGATCGACTACAACTTCAATAGTGTGTTTCTTACGCAAATCTAATTCAGGTGGCTCATCGAGTTCAAAAATTTCACCATCAATGCGCGCACGAATATAACCCTGTGAGCGTAGTTCCGTAAGTAACTTGTGATGTTCGCCTTTGCGACCTTGTACTACGGGTGCAAGCAGCATCATCCGTTGGCCTTCTTCCAGTTCCAGCACATGATCAACCATTTGGCTGACCGTTTGTGCGGCGAGCGTAATGTCGTGTTCAGGGCAACGTGGTTCACCAACGCGGGCAAATAGTAGGCGCAGATAGTCATAAATTTCGGTAACCGTGCCGACGGTAGAGCGCGGATTATGCGAAGTCGATTTCTGCTCGATGGAAATAGCAGGCGATAAGCCCTCGATATGGTCAATATCGGGTTTTTCCATAATCGATAGAAACTGACGGGCATAGGCCGACAGCGACTCAACATAGCGTCGTTGGCCTTCGGCATAAATGGTATCAAAGGCGAGCGAAGACTTGCCTGAGCCAGATAAACCAGTAATAACAATCAATTTATCTCGGGGTAGATCGAGATCAATGTTCTTTAAATTGTGAGTTCTTGCGCCACGGAGGCTAATCTTGTCCATCGAATTTCCAGCTGTTCGGTCAACCTGCTAATATACTCTGATTTGCCGCACTCAGGCAAAATGGAATTTTAATGCAAAATAAAGAACAACAAAGCATGGGAAATGAAACATCGAAAATGAGCCCGATTGAGCGACGCGCCTCGATCTCGCTCGCGGCCATTATGGCGACGCGGATGCTTGGTCTATTCATGATCTTGCCAGTATTCGCCCTCTACGCAGAAGCCTTGCCTGATTCCAGTCCTCTACTGATTGGTTTGGCGATTGGTATATATGGTTTAACGCAAGCATTGCTACAAATCCCTTTTGGTATGGCCTCAGACAAATTTGGCCGTCGCACTATGATCACGATTGGTCTGTTGTTATTTGCATTAGGCAGTGTCGCTGCGGCCAGTGCTGATACCTTGATGGAAATTATCTTTGGTCGTGCCTTGCAAGGTGCCGGTGCGGTGGCGGCGGTTATCATGGCACTGACGGCTGATCTCACTCGTGAAGAACACCGCACCAAGGCCATGGCAGTTATTGGCATGAGTATCGGTGGGGCGTTTACGCTCGCTTTAGTCATTGGGCCTCTATTAAATAGTGTGATTGGTGTTTCAGGTATCTTCTGGTTCACCGCTATTCTGGCCGTACTCGCGATTGTGATTCTTTGGACGCAAGTACCACAACCCGTGCAGAGTCACATGCACCACGATGCGCAGCTTGATCCCGGTCTGACCATGAGCGTATTAAAAGATACCCAGTTGTTACGTCTTGATGCGGGTATCTTTATTTTGCACACCATCCTGACTTCTACCTTTATCGTCGTACCGTTTGTGTTACGCGACAGTTTGGGAATTGATGCAGGACACCATAGTTGGGTGTATCTGCCGGTGTTGTTGTTATCTGCAGGAGCGATGGTGCCATTTATTATCGTCGCTGAGAAAAAACGTAAAATGAAACAAATCTTTGTTTCAGCCGTGACCGTTCTTTGCCTAAGTTTACTGACCATGAGTCAATGGTACGAGAACGCCATCGCCTTCTTTGTATTGCTATTTTTGTTTTTCACCGCATTTAATTTTCTTGAAGCTAGTTTGCCTTCCTTGGTTTCAAAAACCGCGCATGCTGCACGTAAAGGCACAGCGATGGGGGTTTACTCCAGCTCGCAGTTCTTAGGTGCCTTTGTTGGCGGCAGTGTGGGTGGCGTGCTTTATGGTGAGTTCGGCATCAGTGGCGTGTTTGTTTCTTCCTCTATATTAATAGCGGTTTGGTGGCTGTTGGCGATTACCATGCGTCCACCGTCATATCTGGCAAACATCGTTATGCCTGTACATGGCTTGGATGAAGCGCAGGCCAGCGAGTTGGCCGTGAAGCTAGAAAGCGTCGCCGGTGTGGTCGAAGTGGTGGTGATCATCGAAGAAAATGAAGCCTATCTGAAGGTCGACAACAAGCTTTTAGACCGTGACACCCTACAGGATTTATTACCCTCCCAGTAAAATCAGCGGCTTATAAATACGTCACTAAAATTAATATTTTTCTCTTGCCAGCGGGACACTTCGTTGACATAGTAGCGGCACGGATTGTTTCAAAACTGGGGCAACGCGCATAAAACTAATCGAAACCGTTCGTAGGTTTCATAACGCAGAGAGATAGGAGAAACGACATGGCTCGCGGAGTAAATAAAGTAATTTTGATCGGTCACTTGGGCGCAGACCCAGAAGTACGTTACATGCCAAATGGCGGCGCAGTTGCCAATGTAACCGTAGCAACAACCGAATCTTGGAAAGACAAATCATCAGGTGAAAAACAGGAAAAGACCGAATGGCATCGGGTTGTGTTTTTTGCACGCCTTGCTGAAATCGTCGGTGAATACCTGAAGAAAGGCGCACAGATTTATGTTGAAGGTCGCCTGCAAACTCGTAAATGGCAAGATAAAAGCGGCGTTGACCGTTACACCACAGAAATTGTAGCCAGTGAAATGCAAATGCTTGGCGGACGCGGTGGAGCAGCTGGCGGCGCAGGCGCAGGTTCATCAGCAGGTAGTTACGGCGGTGGTCAATCACAAGCAGCGCCAGCGGCAAGTGCAGCGGCGGCTCCAGCGGCAGGTGCAGCAAGTGCACCAGCACCGGCAGCAGGTGGTAGTTACGATGACTTTGATGATGACATTCCATTTTAAGTTGATGTCTCAATCGACATTAAATATTTAACACACACGCCCGGCACATCGCTGGGCGTTGTTGTTTTAAATGCCAGAAAAGTAATCCAGGGAGTGGTTTATATGTTCCGCAAAATTCAAATAACAGCAGTTACTTTCATTATGCTGTTTTCCTTCTCTTCCATTAGTTCCGCTGACGATGAAGTCGTAATGGATAACCAGCGACTCGGCGAACTCATAAAACGTATCGACGAATCAGCACAGGGCAAGCCCGGCTACTGGCAATTTATTATTGAAGGTCGTGAAGTCACCGTGATTACCGCGGAGAAAGCCAACCGCATGCGCATCATTGTGCCAATCGCACCGGCAAGTAAACTTTCAAAAGAAAAACTAACTCGAATGATGCAAGCGAACTTCGACTCGGCACTCGATGCGCGTTACTCCATCGCAAAAGACATTGTCTGGGCAGCCTTTATTCATCCATTGCGTGAATTAGGCGATGAAGAATTTTTATCCGGTGTTGGGCAAGCAGTGAATCTTGCACTGACTTATGGAGAAGGTTATAGCTCGGGTGCCTTGATCTTTGGTGGTGGTGATAGCCAGAGTTTAAGGCGTCGAGAATTGATAGATCGGTTGTTGGAGAAGGGGACGATTTGAGTCTTTTAAGTAATAATTTTAGATCCACCACTTATAGTTAGGTACAGCAAGATAAAATGGAGTATTAATGAAAAATCTTATTAGAGTTATCATCTTGTCTTTAGGCATAATTACAGGTTCTGCTGTATTTGCGAGTACGCCGACTGAGGTATTTGCAAATTGCTTAGTAGACAATTTAAATGGTAAGGAAAGGAAAAATCTTGCTAAATGGATATATTTAGCAATGGCAGCACATCCTGAAATAAAATCATTCTCTAGTGCAAGCTCAAAAGATATTCAAAAAAGCGACAAATATATTGGAATATTGATTACAAAACTTCTTACTATTAATTGTCCAAACGAATTAAATACGGCAACTAAATCAAACCCAAATGCTCTTGGACAAGGATTTGAGCTTGTAGGTAGAGTTGCCATGCAAGAATTAATGACCAACAAAAAGGTCACTGAATCAATATCAAACTATATTAAGTACACGGACCTAGAAAAAATTAAAGCTATATCAAATAAAAAATAAGCCTAAGGAACGACAGGTGAATAAATGTGAATAAATGTGAATAAATGGGGTCAGAGCACAGATAACGATAATATTAGAAGAAATTGTGTTCTGACCCCCCATTTTAAAGGGGACTGCTTAGAATCCATAGGAGTATGTAGAGTTGATAGATAATTGGGCAAGCTACAAAAACTGGATATCACAATCTGTAAAAGGTGGTGCTAAATACTATTTTCGCGGGCAACAAAAATCAGAATGGAAACTACAATCGACGTTTCATAGGTATTCTGAAAAAACAGGTATGTCGTTACTCGACTACCTTGACCGAATAATTCCAGAAGTAAGTTACTATGTTTCTGCGCATCAAGATGAAGATATTGATATATCTGACGAGATACAATTTGGAGCTCTCTTAGCTAAACTGCAACATCACGGCTTTCCAACACCCTTACTTGACTGGACATTGTCACCATATATAGCAGCATATTTTGCTTTTAAAGATATTGATCCACATAATCCTGATACACAAACAGTTACTATCCATATGTTTGCAATAAACGAGTGGTCCTCTACTTTTCAACAACCATTAAACCTTAGAGCTCCTGAGAAATTTGTAAGCGCATTTAGGCCTCGTGCTAGAGGTAATCCTCGTATGATAAGGCAAATGGCGGTAACAACAGCAACGAATGTATCAAATATGAGTGAATATTTGATTGATCGAGGGAAAGAGGCCAATAAAATATTTCTATATTCTGCGACATTACCAGTATCTGAAAGAAAACTCGTGATGAATGAATTAAATTTAATGGGAATTAATTCAATGACGATGTTCCCTGATTTCGATGGCATATGTTCCTCGATGAAAGAATCGTTTTTTAACAACTTGGAGGTTAAACCATTAGTACCATCGCCACCAATACCTCCATTACCAGCATAAATAAAAGAAATATAAAGGGTACTGGCTCTTTTTATTTTTTAGAGATCGGGATGGAATCTAAAAATAAATGTAAGATGTGTAATAGTAGTGAGCCTTTGAAAAACTCGCACATTCTTCCGCGCTCCTATTTTAGAGGTTTAAAAAAAGGAAGTGGCCAGCTCTATGAAGTGAAATCATCCGCAGATATAGAAGCTCGGCTTACAAATGCAGATCCTAAAGAAGAATTGCTATGCTCTGACTGTGAACAATTCTTATCGATTAATTATGAAAAGTATGGAACAAGGCTACTTAAAGATACAAAAGTAAATCCTGGAAAAGATACTGTTACTTTTAAATCATTTAGATATAAAGAGTTTTACCTCTATTTAATTTCTATCTTGTGGCGTGCATCAATATCAAATCTTGAAAGGTATGAACATATAGAACTAGGAGAGTCTATTAATAATCTCTTATGTCACTGTGTTAGGAATAATCGACTAAAGATACAAACGTCTCTTAAGTTGGATCACTTTTTTAAAATATCGGTTATTCGGTTGAAAGATGAAAGTCAAAACCTTGATGACCTTACACTTAGAAAGGTAATGTTTGATATGTCTGTTGAGTTTGGTGAAAAGCCTCAAGATGGTATTCTTTATTATTTCTCAGTTGATGGTTTCTTAATCACTTACCATTTTTCTTCTGAAGAAGACATACATATGGTTCGTACTAAAAGAAATTTCGCACAGTTATTGAATAGGCAGAATATGACTATTCCAATCAGAGATATAAGTAATTTCAAACAAATAGTTGATGGTTTCAATACAATTAGATCAAAATCAGGCGAGTTTAGGAAGTCAGATACTTAAATCAAGGACAATCAAGTGGTCAGAGTACTTGAAAGTTTTTAAATACACAGAAGAAGTAATAGGGGACAGACCATAGAATAGGGGACAGACCACGTTTAATGATGAAATAAATCAAGGAAGAGCAATGGGGTTAGACTCGATTGAAATTACGAATAATTATGCTTTGTCACTGACCCTTTTATTGTTTTAATGTGCTCAGACTAACTCGAATATTATGTGTAAAAAATTAATATGAAACTCAACGCCAACAAACAAGAACTTGAAGAATATTTCGCTAAAAAATACACAGAAAAATATGTGGAATTTGGTGGTTATTTTCATATCCCAAAATATAGAACGCTTAACAAATCCCCGATGGAACAATATTTCTCATCAGGGAAATATAAAGAATTAAACGACCCTGTTCTTGAGCGTTACTGGAAAGGAATTAGAAAGCGAGAATTTTTTCGGAATATTATAATGCTAGTTATAATAATTTCATTTTATGTGCTTAATTAAATGTAAGAATTAAAGGGGTCAGTATCTTTTATTACTGACCCCTTTGATGTTTTTCCCTAATTACAACTTATCAATCAAGTTTAAACTGGCTAACCATGTCTGAAAGATTTTCTGCTAACTGGTTTAACTGTTCATTTGCAGTTGCAATATTAATGGATGCTTCTTCACCTTGCTGAGCCAGGCTATCAACCATAACAACATTTTTATTAATATCTTCCGCTACGATGCTTTGTTCCTCGATGGCCAAGGCCTACGTCGCCGAGAATGGATAGATTGCTTGTTCGATAAAAGACGATTTAAAAATAGTCAGGTTTAGATTCTAACTAAATAGCTGTTACTAATAGTGGAATTATTGCAGTGGGACAATATTTATTTATGTTATTTCTGCTGTAAAAGAGAATCGACGCATTTTATAAGTTCGTCACTCTGAAAAGGTTTTTTTAGTCTCATATCATATGACTTCTGCACACTGTCAGTTAGATTGTTTTTTTCATGGTAGCCACTGAGCAGTATGATCTTGATGTCGGGGTAAGTCGTTCTTATTTTCTCGGCAAGTTCGTATCCATCCATTCCAGGCATGGTGATGTCGGAAAGAACGATTGAAAATTTATTTTGCTTCAGCATTTCCAATGCTTCATCTGCATGCTGAGCTGTCGTAACCTGATAGTTTGCAGTTTCCAGAATCTTGGATGTCAGAGCAGTCAGTACAGGGTCATCATCGACAACGAGAATAGAATAGCCATCTCCTGATGATTGCTCGGTGTTTGTTTTCTCAGCCGTGTCTTTAATTTCTTCAGTGTGTTCATTTCGAGGAAAATAGAGATTAAACACGGTGCCTTTATTAGAGACTGATTCAACTTCAATTGAGCCATTTGTACGTTGTACGAATCCGTATACCTGGCTTAACCCAAGACCTGTACCCGCTTCACCTTTGGTTGAGAAGAAGGGATCAAATACCTTGGCTAATGTTTCTTCATTCATGCCATGGCCAGTATCTTCTATTGATAGATGTATATAGTCCCCAGCAGGTAACTGGATTGCTTCTGCCTCATTCACGTTTAAGATCTCATTGGTAGTCGTTATGGTTAATGCACCTTTGTCACCCATGGCATGTTTTGCATTAATACAAAGATTAAGTAGGGCATTTTCAAAGTCATTGGTATCGACAGATATATTCCATAATTTTTCATCAAAATCCATAGTCATTTTGATATTTTCGGTGAGCAGTTTTTCGAATATGTTTTTTGATTCTTTTATTAACTCATTAATATTAGCTGTCTCGGTTGTTGAGGCATCCTTACGCGTAAAGGATAAAAGCTTACGTGTTAGTTTGATACCATTCTGACTGGCTTTTTCAATCTGAGTCACATAAGAATGTAACTGGGGCTGGCTGCTGAGGTCTTTCTTCAGCAACTCTGTATAGCCGGTGATAACACCGAGCATATTATTGTAATCATGCGCAATACCGCCAGTAAGCTTACCCAATGCCTCAAGTTTCAGGCTGCGTCGCACGACTTCTTCAGAATTAAGATGTTCGCGAAAAAGAATTTCCTGTTCGATCGCCTTCTGTTTACTAATCAGGTTACGGATACGGGCAATCAGTTCCTCTTCTATTATTGGCTTGATGACATAATCGGTTATACCCATGTGGTATAAACTAATGCGTCTAGAGGTATCATCGAATGCTGTGATCGCCAATATAGGCACATCGCCTTTTTCCCCATCGAGCCGGCGAATTTTATTAATTAATAAAACACCGCTAATGGCTCCTTCCAGAACAATATCGGTGACCACTAGGTGGTAGTGATTTTTCAGAAAGGATTGCCAGGCGTCTTCTGCATTATCGAAAGAATCGACTTCCAGATTTTTGGCTCTAAAAATGGCAGTGACAAACTCGCGCTGGGATTGTTGATCTTCGATATAAAGTATTTTTCCGGATATGGGTTTGTTTACTTGATTAAATCGCTCTATAAAGTTGACTAGTTCGTGAACTTTATCTTTCGAGAAGACATCGGTTATACCTGCACCTATAGCCTGCTTCAGGATCTCATTACTGTTTTTTGAGGTAAGCAGAACTATTGGTGTATGTTTGTAATTCTTGATTTTTCTGATTTTCTGACCGAGCTCAAGACCATTCATATCATCCATATATAAAGAAAAACAAATACAATCAAACTTGTCCTGTTTTAGGAGATTCAGAGCTTCTTCACCTGTTTTCGCAAAGACGTGCTCAATCTCCGAGTTATCCAATACCTCGGCGATAATCTCTTTGAAGACAGTGACCCGATCGATAATTAACGTTTTCAATATATATAGCCTCAGTACAAACAGCTTCTCTGTGTAAGATACTCTATCCGGGAGATATATCTATCCGATTTTGTAATTTAGTTCTTAGGGGTTAGTACGACACCCACTCACGCCAAGCGTTGACTGACAAATGAGGTGCTTGACCCGATGTTGCTCCATAACCTGCACAATATGTTGGGTACTTACTGAACGAACCTTGTTTGCTAGTTTGGGAGAGCCCAGTGACACAAGTACTGCTGCCGCCACGACCAATGGGTCAAAGACATCCCCATGGGAAAAATAAACGGGGCTAGGTTCGATCGAAAATAAATAGCTTCGTTATAGGCTTACTTATCTATAAGCAAAAGTGTCAAGGAAACTGTTGTGCCTTTGTCTTTTGTGCTTTCAATAGTAATTGTGCCGCCCATTTCTTCGATTAGGTATTTGCTAATAACAAGACCAATGCCGGTACCTTCTATGTCACCGGATGCATCTAGTCGTTCAAATGGTGAGAATAATTTATCAACTTCTTTTTGGCTTAAACCTTTACCGCTATTTGTTATACGAATGCAAAGTTTTTCTGCACTAATGACTTCGCTATTAAGAGCAATGTGACCATGTTCGTTATTATATTTAATCGCGTTTGATAAAATATTAATGAGCACTTGTTTAAGTCGCTTGGGATCAGCATGTATAATCTGATTATTGCCGCTAATGTTGTCGATTACTTTGATACTTTCTTTTTCAGCTTGAGGTGTGATGAGTGATAAGGATTGTTCTATTATTGCATCTAATTTTACGTCCTCTACTTCTATTTTAAGTTTACCCGATTCAATAGTTGCTATATCAAGGATCTCATTAATAAGGTTTAATAAATGCTCACCTGCATCTAGAATCTCATTAATATTAGATCGCTGTATTTCATTAAATTCATCTTCACCCAATTTAAGAATTTGCGCAAAACCAAGAACCGCATTCATTGGTGTGCGCAGTTCATGGCTCATACGTGAAAGAAATTCTGATTTGGCCTGATTAGCTTGTTCGGCTTCTTCTTTGGCAATAATAAGAGATTGTTCTTTCTCATCAGCAGTAAGTCGTAGATGTATATTTTCTTTGAGGCTATAGTAAATATTATTCGCACCTCGGATATAAAATCCAAAGCCAAGCAATAGAATGATAGCCATCAGATTGGATGTATATCCGCCTTCCAAGAAAAACAGTATGGGCAGCGGTATCATTGCTGGAATAATTAATGCGTATAGCGCAGAACGCATTACTGAAAGTACCGTTACGGCACTGGATACTACGCTTGATATGATAAAGCCAATAATAATTTGGTGTGGAAAGTTGTTTTCAGGAAAGAACAAGACAGCACTTAGTCCCCACATTATGCCAGCTAGTGCGGCACCTGTAATAAACAGCCAGCCCCAGCGTTTAACGTTATCAGTGGTGATGTTTGCTCGGTGGTAGAGAAAGCCTAATAAACCACGGAAGAATGTGACTAAGAAAAAAATTAATAGCCAACCTAGTAATACAGAGTGCTCAATAACATTCCATTGTATTGCTACCAGAAGAACGGAAGCCACGACGGCCAGAATCGTAGCGTGCATTGATGATGCATAGAGCAGCTTAATCTGTTCGGAATAAACTAATACCGCATGTGTTGTTTCGTTTTCGACTTTACTCGTCATATCATCGATTACTTTTTATAGGTAAGTCAGATACTACGCTGGGAGTACCTTTAATGCCAACTGATGATGGGGGGGATGGATAGAATGAATAAAAAGAGAAGAAAATTTTTAATAAGATCGATTAACTGCAAATTCAGCTAATGTTTTTAGGGCATCGCGGTAATTTGAGTCGGGGAGTTTTTCTAGTGCTCTAATGGCCTCTGCTGCCGCCTCTTTTGCGGCTTGCTCGGTATAAGCAATTGCACCAGTTGCTTCAACGGCTTTTTGCACAGCTTCAATCTGATCAAGCCCACCTGTTTCAATTGCATTACGAACCAGTGCGACTTGTTCCGGGTTACCGTTACGCATGGTGTAAATAAGCGGTAGAGTTGGTTTACCTTCAGCAAGGTCATCACCGATATTTTTACCAATATCTTCACTAGTAGAACTGTAATCGAGCACGTCATCAATTAATTGGAAAGCGGTACCAAGATGCATGCCATATTCGGCTAATGCTTTTTCTTGTTCTTCTGGTGCGTCACAAATAATCGCCGCAAGACGAGATGAAGCTTCAAATAATTTAGCGGTTTTGTAACGAATCACTTCGAGGTAACGTTCTTCTGTGGTGTCGGCATCATGCACATTCATTAGCTGCATGACTTCGCCTTCGGCGATAATGTTAGTCGCGTGAGCAAGGATATCCATAACGCGCATCTTGCCAATCTCAACCATCATCTCAAAGGCACGTGAATACAAGAAGTCACCCACCAGTACGCTGGCTTCGTTACCCCATAGGGCATTGGCAGTGTCTTTGCCGCGGCGTAGGTCTGAGCCGTCAACGACGTCATCATGTAATAAGGTAGCAGTGTGGATAAACTCAACAATCGCGGCGATTTGGTGGTGATGTTCGCCTTGATAACCCATGGCGTTGGCGCAGAGCAAGTGCAGCATTGGGCGCAGGCGTTTGCCGCCACTGTTCACTATATAATGACCAAGCTGGTTCACCAGCACGACATCAGAGTGAAGGCGATCCTTGATTAGATCGTCAACCGATTGCATATCGGGGGCGATTAATTGCTGTACTGCGGCTATATCCATGGGAATCTCATGTTAAATCAGGCTGCATGCTAGGGGCGGAGTGACGAACGGTCAAGAGTTATAGGCGGTTTTTTTACTCATTTTGAGCTTTATTCGCAGCTGTAGAGTACTAATTTCAGCCTTTTTTAGGTAATTCATATAAAAAACAGCAAGTTATGGTTTTATGAACGTTAACTTACTGTTACACTAAGTGATTGACGCACGGGCTGTATCTGTATAAAATTTGCGCCCTTTGAGAATAGTCGAGATGCGCCATGGGCGGGTCTCTTTTGGAGAATATTATGTACGCGGTAATTCAGACCGGTGGCAAACAATACCGAGTAACCGAAGGCCAAACCCTGAAGGTTGAGAAGCTTGATGGTGAAGTGGGCGGTTCTTTGGACATCGACAAGGTATTAATGATTACTAATGGTGACGACGTTAAAGTTGGCGCACCATACGTTGGTAAGGTCACAGCAAAAATTGTGTCGCACGGTCGTGATAAGAAGGTAACTATTATCAAGTTCCGTCGTCGTAAGCATTCACGTAAGAAACAAGGTCATCGTCAGTCTTACACAGAAATTGAAATCAGCAGCATCGCTAGCTGATAGCAGCAAGCATTAGGAGCAAGAACAATGGCACATAAGAAAGCAGGCGGTAGTACTCGTAACGGTCGTGATTCCGTTTCCAAACGTCTTGGCGTTAAACGCTATGGCGGTGAAGAAGTATTAGCCGGTAACATCTTGGTTCGTCAACGTGGTACTAAATTCCACCCTGGCATCAATGTTGGTTGTGGTCATGACCACACTTTGTTTGCTAAGGCGAGCGGTAAAGTAGAATTTACAGTTAAGGGTCCTAAGAAACGCACATATATCAATATCGTCGCGGCTTAAAGCACTTAATTGCTTTTGAATACCAGGCCCCGTCATTGACGGGGCCTTTTTTTTAGCTGCAGGTGATCACATTACTTGCAACATTTTATAACTCACTCGATACTTTAAACTATGAAATTTGTTGATGAAGCAATTATCAAGGTAGATGCTGGCGATGGCGGAAACGGCTGCGTCAGTTTTCGTCGTGAGAAATACATCCCACGCGGCGGCCCTGATGGCGGCGACGGCGGTGATGGCGGTAGTATTATTTTTATCGGTGAACAGGGTTTAAATACGCTGGCTGACTTTAGATTCACTCGACATTTTCGTGCCGAGCGCGGTAAGAATGGTAAGGGTCGTCAATGTTATGGTCGTGGTGGTGAAGATCTTATTGTGCAGGTTCCACTGGGTACGATGATTTTTGATACCGACACCGAAGAAATGATTGGTGACGTGACCAAACAAGGCCAAACTTTGAAAGTTGCTCAAGGTGGCTTTCATGGCCTGGGTAATATTCATTTTAAGAGCAGTGTTAACCGGACACCACAGCAGTCGACTAATGGTACCGAAGGTGAGCATCGCCGCTTACGGCTTGAGTTAAAAGTATTGGCCGATGTTGGTTTGTTAGGAATGCCAAATGCAGGTAAGTCGACTTTCCTAACCCGTGTTTCAGCAGCGCGACCTAAGGTGGCTGATTATCCGTTTACAACATTGCATCCGAATTTGGGTGTGGTGGACGTAGGCACGCATCAAAGTTTTGTGGTTGCCGATATTCCTGGTTTGATTGAAGGTGCATCAGAAGGTATTGGCCTAGGTATTCAGTTTCTGAAGCATTTAGCACGCACGCGTTTGTTGTTACATATTATTGATGTGTTGCCACCGGAGGGATCGAATGATCCCGTTGCAGACGCACATGGTTTGGTTGGTGAATTGAAAAAATTCAGTAGTGAGCTGGAAGAATTACCACGTTGGTTGGTGTTGAATAAAGTTGATCTGGTGATGAATGAGGAACGAGAAGAGCTTTGCAACAACATTGTTGCAGGATTGAAATGGGATGGTCCAATATTCCGCATCTCGGCAGCGACCAACGAAGGTGTGCAAGATCTTGTTTACGCGATTATGAAACATGTTGATGCGCAGGCTTTATTAGTAAAAGAAAAGCGCCAACAAGAATTATTAGACGAAGAATACAAAAATAATTAATTAAGCGATGCAAAACAGAACAGACATTAAGCAAAGTCAAAATTGGGTTATCAAGATTGGTAGTGCGCTACTGACCAATGATGGCCAAGGACTTGATGTGGCTGCGATTCAGGCATGGGTTGAACAAATGTTTGCATTGCGTGAAGCGGGTATTCAAATCACCTTAGTCTCATCTGGCGCCGTTGCTGAAGGTATGCAACGACTCGGTCTGACTTCGCGTCCACATGCGGTACATGAATTACAGGCGGCAGCAGCAGTAGGGCAGATGGGTTTAGTGCAATGTTATGAGTCGGCTTTTCAAAAGCACGGCATTCATACAGCACAGATTTTACTGACCCACGAAGATACCGCAAATCGTGAACGTTATATTAATGCACGTAGTACCTTGCGTACTCTGCATGAAATGAATGTTATTCCTGTCGTGAATGAAAATGATACGGTTGTTACCGATGAAATTCGTTTTGGTGACAATGATTCTTTAGCCGCACTGGTTGCGAATTTGGTTGATGCTGATCTACTCGTCATTCTTACTGATCAGGAAGGCTTGTTTGATGCTGATCCACGCAGTAACAGTGATGCGAAACTAATACAGCAAGGTGATGCTAACGATGAGTCTCTCATGGCATTAGCCGGTGAGGGTTCAGCACTTGGCCGTGGTGGTATGTTGACCAAGTTACGCGCAGCACGATTAGCGGCAGGTTCTGGTACTTCAACGGTAATTGCATCAGGACGCCGAGCATCTGTCTTACAAGAAATCTATGCAGGTGAAGCAGTTGGTACATTGCTCACTGCATCAACAGAAATTCTTACGGCACGCAAACAATGGTTGGCAGGGCAAATTAATCTACATGGTACGCTGCATCTAGATGCCGGCGCGGTTAAAAAAGTTTGTGAGCAAGGTTCAAGTTTATTAGCCGTTGGTGTTGCTGCGGTTGATGGCAGTTTTAATCGTGGTGAAATCATTCGTTGTGTGGATGATTCAGGTCGTGAAGTGGCACGAGGACTGATTAACTACAATGCCGATGAAACGCGCCGAATCATGGGGCAATCAAGTGAACACATTGAAGAACTACTTGGCTATGTTGGTGAGGCAGAACTCATTCACCGTGATAATTTGGTGCTAAGCTGATATTGATATTCAGCGTTGAGTTACTTTGCCCTCATGCTCAACGTTATCACTCGGATGGTTGATAACCGCTTCGCCTGCTTTAACTCCCTCAAGAACCTGGGCAATCAGACCATTGCGTTGACCAATACTGACTTCACGCCGCTGGGCGTGACCATCTTCTACTACGAATACTGCCCAACCATTGTTGTAGCGAAACAAGCTACTCGCTGGCACTTGTAAAACATTATCTTGTTGCCATAGTATGAATTGCGCCTCAACACGATAGCCATCGCCGATTCGTTGCCACAAATCATGCGGTGAGGTGAAATCAGAAATAATCAGTACACGTTGTTCCTCAACACCCAGTGCAGAGATCTTGGTAAAACCAACGGGTTCAATGATGCGAACAACACCTTGCAGGGGTTGTTCACCGCCCCATCGATCAAACAGAACTTTCATACCTTGTTTTATTTTCACAGCATCGGCAGAGAGGACATCGACCTCTACTTCCAGCGCCGATGGATCACCGACCTCAAGTAATGCTTCACCGGTACGAACCGGACCCTTACATTGTCGTTTGACCTTGAGGATCTTTCCTGTGATAGGAGAGAGGACGGGCACCCGTTCAGCCGGTTCACTGTCGCTGCCCGCGGTGTATTCAAGTACGGTTTGAGCCGCCTGTAATTCATACCTTGCCACTTCAACATTAAAATCAGCCGAGCGTTTGTTGGCAGAGGAGGTCTGTGCTTCGGTTGTCGCCTTATCGAACGCTTCGCGTGAAATCAGACCTTTGTCTAATAGTGGGCTTAGACGTTTCAGTTCGTTATCGGCCAGTTTTGCGGCGGCGCCAGCGGCACGCGCCTTTTCTTCGGCGGCACGTAATGTGGATTTGGCGGCAGATACTTTTGCCTGAGCCTGGGCGCGACTGCGTGGATCCAGCACTTCTGATTCCAGCGGTGTAATGCCTAGTAGTACTTGTCCTTGTTCAACGTCATCACCGACTTTTAAGTGCATACGACAAGCGACACCATCTACCGGTGCCGAGATGATGTAGCGGTCGATTATCCGGGTACGACCTTCTTCCTCGATAGTGATTGTTAAGGGAGCGCGTTTTGCGACAATCGTTTCGACAAGCACCGGTTGTGCCCGAAAGCCCCACGCCAGTAATACAATAATCAAGACTGCTATGGCAGTGATGACTGGATGTTGTCGTAGCGCGATGCGCATCTATTTACTCCTTGGATTTAAGTACTGCCACCATATCGAGATGGGCTAGGTTACGCCAGATCATAATAGCGGAAATAATATATGAGCCAATCACCACCGAGGCTGCAAAGGCGTATACATCTGGCCCCAGCACCAATGGAATACGGTACAGGTCGCTATCAAATTGCACTGCCAGGTAGGCGCACAGGCCATAGCCCAGATACAAACCGAGCGGGATCGCCAGCAGGGTCAGCAGCCCCATTTCACCGAGTAATATATATGCGACTTCACTGCGTTCGAAACCCAGTACGCGTAGACTGGCCAGTTCGCGGTTACGTTCCGACAGGGAAATACGCATGCTGTTGTATACGACGCCAAAGGCAATGCTGCCGCCAAGTAGGGTAGTGATAAAGGTAAAGAACAGCACGGTTTCTGCCAGCGTGTCGTAGAAGGCTTTAATCGCCGCGTGGTGTTCGATTACACCGGCTATGCGTGGCATGCCCTTCAGCCTTGTGTACACTTTGCCCTGATACTGTTCATCGACTTTTAGCAAGGCGCCTGTGATCGCATCACCCTCTTTGAGTAAGCGGTTCAGGGTCTCGCGCTGCAGGTAGGCATTCACACCGAGGTACTGCTTGGTCGTACCAACCACGGGTACCCGTACTGTGGGGCGGTTGCCTTCGAGCACTTCGATGGTCAGCATGTCACCGGGTTTGATGTGCAGCAAGCCGGCAAGGTAGTCACTAAGCACGATGCCTTCTTGCGGCAGTTCAACGACCTTTAACTCGGTGTCGAGCAGGCGCAGAAGTTTGCCTTCCGGTTCGATGCCCTGCACGGAGGTGCGATAGCTGCGATGTTCGAACTGTAACTTCGCCGCCACGTTACGAAACCCCTCGGCATGTTCGACGCCTTGCAAGTTACGTAGCGAGTACAGCGAACGTAGCGAGGTCGGTTCGGTGTAAATCGCCATCAGGTCTTCACGCTGACTCAGGTTGTATTGCACCTCCACCATGAGGTCAATCGCACCTTTCTGAAAACCACCAATCATCATCGTGCCGCACGCCATGCTGATGCCGAGCGTGGTTAACAGAGACTTCAGTGGCCGGCGTTCGATATGCCGCATGATCATACGAGTTGGTTGCGAGAACCAGTGTTGCAGGCCAAGGCGATCAACCAGGGTCGCTTTATACATGGCGGGTGGTTCTGGCCGCATCGCCTGTGCTGGTGGCAGGCGGGCTGCACCAATCACCGCATAGAGCGTGCCGGCAACGGCCACCACGATGCTAATCAGCACTGCTGCAATGATCACCTGCGGGTTGAGTACGTAGGTGATGGTGGGGAAACTATAGTAATCCGAGTAGATATGACTCATGCCCTTGCCCATCCAGATCCCGACACCGATACCGGTAATTACGCCGATGGCCGTAATCATGAGCACGAGTTTGCAATAATGCAGGCCGATGGCGAAATTACTGTAACCAAATGCCTTGAGGCTGGCGATTTGTTCACGCTCGAGACCGATAAGGCGACTGATTACCACGTTAAGTAAAAACGCGGCCACACCGAAGAAGATAATGGGAAACACCGTGGCGATGGTTTTCTGTTGTTTGAGTTCCTCGGTCAGGAAACGGTTCGAGAGTTGGTCCTTGCGCGCATAGGCACCGACACTGCCATAGGGCTTTAATAAGTCATCAAGGCGGTCAATGACATCCTGTGCATTCGTGCCACGTGACAAGGTAAGCGTCACATCATTAAACGCGCCATCCATATCGTAGGCACTGGCGAGGGGTTTACGTCCCATCCACATTATGCCGTAACGCAGGTAGTCAGGGAACATGGCACCGGGTGCAATCTGGTAAATGTATTCTGGTGACAGGGCAGTGCCGACCATGGTCATGCGTTTACTTCGACCGTTAATAGTCGCGCGCAGGCTATCACCGACCTGCAGGTCATGGGCACGAGCAAAATTTTCGCTGAGCAGCACCTCGTTATCTCGACCAGGTTCGGGCAATCGGCCACTACGCAGGAAAATTTGGTTGAGTAATCCACGGCTGTTATTCGGTAACGAGACAAGATGCGCACTGACCGGATCACTAAAACCGGTTACGTCGAGGTTCACATAAGCAACCACGCGCGTTTCTACTTTATCGACACCGGGGATTTGCTCGATGCGTTTTACCAGTGACAGTGGTGCGCGCTTTAACGAGGTAAACACCTCGGCGAAGTGATGGTCTCGGTAGTAATTTTCGCGGGACTCGAATAAGGAGTCGAGCGTGCTCAACGCCATGATGAAAATACTTACACCACCGACAACCACCATGGCAATCGCCAGTGCCTGCATGCGCATATTCCACAGTTCACGCCAAAGTTTTATGTCGATGGCTTTCATCGTGGCGCTTACCAGCTGAGCTCGTGTGGAGCGAGTTTCGTTTCGTTGACATGCATCTCACTGATGCGACCATCGGCCAGACGAATCACCCGATCTGCCATGCGTGCAATATCTGCATTATGGGTGATCACAACGGTGGTGGTGCCTAACTCCTTGTTGACTCGTTGCAGTGCCTCCAGCACCACGATGCCCGTTTTTGAATCGAGTGCGCCGGTTGGTTCATCGCATAACAAGACGTCGGGATTTTTAGCAATGGCGCGTGCAATGGCAACGCGCTGTTGCTCTCCACCTGAAAGTTGGGCTGGAAAGTGATTCATACGCTCACTTAGCCCGACCAGTTGCAGTGCTTGTTCCGGTTGCATGGGGGTGTCAGAAATTTCGGTCACTACGGCAATGTTTTCGCGAGCAGTAAGACTGGGGATTAGATTGTAAAACTGGAAGACAAAACCGACATGGTAGCGTCGGTACTTTGTTAGCTCACTTTCGGTGGCATGGGTCAGATCACGATCACCATAAAGGACATGACCTGCTGTAGG
Source organism: Sulfuriflexus sp. (assembly GCA_023134145.1). Taxonomy (GTDB): domain Bacteria; phylum Pseudomonadota; class Gammaproteobacteria; order AKS1; family AKS1; genus Sulfuriflexus. Next base: position 7,315 of record JAGLUW010000020.1, on the reverse strand, counting down.
GGTATCTAATCCACCAAGGATATTTAACAGGGTCGACTTGCCGCTGCCTGAAGCACCCAGCAGCACAGTAAACTCACCCTTGTACAAATCGAGGTCAACTCCTCGCAGGGCATGCACTTGTACCTCACCCATCTGGTAAGTCTTGGTGACGTCGTGAACATGAAATGCCACGCCCTTATCAAGCGGTTTATGCGGTTGTTGTCGAGCTTTTATCATTGCTTTACCCCATAAGAGTAAGTGTAACAGGCAACTTCGTTGCGATGTTGTTATGTTAAAAGCAATTGAAGCTAATAATAAAAAACGATAATCACCCACTAAACAAGGTAGTATAAAAGCATATAAATATACAAGACGTTTTCCATTTGTGATGAATGGCTTTCTAAAAAAAATACAAACAACCTTGGGTATTGATGGCTCGGTTAGTAATGCCGAAAAATTGACATCCGCTTTTGGCGGGTTTGTCGGCATCTTTCTTATTAGTTGGACGAGCTTCCAATTTACAGGTGCCAGTGGTGCTGCATTGATTGTTCCTTCAATGGGTGCATCGGCGGTGTTGGTATTTGCGGTACCTCATGGCAAGTTATCTCAACCATGGGCCTTGTTTGGAGGCCAGCTTATTTCTGCCGCGGTTGGCGTTGCCTGTTATCAATTTATTCCCAATCTATATTTTGCGGCAGGTATTGCTGTTGGTTTAGCCATTGGCGTGATGCATGTTTGTCGATGCATACATCCACCTGGCGGTGCGACAGCATTAGCCGCGGTAATTGGTAATGCGCAAATCCATGCGCTGGGTTATGAATATGTTTTGATACCGGTACTATTGAATACCGTGATCATTTTTATTACAGCCTTAGTCTTCAATAATATTTTCCCTTGGCGTCGTTACCCAAGTAGTTTAATGCGTTTTACCGATACGCCTTCTCTGCAAGAACAAAAAACGTCACGCGTTATTGAGAAGCAATATATAGAACGGGCGTTGAAAGACATTGATTTGGTTGTTGATCTAAATGTGAATGATTTGCAGCAGATTTTTTCTCTCGCGCTTGAGCATGCTGAGATACCGACTTTTTCATCAACTGAAATAAAGCTTGGTCATTACTACACGAATAGTAAGCACGGCGCGGAATGGTCGGTGCGACATATCATTGATGAAGCACAACATGATGATCCGGAAAAAGACATGGTGATTTATCGTGTTGTTGAGGGGCAGGGTTTAAAGAGTGCAGATAGTTGTACACGTACTGAATTTGCGCAATGGGTTGTGCGAGAACTGTTTCCTACCCACCCAGAAGATTCTGCATAAGCTGACACAGGCTTTAATGACTTTAAAATCGGCGAACGTGCAGCTATCGTTCGCGATATATCGAGTATTTTCTTTGTTTTAAAATTAGCAAAGTCTTTTTTTTGCTAGTTACTTCTTATCACCCCAGTTTGAAATGGATCGCTGAGTCTAAAATCAGTCCAATTTTGCGGCGAACATCTCCTAATTAACGGCTATTTGAGGGGGAGAAATTAGTTCCCTAAAACAAAAATTGTAGTAGAGTATATTCTGATTTTGTTGTTGCGCTCGCAATAAATATAAGCTATTAGTTAAATAACTAAATACTAATATATTATAAGTGTTTCTATATTGCGACTTGCCTGCGATATTGTGCTTTAACCTTATATAAAATAACAGGTTATTGATTTTCGCGACCTCCGAAATTCGATAACCAAAAATGATAAGAACGAGTGGTATAGAGTATGAAAGGAATGAGTATGACCAGTCACTATATAAAGAGTGCATTATTGACTATAGGGCTGCTAACACCCTTCTTGCTAGAAGCTGGGCAATATCCAGGTTTCATGCCAGCACAGCAGCGAGGCCAATTCTATCAAGGCGGCGCGGGCGTCTACCGTGTTGTGGCTGCACCACAAAATAACTCAATGATTTTAGGTGGAACGGTTGTCGCTATGCGCGAAGTGACCTTGACCGCGCAACTTCCTGGCCGTGTTGAATTTCTTGCGGGTAAAGAAGGTGACTGGTTTACCAAGCAGGCGCTGATTATTGGTTTGAGTGACGATGGACTTAAAGCAGAACGTCGTCGTGCTTTAGCGCAGTTAGGCACAGCGGAAACAATGTTAAGAAATAGTCGCGTGCAGTACTCGCGTGAATTATGGGCACCAAAATCTCGCGACATTGGTCGTATGCCGGGCATGGGAATGCCATCGATGTTTGATCAATTCTTTACCCGTGGTGTCGGCAGTAATCTTGGTATGGGTAATCCGTGGTTAGAAAGACAGGCTGACTTGTACGGCCAAAGTACGGATGTGCAAAAAGCCCAGTCGCAAATGTTGCAAGCACATTCTGGTATTGATGCCGTTGAAGCGAAGTTGCGTGATGCGCGAACATTTGCACCATTCTCTGGTGTGTTAACAAGGAAATTTGTAGAAATTGGCGACACGGTTCAGCCAGGTGCGCCTCTGGTAAGTATTGCGGATGTGAGCCGCTTACAAATCGCGGTTGAAGTGCCTGTACGTATTGTTGGTGGGCTACAAGTTGGTATGTCGATTCCGGCACGGCTCGATGTTGGTGGACAAGTTGAGGCGCGCGTTGCTCAAATCTATCCAGCCGCGCATGACCATCGCCACACAGTTACGGTCAAGCTTGATTTACCGGAACGTACTTCAGGAGGGCCCGGTTTGTATGCTGAAGTGATGTTGCCAGATGGAAATTCTACTGGCCAATTAACACCGGTTATTCCTTCTGGGGCAGCTATCCGTCGCGGTAGTTTACCTGCGGTATTTGTTTTTGGTTCAGATAATAAAACACAGCTTAGATTAGTCCGTTTAGGTGAGCCGTTGGGTAACGGTTATGTTCCTGTGTTGTCAGGATTGAGAACGGGTGAAGTTATTTTGGCCGCGCCTCAACCTGGTTACCGTGCAGGCCAGCCTGTGATGGGTATCAGATAAATACAAAATATTGATCTGAAACAAAGACTAGTAGTTATAAATAATAATAAATTGATCTGTATATAACATGACTGAAAATAATTCATCACAAGAAAATATGCCAGACCCAGGTGTTGCAGGTGGTATCGCTAAACAGTTTATCGATTCGCCCGTTACACCATTATTGATATTTGCCTTTCTTGCTATTGGCATATTGGGCTTGATGTTCACACCTCGCCAGGAAGATCCAAAAATTTCTGTACCGATGGTTGATGTTTATGTGCAGTACCCAGGTGCATCTGCAGAACAAGTGACAACCCTTGTTACTGAACCACTCGAACGAATCATGGGTGAAATTCCTGGCACACGTCATATTTATTCGGCGACGATGCGCGGTGCAGCCATTGTTACAGTTCGTTTTAAGGTAGGTGAAGAACTGGGTGCATCGATCGTTAAGGTGCACGACAAAGTACAGTCAAACCTCGATCGTATTCCACCCGGTGTGGCGATGCCTTTGGTTAAGCCGGTAGGTATTGATGATGTTCCAATCGTTGCTGCAACCTTGTGGTCTGAAACAGTTGATGATGCAACCTTACGACGTTTATCTCTTGATGTTTTACAACGTCTCAGTCAAGTGCCGGATACAGGTAACGGTTTTGTAACCGGCGGGCGTACTGAACAGATTCGTATTGAGGCATCGCCTGAACGATTAAGTGGTCATGGTATAACGCTGGATGAATTAGCACAGACTATTCGTACGGCTAATACTGAGTTGGATGTTGGTGGCATTGAATCGAGTGGTCGCGTATTTACTGTTTATAGTGGTGCTTTTTTAACTACTGCGCAGGATGTTGCCGACCTTGTTATCGGTATTCGTGATGATGCGCCTGTGTATGTTCGTGATGTTGCATCGGTTACACAGGAACCGGCTGACTCATCTCAGCTAGTCACATTTTATAGTGGCCATGCTGATAATGATTTCGTTCCATTAGCAACGGCAGTACCTGCTGTTACGATTGCGGTTGCTAAGAAGGTTGGTACCAATGGTGTAACCGTTGCTGAATCTATTCTTGCTAAATTAGATTCATTGAAAGGCTCACTTATTCCTAATGATGTAAACGTTACTATCACTCGTAACTACGGACAGACAGCAGACGATAAAGTTAACGAATTATTATTGGCACTGTTTGAAGCGGCAGTTGCCGTGAGTGTGCTGTGCTGGATTGGTTTGGGCATTCGTGCCGCTTCGGTTGTTACTGCCGTCATTCCGATCGTTATTCTGGTTACGGTTTGGGCGACATGGATACTTGATTACACCATTGACCGAGTCAGTTTGTTTGCGCTGGTATTCTCTATCGGTATTCTTGTTGATGACGCGACGGTTGTCGTCGAAAACATTTTCAGGCGTTGGCTTGATGCAGGCAAGACTACCGCAGCGATTGCGGTTGATGCGGTGCGCGAAGTGGGCAACCCAACTATTCTCGCTACCTTGGCAATTATTTCTGCCATGTTACCGATGGGTGTTGTGAGTGGTTTGATGGGACCCTACATGCGCCCGATTCCTGTATTAGGTTCGGCTGCGATGTTATTTTCATTGATAGCGGCATTTGTTTTTGTACCTTGGTTGGCAATGCGGGTACGTCCAAAACTGGAAGCCTTGAAGAAAGCAGAAGAGGCTGAATTACGTTCACGTGAACGGATTGGTCGTTTTTACAGACCTATCATGATGCCGCTTTGCACTAATCGAAAACTTGGCTTTGCATTTCTTGGTGGCATGGTTTTACTCACCTTCCTTGCTTGTTCAATGTTTTACTTTAATGCGGCGACAGTGAAGATGTTGCCATTTGATAACAAACCAGAATTTAATGTTGTTATTAATATGCCCGAAGGTACGGCATTACCGGTAACAGCAAACTTAGCCGCTGAGCTTTCTGAGCAGCTGCGACAAATTCCTGAAGTAACTGCAATGCAAAATTATGCGGGTACTTCATCGCCGTTTAATTTTAATGGCATGGTTCGTCATTACTTTTTACGTAAGGAAGCATGGCAGGCTGACATTCAAGTTATGCTGACCGATAAAGAACATCGTGAACGTGGTAGTCATGCCGTTGCTGTTGAGGCGCGTCATCTACTATGGGATTACATTCGTCGTAATAATATTGATGCCAAGATTCAAATTGTAGAAATGCCACCGGGACCACCGGTCTTGCAAACAGTGGTTGCCGAAGTCTATGGACCAGATGCAGAAACACGCCGTCAGGTTGCGCGCGATATGACGCGCATGTTTGAAGATGTTGATAATGTTGTTGACGTTGATAATTACCTTACCGGCGAATACGAATTCTGGCGATTTGAAGTTGATGTTGAAAAAGCAGTACGACACGGCATCAGTGTTGATGACATTAATCGTAACCTTGATATGGCGATGGGTGATTATCGTCTTGGCGATGTAAAACGTGAAGCGGTATTAGAACCAACCTGGATCGTTATGCAGGTGCCATTGGCAGTACGTGCGCAATTGCAACGTTTAGGTAACTTGCCGATTCGCGCTCGTGACGGTACGCCGTTACCGCTTGCTGAATTAGGTCGTTTTGTTCGTCATATTGAAGAGCCAATTATTTATCATAAAGATCTTCGAGCAATTGAATATGTCACCGGTGAAATGGAAGGCGATTTGGGCGCACCTATTTACGGTATGTTCGGTGTTGAAGATTTATTGGAAAATTACACGACACCTGACGGCGTAAAAATCACCGGTATGCCAAACGGTTTACTGGGGCCTCCTGCTAGTGATGATATTTCGGGCTTCGAGTGGACGGGCGAATGGACTGTTACCTATGAAACCTTCCGAGACATGGGCGCGGCCTTTATGGTTGCATTGCTCCTTATATACGGATTAATCGTCTGGGAATTCAAAAATTTCCGGATTGGTGGCCTAATTATGGCACCAATTCCACTAACCTTGATCGGGATCATACCCGGACACTGGGTTCTTGGTGCAGAATTCACTGCAACCTCAATGATTGGTTTTATCGCCTTGGCGGGGATCATTGTGCGAAACTCAATTTTGTTGGTTGAGTTTGTCAGTAATGAGGTTAAACGAGGTACACCGATCCGTGAAGCCGTGATATCGGCAGGGCAGACTCGCATGCGGCCGATCTTGATTACGGCACTAACCTTGATGGCGGGTGCTGCGGCGATTGTAACGGATCCGATTTTTCAGGGTATGGCAGCCAGTTTATTATTTGGTACGGCAGTGGCAACGATTTTGACCTTGGTGGTGATACCGCTCGGTTGTATTAGTGCACAGAAACAATTTTATCTGATGGCGGGAATAACACCATCAGGTGGTGATGCAGATTGTGCCATGAATGACGGAGCACAACTTTCACGTCAAGAACAACGTGTTGCACGGGAATATGCGATTGGTGATACGCTACTAGCAGGTTCGATAGCGATAGAGAAATTTTTTCGCGCATTAATTGCTTTCCTTGTTGGTTTGTTTGGCAAGAAAGCGACTGAAAATAACGATGGGGATAACACACCACCTGACGGTTCTGGTGGTAGTGGTTCTGGTGGTAATGGCTCAGGCGATCCAGATGGTTCTAATGATCCTGATGTTTCGAGTGAGCCCGATGACACAATAGATACCGAGTCGGATAATTCTGATGACGGTGTTTCGAACGAGTTGAAAGTAGAACAGGAAGAAACGCCACCTCCACTACCGGCGGACATGGAGAAGGCGGCAGAAGTGGAAGAAATTCCGCAGAAGGTTGTTACTAAGAAGGTTGTTACTAAGAAGGCTCCTAAAAAGAAGAAGCCTGCTACCAAGAAAGCGACGGTTACAAAAGAGAAAGTAATAAAGAAAAAAACGGCGAAGAAGAAGTCACGTGCCAGACGTGGAATTCAGTTGAAACAGGATATTGACGAATGAAATCTGTGAAACGGGGAACAGCGATGAATAAATGGACAAAGATGCAACTAGCAACAGTGGCGTTAGGTGTTGTGATGGCAAACTCAGCGATGGCTGAAATGACAGAGCAGGCACAAGCTTTTGTTCCACCACCACCTGGACCGTACCAAACACAAATGAAACGTCCACCAATACCTGAGTGGGTGAAACAACAACGTCAGAATGCACCGCAACCACAGATGCGTCGACCAGCACAACAGCGTCCACCGATGCCAGCATGGGTACAGCAACAACGTAAAAACATGTCGCAACCACCAATGCGTCCTCAGCCACCGGCACGTCCACCGATGCCAGCGTGGGTGGAACAACAACGTAAAAACATGTCGCAACCACCAATGCGTCCTCAGCCACCGGCACGTCCACCAATGCCTGCCTGGGTGCAGCAACAGCGTAAAAATATGCCGCAGCCAC
>JAGLUW010000002.1 GCA_023134145.1 Sulfuriflexus sp. | reverse complement strand
CTGGATGACCACAGCCGCTTATAGCCCGCTCCTAATGTGCTTATGTTAGTGCGTATAATATATATTATGTTAAGTTGGGTGGCATGTGGGATATGTGGTATTTCGAGGATGATATATTCTGGTCGCCTGAGGGGCTGTCCTTTTCGGTTAATCAGCTGAGGGGAACATTTTTTTTAGAACAACTGCTAGATGCTTATAAGCAGCAACGTCAGTTAGTCTTGTTATTTTAAACCCGTTATTACTATTTCTTTAATAATATTAATGCTATCTCTATCTGGTGGTAATGTTACAAATATCTTTGGAGTTACAGATATTGAGCCATATTGGGTTTGGTATTTTCTTATTATTGGTTTCTTGTTTTCTTATTGGCGATTTTTTGTTTTTTCTAATTACGAAGCTTTAGTAAGATTCGACCATGATGTTTTGAGTATATTTAATTCAGATGATTCATTAAAAAAAAATTGGTGAATATTGCATAGATAAATATAACAATGAGATAAGCGCAACTAATGTTAAAGTATTTTCAGTATATGATGAAAGAATGACTGTTCACGACAAATGGAAAATTTCCGCAGCTTTTGAAATTGAAAGTGAAAAAGGTACTAAATCTAATAGATCTCATGATTTTTACCTTAAAGATTTAAGCTATCTGATGTGTGCTATATTAATAATCCGCGCAGCAATTGCAAAAAAAGAATTCAGTGAATATATATTACCCCACTTCATAGCCTTGCCATCCTTTATTATTTGCATGAGCAAATACGAAAATTTTATAATCATTTAAAGTTTTAAATGATAAATATGAAATATTAGAAATTAAAAATAAAATGACAGACCCCCTTCTTAAATATTCTTCCAACTGCCATCCTGCTGACGACATGCCGTAGCATAAACTTGCTCTTTTTTACCGCCAATGATCGCTTCAACGGTATATTCGCGACACGGGCCTTGAGCAGATTCATAGGTACGTGTGGGTACGGTCGTGTAATTATTACCTGTATTCGGGTTTTTCCAAGTGGATGCTTGATAGTCGCGATTGCTTTCAAGCGTTTTTGCAGTCTTCATACGATCCACTTCATCCATGGTTCGCCCAACATTCCCACCAATTACCGCTCCAATTATAGTGCCGACAATAGTAGCAGCGGTTCTTCCACTGCCTTTGCCTACCTGACTACCTAGCACGCCCCCAAGGACGCCACCTACAACCTGTCCAGATTGCTCATTAGAAGGTTGCTGTGCGCACCCATAGAGTGTAGTTAAGGCAACTGTAACCAACAGTTTGAACCAGCGACTTACTCCAGATTTAACGTACATGTGAGTTTTTTTCATCACGGCTTCTCCATCAACATTTATCAACGAAAATATCTAAACATACAGGGTAAGCAGCTCAGTGCTCACCCTGTGATTTAGTTTCTTCTAATAAATATTATAAATACTACAATAATCGTCACTCATATCTATATACGTAGATATACGGATAGAAAAATCCATACTATATTGGCATTATTGCAAAGTTGTCCCCCGTTCCGATTAGAGTTTAGCTAACGGTGGCTATAACTCTTCTCGTCAATCACTTAGCTGGAGAAAAAACATGAAAAATTCACTGCCATTGTTAACCATCATTACATGTGCATTGTTAGCCACAGGCTTAACCGTATCAGCTAGTCAGCATGGTGGGAGCGGCAAACAAGGATTCGAAAGCGGAACATCACAAAATGACGGTAAACAACGTAGCGAGGCTGAACAGTCAGTACGCAAGCGCATGGAACAAAGTGCTAGCAATGGCCGAACCGAGCAAGAGCGTGAACGTCTCGAAAAGGAAATGGAGAAACGTACCCGCCAGGAGTCAACTTCCGGTGACGCCAGCAAAAATCGTGAACAAACTCGTACTACAGAGGAAATGCACAAAGAGTCCGGTAAAGGATCTGACATGGCTGAACCAGCACGCGAAACATCACGCCAATGGTGGGAGTTCTGGAAATAAAATGAAGCCGTCATCCGGAAAGTAATTCAATTAATCTGAGTTCGAGCAACTCCAGCTATTCGCTAAAAATCTACGGTAATACTTAATAAGCTATATACGAATGGTATTATAAAGATCGCTCATGCCTTATGTGCAATCTGTTCAGCCAGCTGTTCCATACCCAGTGCCTTTTCAGTGTTCACCACCAAAGCATGAATCTGTTCCTCGTCTCGCAATCCTTGCCAGTGTGAAATTTGATGTTCAAGCACAGCAAGATCCGCATCGGAGGCACCCTTCTCCCTGTTAACAATTCGTTCTCGTAGTACTTCCACCGAGGCGGTGAATTCAAGAATGACATATGGCACTTGTTTTGCGGCCGCCAGCTTCTGAAATAGTTCGCGTTGTTCATACTTTTGACAGGTTGCATCAATGATTACCGGGTAACCGGCATCAATGACGTGATCAGCAAGCTCAGCCAATTTCATATAGGTACGTTGCGTGGCATCACCACTATATATTCCCGCCCCAGTCTCAGCAGAGGCGGCCTGTTCTGCAGGCAATCCGAACAGGCGTTTTCTTTCCACATCAGAACGGATCCGGATCGCAGCTAATTTTTCCAGCAATGTTTGTGTCAGAGTGGTCTTACCCGTGGCGGACATACCATAGGCAATAATCAATTTCGGACTGCCTGGCTGAATATACGATTCCCCAAGTTGTAAATAGCCCAGCAGGTCATTCTCGGCCTGAACCTTTTCCGCTTCGCTAATACCTGCTTGGCAGGCACGTATGGCATCAACCTTGGCCCGCACCATGGCACGATAAAGCAGGTAAAATGTCAGGACACGTGTACCCGCATAATCACCGGTATTTTCAAGATAGGCATTCAGGAATCGTTGTGCCAGTTCCGGCTGTTGACGGGCCTGCAGATCCATAGCCAGAAAAGCCACTTCGCTGATCACATCAATCCAGCGCAGGCTCGGGTTGAACTCGATGCAGTCAAAGGCCAGCGGTGCATCATCAAGCCAGGCCAGGTTTCGCAAATGCAGGTCACCATGACATTCGCGTATAGACTGCCCATCTTTACGCTCTGCAAATAACGGACGTAAGCTACTAAAACTTTTTTCTGCCCATTGCTCCAGCTCTTCCAGTATACCCGCCCATACCTGCTCTTTTATGTGGCCACGATATTGTTCACGAATTTGACTAAAATTCTCGACAACAGGCTGGGCAACCTGCTCGGGCGAACCATAAACCATACTGTCGTCAGCAACGGCTATACCTTGATGGAAATCAGCGATCATTTTCGCAATCGAATCGATATGCGTGGCGCGTAATTGCCCGGCATAAAGTCGCCGATCCAGTTGTGCCTGCTGTGGGAACTCTAGCATCTTCACGGCGTATTCAATTACCGGGCCTTTACCTGCCAAACATGGATGCTCTGCCGAGCCGGTAATCGGCACAACCTCCAGATAGATCTCCGCCGCCAGACGAGTATTAAGACGCACTTCCTCGTCACAACAAAAATGTCGCTTTTCCAATGTTGAAAAATCCAGGAAGCCCAGGTTAAGCGGTTTTTTTATCTTGTAGGCATTAGGCCCGGTCAGGATGACCCATGAGATATGGGTTTCGATCAACTCACATTTTTCTACGGGGTGTCCGTATAGCCCAGGCTTCATCATTGAAATGATAAGCGCGGGCTGCTGTGCATTAATTTTATTCATTCCACGGCATAGGTAACCAACAAGGCAACGATGGCCGCCAACATGACTATCACCCACTTGAGGTGATGAGCAATACTACGCAACAAGGTTTTGGTTTCTTCATCCATCACTTAGACCCTCTCACTTCCTGTTATTAACTGACTTTACCAACAACCAACGACAATGATGATGCGCTCAGGTTTCTTTACTTTTTCCTGTCAACCTTTCAAGCAGCTCCATTGGCAGTGGGAAAACAATAGTATTGGTTCGCTCACCTGCAATTTCAGTCAGGGTCTGCAGGTAACGCAATTGCATTGCCTCGGATTTCTCAGAAAGGGTCTGCGCTGCTTCCAGCAATTTTCCAGAGGCCTGCATTTCACCTTCGGCATGGATGATTTTGGCCCGGCGTACACGTTCAGCCTCGGCCTGCTTGGCAATCGCACGTATCATACTTTCGTCCAGGTCAACGTGTTTGATTTCCACATTACTTACCTTGATACCCCAGGCATCAGTTTGCTGATCAAGACTGTTCTGTATATCAACGTTCAAGCTTTCACGCTCAGCCAGCATTTCGTCAAGTTCGTGCTTACCTAATACGGAACGCAACGTCGTCTGTGCCAACTGACTGGTGGCGGCATAGTAGTTCTCCACCTGGATAATTGCCCTTTCAGGATCAATAACACGAAAATAAACGACGGCATTAACGTGCACGGAGACATTGTCTCGCGATATAACATCCTGGCTGGGCACATCCATTACAACTGTACGCAGATCAACCCTGACCATTTGCTGAATAAACGGGATAATAATAATAAACCCCGGCCCCTTGACCTTCCAGAAACGTCCCAACAGGAAAACCACGCCACGTTCGTATTCACGAAGGATATTTATCGCGGCGAACAAAAACATAGCTACAAACGCCAGCACTATATAAAGAGTATATGCGGCCATTATTCTTTCTCCTCTATTGATGTGTTATTCGGTGATGTGTTATTCGGTTTAACTTCCAGTGTCAGACCACTGATACTTGTAACCTTCACCAGCTGACCTTTACGCAAAGGCCTGTCACTAACAGCCTGCCATAATTCACTGTGTATATTGACCATGCCCTTGTGGTCGAAATCATCTATTACAATAGCCTCGCCACCGATCATTTCTTCAAGACCACTTACCACGGGTCGTCTTCGTGCCCTTATCGCCATACCAATAACAAGAATAAAAATCAGTGCACTAATCAAAGCGAAGGTAATAATCACCGAAATATCGATCATGAAACCCGGCACATCCGTGTCTATCAAAATGACCGAACCGATAATGAATGCGACAATTCCGCCAATTCCCAGCACGCCGAAACTCGGCTCAAAGGCCTCGCCGACCATTAGCGCCACACCTAACATGATGAGCGCCATCCCGGCATAATTAACAGGCAATAACTGGAAGGCATAGAGTGCAATTACGATCGAAATCGCACCAACGGTACCCGGCACAATCGCACCGGGATTGGAGAATTCCAGTATCAATCCATAGATACCGATAAGCATCAGGATGTAGGCAATCGTCGGGTTGGTGATCACGCTGAGAAAACGACTGCGCCAGTCCGGTTCCAGTAGCCTGATGCTGAGTCCGTCAGTATGCAGTGTGCGTTTTTCGCCTTGTACAATAACCTCACGACCATCAAGCTGCTGCAACAGGTCACCCATTCCAGTAGCGATAATATCGATCACGTTCAGTTTCAAGGCATCATGCGACGGCAAACTGGCGCCCTCTCTCACAGCCTTTTCTGCCCATTCTTCGTTACGACTATGCAGCTGTGCCAGTCCCCGGATGTAGGCCACGGCATCATTGACCAACTTGATCTTCATGGCATCGTCGGCGGCAGCGATGGGCAGCTTGCCAGACTTGTCCTCTTTACCGGCCTTGTCTTTATCCTGCTGCTTATCTGTTTTAGCAGGTGCCGTGATCCCACCTATCTGTACAGGCGTTGCCGCACCCAGGTTGGTACCAGGCGCCATGGCAGAAATGTGACTTGCGTAGAGAATAAAGGTACCGGCACTGGCTGCGCGTGCCCCCGTCGGGGCAACAAAACTCGCAACCGGCACGGCTGAATTGGTAACACTCTTAACAATACCGCGCATCGCCGTATCCAGGCCACCCGGCGTATCCATTTTGATCACCACCAGTTCGGCACGTGACTCTGCAGCCGTTTGCAGCGCCCGTTCAATATAATCATCGGTTGCCGGACCAATAACCCCATCGATGCTTAACTGAAAAACCTGACCACTCGCGTTGCTGGCAGACACCATATTCAGCAGCATGCCTGCCGCCAACAGCATTGCTATAAATATGTGTATCCGTGTCAACCTTGTCATAAACATAAATCCTTTTGTTTATATTCTAGCGGGCTATTTCCGAAACCCTGATAAGGCATAAAATCCTTTTCAGCCATCTCTTTATGATGTTCTTCCCATCTCACTATCTTTTTCGTCATCCTCAGCGACGAGCGGCACAAAGGAAACATCAAGAATCGACTGGCTTCGAATCGACCCATCCTTATCCTTTACCACCAACATGAGTTCTTGTGGCATATATTGCAGACCAACAGGAATTAACATGCGTCCACCGGGCTTGAGTTGTTTAACGAGTGCATCAGGAATATGTGTGGCTGCAGCCGTTACAATAATGGCATCAAAGGGTGCCTTTTCCTCCCAGCCCTGGTAGCCGTTGCAGCAACGGGTTTCAATATTATCATAGGCCAGTTTCTTCAGCCTCTTACTTGCCAATTCGGCAAGATCGGGAATCTTCTCGATGCTGTAAACTCTTTTCGCGAGCAACGAAAGAACCGCTGTCTGGTAGCCGGAACCGGTGCCGATCTCCAGCACGCGACTGTCTATTGTCAGGTCCAGCATATCGGTCATCAGGGCAACGATATAAGGCTGGGAGATGGTCTGCCCATAACCTATCGGTAGTGGTTCATTGTCATAGGCAAACGGTAGTAGCGCTTTCTGAACAAATTTTTCTCTGGGTACTGCGGCCATCGCGGACATTACCTGGCCATTAAATCTGCGCCTGCCTGTATACGAAACTGTATAGCCTGCCTCGGCCTCAATCTGTTCCAACAGGGACTTGCGTTTCTTATCCATGACAGCATCGACGACGCCCATGTCATGTTCCCTCTTGCCACGACGAAAGATATTGCTGCTGCTTAGCGGTTAGTTGATCGATGCTTCTCCCCATAGCGGCGAGTTTCAGTCGTGCTATTTCCTCATCGATTTCGAACGGAACACTGTGCACAGCATTTTCCAGACTGTCACGGTTGTTAAGCATGTAGATGGCACACAGTACCTGGTTGGCGAAACTCATATCCATTACAGTAGATGGATGTCCTTCTGCCGCGGCCAGATTAACCAGACGACCCTCGGCAAGCAGACACAGGCTTCGACCATCGGCAAACTTGTATTCGTCTACCATAGGTCGTGGACGAGACTTGCTGACACTAAGCTCTTCAAGCGCAGGGATATTGATCTCGACATTGAAGTGCCCGGCATTGGCAAGTACGCAACCGTCCTTCATAACGCGCATATGTGCCTCATCGATAACATGCTTGTCGCCTGTCACCGTCAGGATAAAATCGGATTGTTTAGCGGCATCCATAAGCGGCATGACACGGTAGCCATCCATACTGGCCTCCAGTGCGCGTAGTGCATCCACCTCGGTAACGATAACGTTGGCACCATGGCCTGCGGCGCGCATGGCTACACCACGACCACACCAACCATAGCCCACCACGGTAAAAGTCTTGCCAGCCAACAGGATATTAGTGGCACGGATGATACCGTCCAGTGCACTTTGCCCGGTACCATAACGGTTATCAAAAAGATGTTTGGTCATGGCGTCGTTGACGGCCAAGATGGGGAACTTAAGTGCCTTGTCACGAGCCATGGCACGCAGGCGAATGACACCTGTGGTGGTTTCTTCGGTACCACCAATCATTCCATCCAGTAAATCAGTGCGTGTTTTATGCAGTTCACTGACAAGGTCAGCCCCATCGTCCATGGTGAGTTGTGGCTGATGATCTAATGCAGACTGAATATGCTGATAATAAATATCAGTGGTTTCACCCCGAACAGCATAGACAGGGATCTTGTATTTCGACACCAGTGCCGCGGCGACATCATCCTGAGTGCTGAGTGGATTACTCGCACACAATACAATATCTGCACCTGCCATCTTCAGGGTGCGTGCCAGGTTGGCCGTTTCGGTTGTGATATGCAGGCAAGCACTAATGCGTATGCCTTCAAGGGGGCGTTCGTCAACGAGGGTCTGCATCAAGCCACGCATAACGGGCATCTCCTTGAGCGCCCATTCGATCCGCGATTCACCCGCACTTGCAAGTGACGGGTCCTTGATATCTGACATACATTCCTCCATTACCAACAGAAGATATAAACGTTAAGACATCTACAAGCTATTACTCTACCGCCATTCCTGTCATAAAGTAACTATCAGAATTAATAATTTATTCATTACAACCACATCAACAGTTCTTGGTAAATATTCTCCTATTTCAGAACGGCATGATGCTTACCTTCAACATGAACGATGCATCTCATAATACCTGTAGATACCACATAGTTCCTACCTTAAATAGGATTGTCACCTACTTAGTAAATGTACGTATATATATTTTTTTTTATTTAAGTAATTATGTTCCTAAGCCATCTGACTATGGCGCTAATACGCCACTGACAGATACACGTCACCTACCAAAGAATCACAACCATGGGAGAGTTAACCATGCGTACACCAACAATACTTATTAGCCTGTTTCTGAGCACCTTATTTATCCACTATGCTGTGGCGGCCGAGGAATTTCCGCTAAAGTTTGAAGAACTTGATACAGATGGCAACGCTGTCATCAGCAAAGATGAGGCCAAGGTCAGGAAAGACCTTAAAAAGGAATTTAAGAATATAGATAAGGACGGAGATGGAAAACTGGACCTTTCCGAATACCAGGCCTATGAGGGGAAAGGACGCTTTGAGCCACCTGAAGACACTGAAACGCCCGAGCTTGGCGCGGCGCCTACTGAATAAATAATACTAATAATGAGTTAACATCTTACTCTGGAGGTTATGGTAATGTTTAAAAATCACCGGATACCCATTATTTATTTTTTCGCATGCTTGGCATGTCTATTTTATACAATCCAGTCCTACGCGCATAGAGATTCAGGACACTCAGGGCACATGATGCAGGAACATCGCTCGCATCATGATTGTGCGAACGAGCTGAATTTAAGTAAGGAACAGCGTGAAAAATTCAATTCCATTCGTGACAAAACCCGTCATCAGACCCACAGCCTGAAAAACAGGATATCTGACTTATCCGCAATGCTCGATAAGCTCTACGCTGAGGAACGTCCTGACGTCGAAAAAATCAGTAACGTCCATAATGACATTCATGCGTTGGAGCGGAAAATCATTGAGATCAGAATAAAATCACGAAATCAGAAGTATGACCTGCTAAACACGGAGCAGCGAGTACAATTCAAAAGAGCTCATAAGGTGAATGATTGTGGTTATCACCATAGGGGGCATATAAACATGCCTCACATGATGAAATAGAGACTTACCATCATGCAGCCGGTCCTAACAGTAGAGTTCATTGCCAGGGAAGGCGATGTCGAATTCAAAGAGGAAAGCGTTCCCCTTCATAGCCCTGTGGTGAACTTTCCGATGCTTTTCTCAGTGGCATCGGCACTACCATATGACTCGCGTAATAAAATTAACTTTTTGATGGATAGATAGATATTCGTGGTCTTACTTATTTCTTTGCCTTGCCGAATTTCTCGCGCGTTTGGGACATTTTCAGGAGTTTCTGTTCGACCTGGAAGTTAATACTTTTATCTGGAAACTTTCCGCTTGTGTCGACCTCACCGGCCGGGATCCCCGTCAGCACCTCGATAGCCTGATCGATATTTTCAACCTGATATATATGAAACTGTTTGTCTTCCACGGCCTTGATGACATCTTGTCTTAGCATCAGATGTTTAATATTAGAAGCTGGAATAATGACCCCCTGCTTACTGTTCAAACCTCTTGTTTTACAGACGTCAAAAAAACCCTCAATCTTTTCATTCACTCCACCGATCGCCTGGACTTGTCCCAATTGATTGACAGAACCCGTCACGGACAGGTACTGATGGATAGGCGCATCCGCAAGCGAAGAAAGCAAGGCGCATAACTCGGCCAGCGATGCACTATCACCCTCGATCATGCCGTAGGACTGCTCGAACGTCAGGCTGGCTGACACTGACAATGGGAATTGTTTTGTGTATCGCGATGCGAGGAATGACGACAGTATCAATACCCCCTTGGAATGTATTGAACCACCCAGCTCAACCTCGCGCGCTATATCAATAACCTCCCCGTCGCCAAGACGCGTTGTGGCCGTGATGCGAACAGGGTGAGCAAAACGAAAATTACTCAGATCCAATACCGCCAGACCATTTACAGATGCCACCTTGTCCCCATCAGTGTCTATCAAAATGGTATTGCGCTGTATTTCGGCATGCACATTGTCTCGGAGCCTGTCTGCCCTGTGTACCTGGGAATCGATTGTCTGCTGCACCTCACTTGAACTAACAACCGTCTTGCCGGCTTTTTTCGCCCAATGCTCCGACTCATTCATCAGATCTACAATGCTCAGCATATGTGCTGAAAGTTTTTCGGCGTCATTGGCAAGCCGCGCAGCATGTTCAATAATTCTGGATACCGCAGGCGCATCAAATGCCAGAAGCTTTTCCTTCTTTGCCAAGGTCGCAATCATTCTTGCATAGAGTTGAATATTATCTTCCGTCCTATCCATCTCCCCTTCAAAATCAGCCGCAACTTTAAATAACTCGCTAAACTCAGGATCGTGTTCAAGCAACAGGTAATAAAATATTCTCTCGCCGAGCAGCACCAATTTTATATCGAGCGGGATAGGTTCAGGTTCGAGACTTGCCGTGTCAACAATACCGTACAGAGAGCCTAATGATTGTATTGAGATTTTGTTGGCATACAGTGCACGCTTCAGTGCATCCCATGAGAATGGATAGCGTAATAACTTATTAACTTCCAACACAAGGTAACCGCCATTTGCCTTATGTAGAGCCCCGGGTTTTATATGCGTGAAATCGGTAACCAGAGCTCCCATCCTCGATTCATGCTCCACCCTGCCTATCAGGTTTTGGTAAATAGGGTGATCCTCATAAATAACAGGTGCGCCCGTGGCTTTTTCATTATCGATTAGCAGATTAACTTCATAACGCTTGAACGAGACCACCTCGCCACTTATTATGCCCATGAGATCAACGGATTCCTTGTGGTCGATGAAGTCATCCACATGCATTGCGATATCATTTTTTACATTATTAAAATAACGACACACATCCGGGTGGTCACAGTAATGTTCAACGAGGCCATTGATTAAGGATTCGACAGCAACGATGGCAGTAATGTGATTAAGTTTTTGTATCTCTTCGCTTTCCTCTCTTGCAAGCCGTGGCATCCCGTGTAATAGCGCGCTCAGTTTATCCTCATAAATCTCGATGACATCAGTCAGCTCCTCTTGCTTGTCCTTGGGAAGCTTTAAAAACTCTTCAACATCAATAACCTTGCCATCAATAATGGGCCCCAGCTCATAATCATCTTCGTTCTTGATAATCGACACACTGTCGGCAACCGCATCTTCAGATAATTTCCGAAAAGCCTCTTCTCGGAAACCTTCATACTTCTCTTGAATTTCTTTGTGCTTCACTCTGTATTCATTTGACTCAAATGCAATGGGCATCGATGTGCGGACATCACGGATCAGTTTCTGCATATCATCGGATAACTGCTGACCTTTACCTGCAGGCAATTGCAGCATCGAAGGTTGGTGAGGATGTGCAAAATTATTTACATAACACCAGTCAGAAGGTACACCCCTTGAAGCCGCTTGCGCGGATAAATATTGTAGAACAGTTGACTGCTTGCCGACCCCTGACGGGCCAAGGACGAATACATTAAACCCCGGCTTTTTAATCTGCGTTCCAAACTCGATAGCATCAATGGCGCGCGCCTGACCAATGACCTCTTCAAGTCCTTGCAACTCATCTGTGGTCTTGAATTGTAAAACACCAGGATCAGTTCGGGTAAAAAGTGATTCCGGCTTAAGTTCATTATTATTCAACATCAAATTCTCCGAACCAATATATTAATCATTAGTTTCTATTTTCTAAGACACTAAGCCCAAAGCGCCATATTAAAGTGCCGCATCACTGCATCGAGGATATTACTGCGTGTGATAATTCCAGCTAAGTCACCATTTTCCAGTACCACCGGTATAGCTCCGATGCGGTTTTCAACGAACAGGCGCGCTATGTACCTCACATCGGTATCGCTACTGGTTGAAAGGACGTTCGACGTCATCAGCTCTGTCACCTTACCGGTAGTATCATGCGTTACCGTTTTATTATATGTGCTCGTTACGCCACTCATATATCGCAGCACATCGCGATCAGACAAAATACCAATAAGCCCCTGCTCTGGTGAAACAATAGGTAGATGACGAAACCCTTTGTTGTGGAAGATGGCCAATGCCTCAGCAATACTGGCTGATGGAGACAGCACTTCTACCGGAGAAGACATAATCTCATTTGCGAGTACGATCTGGTTATCATTTGAAGCTGCTTTTACTTCTTTATAGGTCTGACTGGCAATGCCGGTGTAGCGTTGTTTATCTTTACTTGGATCAGCCAGATCGTGCGGCTGCTTCATGTTAATTTTATGATATGGCTCAATCTTGTCGGGTTGATTCACCGGCCTGTTTTTAAACAGCTTACTCATTGGCATTGCTTCTTTACCACTAAGCCCAATGCGAAAAAATGTCATATGCTTACCTAATCATTCGGGTGGATATACTGAGTGATTGTTCTTAGGAATCATGTAGTTAAACATTAGTGTATCCCTTTAGGTTTTAACTACAATACCCCCTTCTAATCATGATTTCAAACAAGATAGAGGGTACTTGAGCGCAGTGTTAAACGAGCAAGTGCCTGTTCCTGAAAAATTTATGTGCCTCCATGGCTAGCAATATAACTAATGACATGGCCAGCAGTTGTAACCAATGCTCAAAGCTTACAGGTTTTATATTAAGAACATCGCTTAGCCAAGGGGTATACATCGCACCGATATGTATTGCTTGTGCAGCGAGTGTGCCAAATAATAATAAGGGGTTTGATAATGGCGTGTGATTGAATATGGAGCGTTTTTCAGAACGGCAATTCAATACATGCATATTTTCGAACAGTACCATTAGCAACAATGTGCTGTTACGCGCTTCATCGACAGTAAAGCCTGCATTGATAAGTGAGTTAAATAATAAAAATGCAGTCACACCAATAATGATGGCTGCATTAATAACGCGTTCGATCATGAGTCGATCAAAAATAGGCTCGTTTGGTGAACGAGGCGGTTTCTTTAATTCTCCGCCTTCGGCAGGCTCAAAAGCCAGCGCAATATCTTGAATACCATTGGTGACTAAATTTAACCAAAGTAGCTGCACCGCTAATAAAGGTAGTGGTAGGCCGGTCAGGAGTGCCAGCGTAAAGAGCACCAATTCTGCAGCGCCTGTGGAGACGAGTAGAAATATCACCTTTCTGACATTTGCATAGGCAACTCTGCCCTCTTCCACGCCCGCAATAATGGATGAAAAATTATCATCAGTAAGAATCAGTGCGGCTGATTCGCGCGCAACGTCGGTGCCGTTTTTACCCATTGCGACTCCCACCTCTGCCGCTAAAAGTGCAGGCGCATCATTAGCGCCATCACCACTCACAGCAACAAAGTGGCCATTCCTTTGTAGCGAATGAATGATGTCGAGTTTTTGTCGCGGCTCGACTCGTGCATATACGCGCGTATGGCGTGTTAGTGCATCTAGCTCATCCTCATCAACAACACGCTTTAGTTCCATGCCGGTCACGATCTGCCCAGCCTCTGATACCAAGCCAAGCTCTTTGGCAATTGCCATGGCCGTCGCGGGATGATCACCAGTCACCATAGCTACCTCAATACCCGCATCACGACAACGTGTTATTGCTGATTTTGCTTCAGGGCGTAATGGATCGATCATGCCAATTAATCCAACAAACGTAAGATTAGAAAGATGCTCTTCTGAAAAAACTTCTCCTTCAGTCAGTTTTATTTCCCCGCTTACCAATGCAAGTACTCGATAACCCGCTAGCGCTAATTTATGCGCTTTTTTCTCAAGCATATTGGAATCGATACTTGTCTGTCCCTGCATCGTGAACATATGACTGCACATTGGCAGCAATTGTTCTATGGCACCCTTAACAAAGGCATAATGTTTATGCCCTCTTCTATGCAAACTAGCACAAAATAATCTTTCTGATTCAAAAGGAATAAAGTCAACGGAGGGCATTGCATCACTAATTTCTGTGCGCACGTAACCGGCCTTATGTGCCATCATTAGTAAGGCGACATCGACGGCATCACCATGTGAGACCCACTCATTATTTCTTCTACCGAGAAATCCTTCATTAGGCAAAATAGCGGAATAACATATTTCTTTTAGCATGCGTTCTTCATTAGAGACGACATCATTGTCCGCGGTGAGCACTTGTCCTGTTGGTTTCAAGCTCTGACCCGTTATGGACCATTCATTGCCATCTGGCGTTATAATTTTACGCGCGGTCAATTGATTGATCGTTAGCGTGCCGGTTTTATCTGTTGCTATAAAGGTACATGAACCTAAAGCCTCAACAGCAATCAATTTACGAACAATGACATTACGTTTTGCCATACGACGCATGCTAATTGCTAATGCAACAGTTAAGGCAACGGGCAAGCCTTCAGGGATCGCTGAGACAGCGAGTGCAACTACCAACAAAAAGATGACACTTGTTGGCATTCCCTGCGCCCATGCAATGACGGCCATAAATAAAGCGATAACGAGAACGGTTAGCGCGACCCAACGTGTAAAGGTTTCCATGCGCACTAACAGGGGGGCTTTGGCTGTGGGTTTATTCAATATTGCACTAGCGATCATGCCTAGTTCAGTATTCATCGCTGTCGATGTAACAATACAACGACTGCGGCCACGATTAATCATCGTGCCAGCATGAGCCATGTTCAACCTGTCTGCGGGCGAGCTATCAACCTTAACCAATATAGATGAGTTTTTTAAAACAGGTATTGATTCACCTGTTAACAATGATTCATCGATTTCAAGGTCATGGCTGGTTATAAGACGACAGTCGGCGGGAACGCGGTCGCCTGATTCAAGTAATATAATGTCACCGGGTACTAACTCTTCTGCATCAATCTCGTAACTATCACCTTCGCGCAAAACTCGACATTGCGTGCTTGTCATTTTATGCAATGCTGACGCAGCTTTTTGTGCGGAATATTCTTGCGCAGTGCCTATTATTGCATTGACGAATAAAACAATCGCAATAAAAATAGCATCAGACCATTCCTGAATAAACAGTGAAATAAGTGCGGCGAATATTAATACGTATATGAGCGGGCTAAGAAATTGGTGAAGGAAAACCCGCATTACGCTAGGTGCAGGTGAACTAGGCAAGCAATTCCTTCCCCAGTGCTGCAATCGTGCGAGTGCTTCAGAATGACTTAGACCATGACTGGAGGAATTTAAATGGGCGATTACCTCATCGGCAGAAAGCGAAAAAGGTGACGGTGAAAACTTATGCTCAAGTGATTCAGTCATGCTAGTACATCCTGCATCTATTCTACTTGCTAATATTATAGCCGCTTCTCATGACCCAATCTGTATATACGCGAAGTTAGAGCATACGGGAAATAACGAGACTCAAAAAAACACGAATCCGAATAGAAGAATCAAATTGATTACAAAACTTCCCGTACAAGCTTTCTGAACACCATCCTAGACTGACTACCTTCATGCAGTATTTCTGATTCTATACTGAACCGACATCGTTCCCCTGACGGCGTGATTACGGTGAGATCTTCAACATCCGCTGTGGACTCCATCCGATGTCGGGCATATGCCGGACCATACTTGCGCGGCGGTAGACGCGTATTGATGAACGCCTCGATATTCGTAGCGCCTTCTATGTCACCAAAAGGTGAAGCGGTTGACCACAACGCATCAGGATGAAATAGTTTGATCGCATTACTGGCATCTCGCCGATCGACACAATCAAGAAACTGCATTAAAAGCAATCGTGTGGAGTTTCGAGCGGCATAACTGGTGTGAAGTAATGCTTTAGCTTCAATCGAATTCGGTTCTTTCAATTCTGTCGCATATAACTTTTGTACATCCTGATTTTCATACGAGCGTCGTCGTGGCACATTTTTATCTATGCTATAAATGGC
>JAGLUW010000019.1 GCA_023134145.1 Sulfuriflexus sp. | reverse complement strand
GTGATTCAGATGATTCTCATGACTCTGATAGTTCGAGTGATTCAGATGATTCTCATGACTCAGATAGTTCGAGTGATTCAGATGGTGAACATGATGGTTGGAGTAGTTGGAGTAGTTATGAAAAATAAAATGACAGTGATTCTTTTAAAATGCTCAAAGATTATTGCTAGCGGCCTGTTGCTTTTTGCTCTGGGTGTTCAGCCAACGTATTCAATTGAAAAAATAACCTACTATCATAACGATGGTCTGGGCTCGCCGGTGGCGGGGACTGATGAAAGTGGTGCACTGTTATGGAAGGAAGATTACAAGCCCTACGGTGAGCGGATTCGTAAACAATCAGAGAGTGATACCAATACACGTTGGTTTACTGGTCACCCAGAAGATAAAGAAACGGGTTTCGTCTATGCTGGGGCGCGGCATTATGATCCGGTTATTGGTCGGTTTATGGCGATTGATCCGATTGGGTTTGATGAAGATAACCTACAGATGTTCAATCGTTACGCTTATGCTAATAATAATCCGTATAAGTATGTAGATCCGGATGGGGGACTGCCAATCCTGCTGCTAATACCTGTGGCGATAAAAGCAATTGATGCAGGGATCACAGCCTACGATACATACAATGCGTATCAGCAAGGAGGAGCACTGGGTGCTGCTCAGGAGTTAGGAGTATCGGCTGTAGCATCAATATTGCCTGGTGCAAAGATAGCTAGGAAACTTACACAGAAAACAGGCTTACCAAAACCTCCAAGGGGAAAAGGTTCTGTTCCACCTAGTGAACGTGATCCAATACGAGTGTTGAGTAAAAAGAAAAAAGGTAGTCTGCTAAATGATAGAGGTGGCAAATGTGAGGGTTGCGGAAAAAAAATTAGCGTCGACGAAGCGCGAGGTCATCATATCAAAAGACATGCTGATGGAGGTCGTACTAACTCAAAAAACACGGCAATTTTGTGTGATCCTTGTCATAAAAATATTCATAAAAAATAATGACTAGTAGGCATAGTATGACAGAAGAAATCCGATCAAACATAGCTAATACGGGTCACCATATTTATTTGATTATGGGAGGGTCCACTCCAAGATTTGCTTACACTATTGGTGTTAGTAAAGTTGTTGGGTTTGAATTGATTTTGGCTGGAGCTGCATTTTATTCGGATGATGATGTTAGCAATATTATCAACGCGATCACAGTTAAGATTAGGTCAACAAATAATTGGCCAGATTTAAAGATTGAGGTTGAATCACTAGGATCTTTTTCGCTTCGCAAAGTGGATCCCTCATGGGGAAGAAAATTAATGCTTGGAGTATTAGATTTTTACAATGTAAGTGAGATGCCTGCTTTACAGATTATTCCTGACCAAACACATTGGACTATTGATATTCCAGATCTAACACAACCATGGAGCGTGGTTGCTGAGCCAGTTTGGCGATGGTTAGATGAAGAGTGGGAATACGAAATACCTGAACAATCGACAGTAGTGACAAATCTTGATGCTCTTCGAGGAGGGGTAGTCACCGAAGCTATGCGCTGGGAAGAAGAACAATGGGAGTTATTTTCTGGTGCTGGCCCTGATGTACTAAACGAAGAAATTCGAGAAGTGCCGTTTGGAACATTGTTAGGTGCTGATCCGTCACTCGACTTTGTGGTTAATTTAGATGTTGGTAAGGGGCTTTGGCGGGATATTGATGAGCTTAAGTGGCACCCTTGGGCGAGAAAATAACGAATAAAAAGGGCTCGGTACCAAAGATTATATAGATTAATAGGTTTATTGCTTTCATACAATGTACTCCCAAATCGACTCTAATACCTTCCCCCATAAGATTGGAATGGCTCATATAAATCAGTTGGTTACAGGTTGCTCTGGAGTTAATATTGGGGGAGGCATTAACCATATTCTTTTTATAAATCAATAGATAATAGAAATAAGCTGGCTTAGCTACGAACCAGGCGGTCGGGCGTTCGAATCGCTCCAGGCGCGCCATATTTAGTAAAACAAACAAGCAGTTATCGTTTACTCGGTAGCTGCTTTTTTGTTGCTGTGTCCCATAGGCTAGAGCTTGTCCCATTAAGTAGTGCTATTTGTTGTACTATGTAGATTAAGCTAAGTATGCGAGCAGTCCACAGGTAATATATTGATGAAATACAATAATAATTTTCTTACTCGAGTCATCTTCAGGTTAGATTTCTCTACTGACCAACCGATTGTTAGTGATTCAAGACCTAGATTTTCTGATGACATTTCAGCTTTATATCCTAATATTTCATCGAGAGAAGTAGCTGGCGTGACTGTTACGCTATCTGGTGAGACTCAGGGTTATGAGAAGAAAAATGTTGGTTGGATTTGGGAACATAAGAGTGCTGATGGTAAAAAAACTATTAGCGTTGGTCATGATCATTTAAGTCTTATATATGAAGGTGACATTTATTCAGATGGTAATGAGTTTATTGCTGAGTTTACGATGCTGTATGAGCGTTTCTCTAGTGATTTTGGTGTGACAATGTTTACTAGAGCTGGGTTGCGTTATATAAATGAGATAAATATTGAAGAAGGTTCACCTCTTGACTGGGATACAATTATTTCTGAAGACTTAATTGTTTCAGTGAAAGCTGGTATTGATTTTGATGATGACGAAGTACTCCGATCCATGCATCAACTAGTAACGAAAAATGATGGTGTTAAGGTTTTATTTAATTATGGTATGCATAATCCTGATTACCCGAATCCAGTAGCACGGAAAAATTTTGTTCTGGACATTGACTGTTCTCTTGATGAAGATATTCAGTCAGGTGATATAGTTAATTCGATTAAAAAACTCAACATTCACGCTGAGAATACTTTTGAAAGCGCAATTGGCGATGGGTTAAGAGACCTAATGGGGAGTGGCTCGTGACTGATTATTATGAGAACAAAGATAATTATTTTAAGTCAGACACCGAGAGTAAAGAAAGTATTAAAGAACAGGTTAAGCAGGGTTATGACAGGAATGCCTTAATGAGTGAAAAAAACATATCTGATACATATACAAACGGTAAGACTAAAGTTATAACAAAAAGATATGCCCTTAGAAAAAACTAGCACTTCCTATGGTAAGCATGAGCTTGAGCGGATATACCAAGGTGATATTCTGCGTGATTTTACTGTTGTTGAGTGGGCGCATGAGGAGCTGGGGGAAGTTATAACAACAGAAAGAATTTTAGCTTACTCTGTGATACTCACTCAGGATTGTGATTTAGAACAGGATGTAAATAACAGAGTAAATGAAGCTGCTGAAAATGAAGATAAATATTTACAATCGATTTTAATATGTCCTGCATATCAGGCCGAGATGCTAAGGAATGGTAAGCATATCGAAGATGTTACGATGCAGTATCAGAACGGTAAATTATGGTCGGCCATAAAGTCTAATAATAATTACAGATATCATTATTTAAGTGGTGAAATCGATTCTCAAGTACCCGAACTTGTTATTGATTTTAAGCATTATTTTACAGTTCCGCGAGAAGTTTTGTATAAGGCATATAGTGGGCATTATTTAGCAACAATCCCAGTTCTCTTTAGAGAGGATTTATCTAACCGTTTTTGTCATTATTTAAGTAGAATTGGTTTACCTAACATATAGATTAGCTGACTTTGATTTGCTAAGTTTTAAGATTTATTGGTTTTACTTTCTCAGCTTTTCTTCTGTAAATCTTTTTTGTTATTTCAGCAGATGCATGACCTAATAATTTTTGTGCATGATTGGCTTCTGTGTCTGAGGCAACTTTTGCTCTTAAATCATGTTCTGTAAATCTTTCAATTAATGCGGTTTCCTTTAACGCCTTCCTAATAAATCGCTGCCATAAACTATCAAATGCATTGGCTTTTCCGTTGTCTTGAACATAGTGGACTTCCCAGCTTTCACTAGACACTTTCTAGCCTCGAAAAATAATCTTCTTCATACTTAGCGGAAGGACGCGTTGTATTGGCGACAAATAACACGCTATTACGTATGTATTTTCTTACATTGCATCTTATGTTGTATTTGCAAAGTACAAACATTGACACTGAGTAATCAGTAAATGTATTGTTTTATAATAGTGGGTACTGTAGGGGCGATATGAACTATCAACTAATGCGATGACGCCATGCGTTGTCATTTTAGCATTTCAGTGGTCAAAGGTGATCATGGATAGAGTGTGTCATCGGCGTACATCGGGTAGAGAATTCATTATTACTTGTTTAATTTTTGTTGATTAAAAATGGCATTTTAAAATTAATGCGATGAGTTCTTTACGCAGTAAGCACGCCGATATAACAACAATTAAAAACCAGGGGGGCTAGCGATAAGAGTAGTTCGACATACCTGTTTAACGGCCAGAGATTCATCCTGGTCAATGCAGTGTTATCGGCAAGCAACATCCTGTACTCTTGTTTTTATCATATTCGCCATATATTAAAAGAGTGAAGCCATCTTGAGCAAGCGTCGTCTTGTCATTGTTGTTCTTTTAGTGCTCAGCCTCGCTGTGTTGATCCTGCTCGCAAAGTTGCCGGCCATACTGGAACGTGTCGCTGTTTCAAAACTAGAGGGACTGGGGGCAAATCAGATCCGGCTTGCGTTAGGGAATGTCGGCTTGGGGGCAACGCAGCTTAGTCAGCTAAGCTTTGTTCTTGAACGAAATGCTCGGCGTTATACCCTCTCATTGCATGATGTCGATCTATCTTATCGTTTACCGGACTTGGTCATTGGTCATATTGATAAAATTAATGTGACCGAGGTATCGGTGTTGATTGAAATGCTACCGAGCAGTGAGGCGGGCGACCATGAGCGCAGCATTCCCGCACCGGCGGACTGGCTGCCAAGTATTCCTTTTAACGATTTAAATCTTGAACATCTTAAATTGGAATTGCAGGATGAAGAAGGTCGAACTCGACACATTGAGGTTAACGGTAGGTTAAATGTAGCATCGGCATCTGCAAATGCGCGTGTTGATATAAAGACCCATGGCTACGGCACGCAGCGGTTTGAATTGAACATGGCGCCCGCAGGCATGTCTCGACTTGTTTTGTCTGATATGCGAACACCGTCATTGCCGGTAACTTATATCGCATTAACATCAGGCGCATGGACTTCCACCGATAGCCAGTTATTGGCTGATGTTGCTATCGATATTGATGTCGAAAAATTACAACAACAATTGCAGCAATGGGGAATGGATGTGATACCCAAAGGCACAAGCGGCAGGTTAACCGCGCAGGGGCCATTGCTTGTGCCATTTAATAACAGTCCATCGTGGCAACCTAAGGGAACATTAGCATTACAGATACCGAAACTTAAAAACGTCGGCAAGCAATTGATGCTGGACGCACCTTTTGAGATGGCACTGAATAATGATCAGTTGCAGTGGCATGTCGGGGAAGGCGGTCAGGTATCACTCAAGAACCTTCATCTTGATAAAACACATATTAAATCAGTGGCAGTAATATTGGAGAGGCAGGCCGAGTGTGGTTATCAGTTTGAGAAAAGAAACTGGTCATGTGAACCCTTTGCGTTGGCACTCACAGTACCATCAATTAAAAACAAGCAAAACAATGTAGCCACTTCAACCGGTAGGCTTACATTTACATCGCTTACGGGGAGTGCCCGTACATGGGCGGCAAGCCTGGATGTTGATATACCCGATTGGGAAATAGACATCGACAAGGATAAGTTGGTGAAACAGCTTAAGCTCGACAGGGTGCATGGCAGTATCGATGTTTCGAATGAAAAGATTCACGCCAAGCTAGCATTGGTTGCGCCTCGTGGTGGGGCGACTGTACATATTAATGCCACACACGTGATGAAAAAAAATGCGGGCCAGGCAGACTATCGACTCGAGCCCGTTGACATGCAGCTGCACGGTAGCGTGTTTGCCGACACCTATAGTGACTGGCCTGCCAAGCTATTGCTCAATGCTGGTATCGTTGGGGTAGTAGGGAAAGCATCATGGCAGGGTGACATGTTGCCATTACAGCAGGCGACACTCACGATGCGCAATGTTAGCGGGGCATATGATGAAATTATCTTTGCTGGGCTGGCGGGAACGCTAGAGGTTAGGGAGCAGGAACAACTCCATGTAACCTCCCCACAAGGACTGAGTCTAGAGAAACTTGATATCGGTGTGCCCATCACCGACATGACGTTGCAGGCAGAGATATTTTTGCGAAAGGGCGGTCAACCCAGGGGCACGGTTATTGATCTTGCGATGAATGTGCTGGGCGGCAAGATGATCGGTAAGCACATTGAACTTGATTTTGCCCGTGAGCAGAATCCGTTTACCTTGCAAGTTAGTGGTGTGGATATGAAAGAGCTGCTCAAGCTGGAACAAAAGCAGGGGCTATTTGGCTCGGGTATTATCGATGGCCAACTACCCTTGATACTGACGCGTGATGGGATCTCCATACAGGATGGCCAACTCGTCGCACGAAAACCAGGTGGCAAGTTGAAGTACAGTGCGAATGAGGGTGTGCTGGGTATGGCAGAGTCTAACGCTGGTTTACAGTTGCTGATCACTGCAATGGAGGATTTCAACTACAAGGTACTTGAGGCAGACGTCGGCTATACGCCTGATGGCTTGTTGAAGTTGAAAGTGCGTCTAAAAGGAAGTAATCCGGAACTTGAGGGCGGAAGACCTGTCCATTTAAATGTGGATGTTGAAGATAATATCCTTGAGTTACTGCGCAGCCTTCGTCTTGCAAGTGAGATCAGCGAGAAAATCGGTGCGCAGGTTCAAAAGGGTCAATCGGGTAAGTAATGATGCTAGAAGAGATGGGAATAGAGTGTTATCTTCAAACTATATATTCATTAAGGTAAGTTCTGGTGTTGGTATGAAAAGAATATTAACAACGATAATTTGTTCGGTAGCGATTCTGCTTGCAGGCTGCGCGATAAAAGTCGAAGCGCCGGATAAACCTATCACTATCAATCTTAATATAAAAATTGAGCACGAAATCAAGGTCAAAGTTGATAAAGAACTTGATGCCTTGTTCTCGAAAGACAGCAACCTGTTTTAGGTTGGCGAGGGAATCATGATACGAAGCAAACTACTTAAACAAATTTGGACATTGTTGCTCGGCATGAGCCTGGCGGGCATGTTGGGTTTTTCTTCATCGCTATGGGCGATTGATCTACAGTCGGCGAAGAGCCAGGGGCTGGTGGGTGAAACGCCATCAGGTTATCTTGCTGTGGTGAAGAACTCGTCAGATTCGCGTGCCGTTGTGGCTAGCGTAAACAATGCCCGTAAGAAGTATTACCAGTCAATCGCCAGCCGTAATAACACCTCGTTGCAAGTGGTTGAAATTCTGGCGGGAAAGAAGGCCATTGCGAAGGCCTCGCGTGGACATTACGTAAAAAGCGCTTCCGGTAGTTGGGTTAAGAAGTAGTCGTCAACGTTTTCTACTGCGACAGGGGACAGACCACGATGTTCTCGCTACGAAAAAATTAGAAAAGCATTATAAAACTAGTTGTAACAACTAACATGGGAGTGTCTGCGTATAACAAACCACTCCATCGAAAGCACTTGTCTGTCACCTCTTTTGCGGTCAAAATCCTTGCCCACCTTGCCCACCTTGCGTTCACAGATGAGCTCAATTATTCGGGATAAATAAAATAAAAACACCATTCACACGTTATTTATATTGTTCATATTTATATATTCATCACATATTAATGCCGACTTAATTATTAAAGGCTCAAGTAAGTTTAAAATAAAAGATTAAAAACAATTTTTCTGAAGCAGAAAAAATCTTAAAATGCTTTAAAAAACTCATAAGAAGTATAAAAAAATCATCCTATATTTATTCGTGCATGCTGCGTGCTTAGAAATGAGCTGCTGCAGCCCTTGAGAAGAAATGCTCAGGGAAATTAAATTTGGATTATTGAACTGAACGTAAGTTATTCCTTACAGAATGAGCATGAAATTGCTGACAGCACTGATACTCAATACTAGTTATCTTTACTTAACTATAAGGTAAGGAGGCCAGTCTGATGGAGTCACTGTAGGCTGAATTGCGATTTAACTTAGATTCTCTAAAAAAGATAGTTCAGTTTGAAATGACGACATATTTTGGTCCAAGCTCGGGTAGTAATTTGAAATAGGTGTGTGGATTTGGCCTAGTGATCTATCAGTGCCTATATAGCTATAGGTTGTAGAACAAAAGACACCTCGGGAAGTGTTGTTCAAAGATATGGTCACTTTATAATGAGGACAAGCCATTAAAGACACTGTTGTAAAAATGAGCCTGTTTTACGATCACATATGCCACTCGTAGTAAGATATTTTTTCTCAGGAATTCTTACAAGATTTTTTGATAAGACAGAAAAATTTCGAATTAATTACTAATGTAATCGCTTTGCAGAAGGAAAAAATTTAATGAGAACTCTTATTCGAGTATCAATAAGCTTGATTATCTTTTTAGCCACGAATGCCTATGCATTAACGCCGGCTCAGATTAATAATATGGCTGAATCTAAGGAATGGGTAATAGGTGCCAACCCCGGCGCAGGCGGGTATCTCTATACAAAGACAAAGTGGAAGGGGCCTAAAGACTACAATTATAATTTAAAGGGTCTTGTTATCCGGAAATTCTTCCACTACGAAAAACAAGGTTCCCTTGGTGGGATCAATCTTGGCTGGACAAATAATGCCAGCGCCGAGACCGGCAAAAAGCGGGCAAAGTGGTACTTCACTAGAAGTTCGAATGCCAAAGGACCGATTAAATATGGCGAGTACTTAGCCATTGCATGGCATAACACGGGCTACATTTATTACGCTTCCAGAAATAGCGGGATAAACTTAAAGTGGTCGAAGAAGCCCCATTATCAATGGCAAATTCTCGGTGGTAGAAATGGCACACCTGTCCGGCGTGGAAAGGATAAGGTGATCATTTACAACACTCGGCATAAATATCCCATGATCTATTATAAACGAAAGGGTGCGGGCCACATTGGCTGGCCCGATAGCACCGATTGGAGTGTGCGTGGTCAAGTTAGAGACTCCGCTATCGTAGTAAAAAATTTCACAGTTGATACAGCAACAACACCGTTAAGAGCTGCAGGTTTAGTAGAAAGAGCAGAAATTGATACCTACAAAAGTCTTAAACGCGGGCAAAAGAATTGCAAAAAGAAAAGGGATACCTGCATTAATTGCAACCCTCCAGTGCGTAATGATGATAAAGACAGAGACGGTATTTCTGATCTCTTAGAATATAATCTGGCACATAAATTTTTCCCCAATGTGATGGTGTATGGAGACAAATATGATCTAGAGCAATCCTATTTAAAGAATGGCTATTCGACCCCCTATATTGTGAAAGAAATAGGCGGCGGTCAGTGTGGTAATGTTGATGAAAAGAAATGTCTTGAGATCCGGCTGGGGATTACCTTTGCGATGGATGCTGGCGACGATATCTCCGGTGGTTGGGGGGCCCATATTGGTGATAGCGAAATGTACATGGCCGTTGTAAAGCGAAAGGGGTCCTGGGCGCAAGCCAGGAATAACGCTAACCAGTGGCAAATAATTCGAGACTTTACCTCAGCCCACTGGGGAAAAGGGGGTGCCTTCGATAGTAGTAAAATGGAAGTATACCCTGGTGGCAGAAGTGAACGCGTAACAATACACTCGGCCACGAGAAAACATGCTCTCTACCATAGTAACAGTGCCTGCGATGGTGGTACTTTGGCATGGGCTGATGACTGCCCGGGTAGAGGTCGTAATTTAATCCAGTATAAAAAACGTAACTCATTGCAGAATATTGGTAGCAGGAAAAACAATATAGGCATGGATACGACAATAGCGCATCCCGTGTGCGGTGTTTATCATGTTTGGGGTGACAGGGCATTCGCAGAGGACGATCCATTTAGTAATTATATTGAGAAGAAAGTAGATTATGAACTTGGCAGTAATGCGCGGCCCGCAGTTACAACAAATAACCGACCTCGCCCTGCGCCGGTGCGGGATCATCGCACAAACAAGAGGCCGACACCTCGGTCCACAGTGGTGCGCGATCATAGAACGCCGAAGCCGAGATCAGAAAAAGTAATTGATCATCGTATTTGCAAGAAATATATACAGGGTAAGGTTGCATGGGACTATAAAGGTAACAAGCGATGGTCGGCATCTAATATAAAAGCCTTATGTAAGGGGGCGGAATCCTATAGTCAACCTGGCCGTTGTTTCAACGATGTAATGCATGGTGGCGTGAATTGGGGCGGTGGAACTAAATGGACATATAAAAACGTAATGAATTTGTGTAAGGGTACACATAACTCAAGTATAACCATTGCTTGTTTTAAAAATAAGGTTAAGAAGAAAGGCTGGAAAAAGGCTATAGAGGCCTGTAATTAATCTAAATGACGACTGTAAGGGATCGGCCCCTTGACCCTAAAGGGTTGGCAAGGTAGTGCATTAATTATTTTATTTTCAAGGAGTCTGACCCCTTGATTCCCATTAAAATAGCTCTTTTGAGAGCCAATACGGAGTAAAGCAATGAGAAATACAAATATTACTCAATTTTTATATTCAACCATGGGTATTCGCTATCTGGCGCTCATTTTTTTAGTAATACCCAGCCTACTCATGGCAGCGCCATCACCTACAATAAATTATTTTAGCGCGAGCCCAACACCAATAGTAGCAGGAGATACTATCAAGTTTTATTGGGAGGTGAAGGATGCGGAGACTGTACGGCTTTATGACGATTATGGAGAAGTGAAAGGAAGGATTGAGTTAGATAATGGAACCTTCGGTTGGCCATTAACAATGTCTGGTGCATTTAGCACATCGCAAGAGAAGACGGTGGCATATGTGTTGGTTGCAGAAAATAGCGAAGGTGAAAAATCAAGAAAGAGAATTGTAGTTCGGGTGAAGAACCTATCACTTCGTGGAGCATATACCATCCAGCAAAAAAGCAATGGACGATTTTTAGATGCGCATGAAGGTTCAAATGACAATTCCGTAGTTACCCGGAACCGGCAAAATAACACTTCACAGGTTTGGGTGTTTACTCATCTGGGTAAAAATAGATACACCATTCAACAACAGAGCTCTCTCCGATACATGGATGCTCATGAGGGTTCGAATGACAACTCAGTGGTTACTCGCGAAAAGCAGGACAATACATCGCAGGTATGGCTATTGGGTTCCTTCAGAAATAATGTTTATTCAGTGAAGCAAATGAGCGCGGGTCGATACATGGATGCCCATGAGGGTTCAAACGACAATTCAGCAGTTACTAGAAATAATCAAAAAAATGATACACAACTCTGGATAATCAAACCATTGTGATCGAAGGGTAGCTGTCATTATCAAACGCTGGTGAATCAAGGGGGGGCAGACTCCTTGATCCATCTAGCTAACGATAAAGAATAAAAGGGGTCAGTGAC
This sequence comes from Sulfuriflexus sp., assembly GCA_023134145.1. Classification (GTDB taxonomy): domain Bacteria; phylum Pseudomonadota; class Gammaproteobacteria; order AKS1; family AKS1; genus Sulfuriflexus. The sequence goes on along the minus strand of JAGLUW010000019.1, from coordinate 89,395 downwards.
AAATGAGAATTATTTGTATTACGATTTGTCACTGACCCTTTGGGTTCATATTTATTCTGGAAGAAAATAAATATAAGTTATGCGTGGTTATCGGGTGTTATTTTATTTGATCTCGAATTGGCTAAATACTCATTAAAACTAACAGAAACTTGATAAGACCCATAAAGGGGTCTATAGTCCCCATGTTGGGTCTTATTGAGTGGTGCGGGTATGTTGGCAACAAGCATTGGTGATGCGTTATTCACCAAAACACAGCAACGGGTATTAGCTTTGCTTTACGGTAAACCGGAACAAAGCTTTTATACCAATGAGATTGTGCGTTGGGCTGATATGGGTCGGGGGACTATTCGCCGTGAGCTAGAGCGGTTGGTAAGCTCAGGCTTGTTGGTTGTTACGCGGGTGGGCAATCAACTCCATTATCAAGCAAATACGGCATGTCCCATACACAAAGAGTTGTTAGGAATCGTTCGGAAAACGTTTGGTCTCTGTGGTGTGATTAAAGAGGCGTTATTTTCGCTATCAGATCAGATTGAGTGGGTATTTATCTTTGGCTCGGTGGCGAGTGGTAAAGAGACATCACTTAGCGATATTGATTTAATGATTATAGGCGATGTTGGTTTTTCTGATGCGGTAAAGGCTCTTTATCCTGTTCAGGACGCATTACATCGAGAAGTTAACCCTAAGATTTATAGTAAAAAAGAATGGATTCAAATGCATAAAACAAATGATGCTTTTATTAAAGAAGTATTGGCAAAACCACGAATGGATGTGATGGGGAATGCAGATGAGCTTGGACAACTTAGTAGGTAGGACATTAGAAACGATTGATTCTGATGCGTCGGCTATAAAGCGACTACTGGTTTCAGCAGAAAGAAATATTGCTGATGCACATGTTATGGAGATCAGTTCAGAAAACAGGTTTGATGCGGCTTAATACCCACAATAGCGGTCGACGGTGTCTTTTCTAGTGAATTAACCAAGTTTCCGTATTTTTTGATGATTTTCTCCAATTGATGGAACCATTTGCCTTGCTGGTTCGTGTAATGAGTAAGGACATAATATTTACGTGTTTCTAGCTAATATTTTTAATACTGTATTTTGGAGATTAATATGAAAAAGAAGACTGAAGTTAATGAAAAGATAGATACTGGGCGTCGTAGGGCACTTGCTCGACTAGGTCTAGTCGCATCGGCTGCTTATGTCGCACCGGTCTTGATGACGCTTAGCCAATCTGCTCATGCAGCTAGCACACCAAGCGCAGGAAGCGCGCCAAGCGTACCAAGCGTACCAAGCGTACCAAGTGTGCCAAGTGTGCCAAGCACACCAAGCGTACCAAGTGGACCCAGCGCACCAGAACCTGAAATAGTTGCACCTGAGCCTGACCCAGTTGTGTCTGACCTAATCGGTTAAGGTTTTTCACAGTAGTTATATGTTGTGTGACTCATGTCGCTGGCATTATGAGTAATCATAGTGCCAGCGACGATTGAGTTGTTCCTGTCAAAATTTGCTAAGTATTGCTTATAATGAACCTCTCTACGTTGCAACAGGGTTCCACCACCTTAATTAAACTATGCAAGATTCTCTGTATCTGTATTTCGATGGCTTAGAACATCCCCTTCAATTGACAGGGAGTGAGCATCTAACTGAATATTTTCCGGTTCTATTTCCTGAGTGGGATTATCGTCCAGGTGAACATGATGATAATCCTGTCATTTCAATACGATTTGAGCGTGGCGTGTATCATCTGTCAACGTCTGGGGAGGAAGAGACTAAACGCTATACCGATAAGGCAGATATTCTTTGTGCCCTTATTGCAGATCTTGCATTGGCCAATTCTTTCAATGATCTTGACGCGCTTCACCTTCATGCCGCCTCAGTGGTAATGAATGGTCGACTGGTTGTATTTCCAAGCCAAGGTCGCGCAGGTAAAAGTTTTTTAACAGCTTGTCTTGTAGCAGAAGGACACCTCTATTCAGGTGATGATGTATTCCCTTTAGCGCTCGATAGTTGTAAAGGACGCTCTCCTGGTTTTGCTCCTAGGTTACGCCTGCCGTTACCAATCACGACGGACGAAAAATCTAAACGTTTTATCGAGAGTCATATTGCCATACAGGGCAAGCGGTATGCGTACCTAAACTTAGGCAAAGAACTTAGGGTGGCTCGAAATGATTTACTCGATATTGGGGCTTTTGTACTGTTAGAACGTCGAGATGGAATAAAGGCGCAAGTAGAGGAATTACCTGCAACGGTTATCTTTCAACAATTAATTAAGCAGAATTTTGCGAGAGAAGTTGAAGGTTCTCTTATACTTTCAACACTCAGCAAGGCTATTTCACAGGCTCAGTGTATTAAGATTTGTTACGATCGCACTGATGATGCTATCAGTCTCTTAAAAGAGACTTTTTCATGTTGGCCAAGTCAACCAAAAGATGTGGAAAATAAATCTTATGCGCTTGAGTTACAGAATAAAAATTCTGAATCAATAATGAAAGACTGTTTGATGCAAAATGAGGGCGTGCTAAAAATAAAAATTGATGGAGAAAGCTTCCTGACGAGCCCTGATGGTCAAGCTATCTATCATCTAGACACGATTGGATCAGGGATATGGGAGCTATTGTCTGAGCCAATGACAAAAGATGCCGTAACATCAATACTTTCAACAGCATTTCCTGAAATTGACAAGCTGACTATCGAAAAAGACACGTCAAAAATATTATCAAGTTTTCGACTAAATAATTTGATTAATACGTCAATGGCGCACGAATAGAAGATAAAACCTCCTCTCCTGTGAAGGTGTTTTTGTTTGCGTCCTCATTATGTATATACTCTTACTTTGTTTACCTTAATTGAGTACGGATACTCCTATGCAAATTAATATTTTCTCTAAGAAAATCCATGTCAGAATTTTTCTGTTTCTTTTAGTCTGCCTCCCACTGACTTCGTGTAGCAATGTTGTGCCTAAAGACTATGCGAATGAGACTCCCATATTAAAATTTAATGAGTTTCTGCAAGGAAATTTAACGGGTTGGGGCTTGTATCAAGAACGTGGTGGTCATGTCGCTAAACGTTTTCGGATTGATATGACCGCGAACTGGGACGGCAACACCGGCACATTCATTGAAAACTTCACGTTTAATGACGGTACTAAGCAAGTGAGGGAGTGGGTATTAACGCGGATTGATGATCATCATTATATCGGCAAGGCAAATGATTCCATAGGTTCTGGTAAAGGGGAAGTTTGGGGGAATACGATGCACTGGAATTATACGATTCGAACAGAAACAGATAGTGGGATCTATGATCTTGATTATGATTACTGGATGCATTTAATTGATGATAAAACGCTTATTAATAGAGCAACGCTGAGTAAGTTTGGTTTTAAGCTTGGCGATATATTTGTTACGTTTCATAAGCAGTAATTATTGTTTATGCGAAATTTACTAAATTTTATTCTTTTCTTCTATGCCGCTTTATTCTTAACGGGTTGTTCGCCACTGGGTATTCTTAATGCGACTGTGAGCAGTGATGGTTATACAAGCGTGCTTAACCAAGCTTATGGTAAGAAAACGCGTCAAAGCCTTGATGTTCATATTCCTAATAATGTTTCAGATAATGCAGACGTTGTTATTTTCTATTATGGTGGTCGTTGGCAATACGGTAGTAAGGAACAATATAAGTTTGTTGCTGATGCCTTTACATCTAAAGGTATTATCGTAGTGCTTCCTGATTACCGACTCTATCCTGATGTTGATTGGCGTGATTTTATTAAAGATGGCGCGGGAGCTTATCAATGGGTATTTGAGAATATTGGAAAATATCATGGTAATCCAAAGCGTATTTTTGTAATGGGTCATTCTGCGGGAGCACATATCTCAGCAATGGTTTCACTGGATGAGTCTTTGTTAGATAAGAAAATAAGAAGGCCCTGTGGGTTTATGGGGTTAGCTGGGCCATATGACTTTTTACCTATTCGAGATGCAGATGTAATACGGGTTTTTAGTAGTGCCGGTGATTTAAAAAACACACAGCCGATTACGTTTATTAATAAAAATGATCCAGCTATGTTGTTAATGCATGGTAGGGATGATGTCAGCGTTAAGGTCGGTAATACTACTCGCGTAGAAAAACGTGTAAAGCAGATTGGTGGAACTGTTAATACAAAACTATATGATGATGTTGATCATATTGATCTTTTAATATCACTGTCGAGTACTTTTCGACATATAAGCCCAGTATTGGATGATAGTGTTGCTTTCATGAAGAAGACCAATTGTAATTAACGTCATATAGGAACCAATAAAAAAAGCCTCCGATTCGGAGGCTTTTTTATTAAGGACGTTCAGGTTTGTCTGGGCGCTCTGGTTTATCAGGACGTTCAGGTTTTTCAGGACGTTCAGGTTTCTCTGGGCGTTCAGGTCTTTCTGGACGGTCAGGTCGAACTAAACTAGCTTGTTCGAACTCTTCTTTTTCAGGTCGGCCTGCACGATCACCTTCGTGACGTTCTCTATTTTCAAAGATATTGCTTAAAGCGTTAATCAAACCACTATTGTCAGGTTTTGATTCTAAATTCCTTTCTATACTGGCTTGAGCCTGAGCAAGATGTACTTTTTCAGTCTCGGTTTCGGCTGTGTCACCTGTTGGCTCTTCTGAACCTTCGGCTTCGGCGGTCTCAGTTTCAGTTGTTTCTGTTGTTTCTGTTGTTTCAGTTGTCGTTGTTTCTGTACCAGTAGTGTCACCTGAATCGGTTGTTGTTTCAGGAGCCTTCTTTTCCTGGTTTGCGAAAATACGACTTAGGGCATTAAGCAGGCCTTTGTTGTCAGGATTCTTTTCAAGGTTCTTTTCTATACTGGCTTGAGCCTGAGCAAGATGTACTTTTTCAGTCTCGGTTTCAGCGGTATCACCTGTTGGCTCTTCTGAACCTTCTGCTTCGGCTGTTTCTGTTTCAGTTGTTTCAGTTGTTTCAGTAACTTCAGTTGTCGTTGTTTCTGTAGCAGTAGTGTCACCTGAATCGGTTGTTGTTTCAGGAGCCTTCTTTTCCTGGTTTGCGAAAATACGACTTAGGGCATTAAGAAGACCTTTGTTGTCAGGATTCTTCTCAAGGTTCTTTTCTATGCTGGCTTGCGCCTGAGCAAGATGTACTTTTTCTTCAGTGGTTTCGGCATCGCCTTCCGCTGCTGGTGTAGTACCATCAACATCTTCTTTTGCTTCGGTTATCGTTTCGTCTGTTGTTGTTGATTCTTCGGCAACGGCGAGGCTGAGGAAGAAGCTAAACACAATCGCTGTCATAGTGGTTAGTAGGTGTTTCTTATTCATGAGGATGTCTCCATGTCGCTATTGTCGGTGGCCATATGTGCGCCCCGCAGTTAATTTTGGTGAGCATCCATTGCTTCACTGATTTGTGCTTATCATTATAATGTGATGATGATAGCAGACTGTGATGTAGTTCACAGTGTGATACAAACCATATTTATATTAAATTTCAATGGCTTATGTTTATTAGAAGCTTTTTTTGGCTGAAAATCGATTATCTGATGTTATTGCATCGACTTGTTATGATAATCGACAGTGCAACCTAACTGATCTTGGAAAAATGAATAAGAAGCCTGTATTACGCTTAATACTGTTGATTTTGATGTGTTTTTCATCATTTTTGCCCGCGAGTGCTTATAAAAGGATTGTCTCACTCGATATTTGTAGTGACTGGATGTTGGCGATTTATGCGCAACGTTCTCAGGTTACGGCTTTATCGCCATTACTGAATAATTACCAAGTTGACTGGGTGAAGGGGGATTGGCCAACCCACGATGGAACTCTCGAACAGATATTGTCACTTGATCCTGATTTGGTGATTACGGGTGAATACAATGCCTTGGTATTGAGACAGCGGTTAAAGGCCTTGGGGGTACAGGTTGAGGTTTTATCTTTGCCGCAATCTTTGTATTCCTTGCGTGAATATATGCAGCAGTTTTTAAGCTTGCTTGGAAATACAGAAGATGTTCCTGGGTTGCCAGATTTGATTGAGCAGGACAGTGCTGCACCACGTTTATTACTACTTGGTGCAAATGGAATTGGTACGGGTACAGGAACATTGGAACACGAAGTGTTACTACGAGCAGGTTGGCGTAACTATATAAGTAGCGCTGGTTATCGAACCCTTGATTTAGAAAAATTGATTATCGATCCGCCTGATGCGGTATTATGGTCTGCACCGGTATCACCTGCATTAGCCAATATGTTTATTGAACATCCTGCGTTAAAGAAAGTAATGCGTGCAGGTGCTTTTCAGAATATGGAGTACGGGAAATGGCAGTGTCCAGGCCCGTGGACTTGGCAACAAATACAAAATTTAACGATCTTACGTAAAAAATGGCAACAAAAATAAAAATTTTCCCGTGGCTATTAGTAACGCTTGTATTGGTAACATGGTTATCACTCGGGCAAGGTTCCGTTCCTGTCTCTGTACTCACTGGTTTGAGTGATTGGTTTAATTCTATTTCGAGCAATGAAGCATTAATCATTGGTGAGATACGTTTGCCACGAACCTTATTGGCACTGGCAGTGGGTGCGGCATTAGGAATGAGTGGGGCAGCGCTACAAGGTTTGTTACGTAATCCATTGGCAGAACCCGGATTGGTTGGCGCAAGCCAAGGGGCGGCATTGGGTGCGGCAACCGTATTTTATTTTGGAATATTTGCGGGTGCAGGAACACTTGCTATTACCATCGCCGGTTTATTGGGCGCGATAGTTGCACTGTTATTAATGCTGAGTCTATCGGGAACAGGACGCCCATCGATGGTGATATTAGCAGGCTTGGCCATTTCCACTATTGCCGGTGCTGCATTGGCCGTTGTTTTAAATTTTGCGCCTAACCCGTATGCGATGCAGGAGTTGGTGTTTTGGTTATTAGGTTCAGTTTCTAATCGTGGTCTTGATAGTTTGATTGTACTTGTTCCCGCACTGTTGGTGGGTGGTACTATTATTTGGACGCAACGACCATTACTTGCCGCATTGAGTTTGGGTGAACAGGTTGCAACGAGTATGGGCATGGCGGTGAATCGAGGTAGTCGCCTTGTTGTTTTAGGTACAGCGATCTTGGTGGGGGCCTCAGTTTCTGTTGCTGGTAATATCGGTTTTGTTGGTTTGCTCGTGCCACATTTGTTACGACCCTTTACCGGTTATCGCCCTGATCAATTATTAATACCCTCAGCACTTGCCGGTGCAATTTTGGTTTGTCTCGCCGATATCTTTGTTCGTTTATTACCGTTTGGTCAAGAATTAAAACTCGGTGTATTAACCTCTTTATTAGGCGCACCCTTGTTTATATGGTTAGTGATCAGAGAGGCGAAAAAATGGCCTTGATATCAACACAATCATTAACCGTTGATGAGAGAGTGAAAGGTTTGTCAGTTGAACTTCATCGTGGTGAAGTTCTTGGTTTAATTGGACCTAATGGTGCAGGTAAATCCACTTTTCTACATGCCTTAGTGGGTCTTGAAAAATATACCGGTAAGATTGAATCAGATGGTATAGATTTGATTGGTTTTTCTCGCACACAACGTGCGCGTTTAATTGGTTTGCAACCGCAAACCGTGAGTAGCGCATGGCCGATTTCAGTAGCTGATGTTGTAACGCTAGGCCGACTTCCGTGGGGAGATGAAGATGGTGATGCAATTGATCATGCAATGAAGTTAGCAGATATTAATGATTTTTCTGATAGACGAGTTGATCATCTTTCTGGCGGTGAACGTGCGCGTGTATGGTTAGCGCGTGTATTGGCAGGGCAACCACAGGTATTGCTGGCAGATGAACCCGTTGCGAACCTTGATATTCATTTTCAATTGTCTGTGATGGATGTGTTAAAGAATTATGCGGCGCAGGATCATGGCGTGATTGTGGCTCTGCATGATCTCAGCCTTGCGGCACGTTATTGCGATAAACTTTGTTTGCTCAAAGATGGTGAGTGTGTAGCAATAGGTTCACCAGCAGAAGTCTTAACTGAATCATTACTGCATTCTGTTTATGGTGTTGAAGTAGATATTGATTTAAACAGAAGCCCACCGGTTGTGCTGCCTAAGTAATAAGCGGTTAAAGCAGTACGCGCTCTATACCACCATTTTCTACCGACTTAATAAAGTCATTCTGCCAATCCTTACCCTGCAAATGACTAATCATTTCAACAATAATGTAATCAACCTCAAGACCGGTATCATCGGTGTAGCGAGACAAACCTTGTTGGCAAGCAGGACAGCTAGTTAGTAATTTGACATTACCGTTTTTAGCCTTCTTTTCGCCCGAGATAATTTCAATATCTTTATGCAGCTCGGCTTCTTTACGATAACGAACTTGAGAAGATATGTCGGGACGTGCAATCGCAAAGGTACCGGACTCGCCACAACAGCGATCGGTTATTTTTACATCCGAACTTAGTAGTTTATTTGCAACGGCAATGGAATCATGTGTTTTCATCGGCGTATGGCATGGCTCATGATACAAATACTTCGTACCGGTATCATGAATGCTCAAATTCTTTTCAAGCAGGTATTCATGGATGTCGAGTAAACGACATCCTGGGAAAATCTTATTGAACTGATATTTCAATAATTGATCCATACATGTGCCACAGGAAACAATGACCGTCTTGATGTCGAGATAGTTAAGCGTATTCGCGATGCGGTGGAATAGGACTTGGTTATCAGTCGATATTTTATTACCTGTTGCAAGATCACCGCTGGCATTTTGTGGGTAACCACAACAGAGGTAACCAGGTGGTAATACGGTTTGTGTTCCGAGGTCATAAAGCATTGCCAGTGTGGCTAAACTTATTTGACTAAACAGTCGTTCTGAACCACAGCCAGGGAAATAGAAAACGCTTTCAGATGCTTCGGTCATTTTATTAGGATTACGAAGGATCGGAACGATTTTATTATCTTCTAGCGAAAGAATGGCGCGCATGGTTTTTTTCGGTAGTGTTGCGGGCAGTGGTTTACTAATAAGGTGCGTAAATTCAACGCGCATAGAGACACGCTTATTCGTGCTTTGTGGTTGTGTCGGGATTTTAAACGGCACAAGTTTTCGTAGTAGCTTGGATGCATAACGTTGCGCGGCGTAACCTGCGCGAATCAAACCTAAATAAAGAAACTTAATTGTCGCTGGATCTGTCGTATTCAAATAAGCCATCGACATGCGCGTTGCTATATTGCTACGTTTTTTTCCATGTGCCTTTAGAATCGCACGCATCTTGATAGAAACATCACCAAAATCAATATCGACAGGGCAGGGAGCCTCACACTTATGACAGATAGTACAATGGTCAGCAATATCATTCATTTCATCAAAATGTCGAACAGACAAGCCGCGTCGCGTTTGTTCTTCATAAAGAAAGGCTTCGATAATTAGGCCTGTCGCTAGGATCTTATTTCTTGGTGAGTAAAGTAAGTTGGCACGTGGCACATGAGTTGTACAAACCGGTTTACATTTCCCGCAACGTAAACAATCTTTTATCGCAGCATTGAGATCGCCGAGTTCACTGGCCTCTAATATGATGGCTTCTTGTTGTAATAAACGTAAGGAAGGTGTGTAGGCATTTTCTAGTCCGGCACCTTCTAATAATTTACCACCATTGAAATAATTATTTGGATCTACTTTAGCTTTGTAATCAGTAAATTCTTGGATTGCCGGTTTACCAAGGAATTGTAGTTTAGTAATGCCAATGCCGTGCTCACCTGATATAACGCCACCAAGATCCGTTGCGATATTCATGATGCGTTCAACAACGCGGTCGGCCTCATGCATCATTTCATAGTCATTTGAATTGACGGGGATGTTGGTGTGCACATTGCCGTCACCCGCATGCATATGGGTGGCAACAAATAAACGGCTATCACGTAATTTTGAATGTATTTTATCGATACTGTCGCGAACGGCGAGTAAAGCTTGCCCTGCATAAATATCTTTCAATGGTTTTTCAACGACATCTCGAAATGAAATTCGTAAAGTGCGTCGTTGTAATAAGTTAAAGATGCTCCAAGTTGATTCCAGATCGCTTGAATCAAGTGGTGAAACAAGTTCAATGAATTTGATAGCAGGATCATCTAAATATTTAAGAATTTTCTTCCACTTATCTTGTGCAGCATGCAAATGCTCAAGGGCGGCATCTTTCTTTGCATTAAGGATAGACGCACTTTCTTCGTTATCAGAGAAATCACTGGTGGAATCGATAGTTAATTGATCGCTTTCAAGGTAAGTAATTAGCGCATCGATCATTTTTAATTTATTGTTAGTCGATAACTCTATATTAATACGTTCAATTTGTTCATTGTAGTCGGCAAGTTTGTCGAGTGGGATTACAACGTCTTCATTTATTTTGAAGGCATTGGTATGCGCAGCGATCGCAGCTGTTCTTGCGCGGTCTAACCAAAAACGTTTTCGTGCATCGGCACTCACTGCAACAAAACCTTCCGCGTCGCGAGCATTGGCCATTTTTACAATATGTGATGCGGCACTTGCAACGGTGTCTTCATTGTCGCCAGCAACGTCTATAAGCAATACCATCTTAGGTAGGTCGGCACGTGGTGCCTTGGTGCTATATTTAACGGCTTTGATATAACGTTCATCAAGATGTTCCATACCCATTAAAAGGATGTCAGAACAGTTATCGAGATAATCTTTTGTTTCGACAATGGCTGGCACAGCGAGTTGAACGTCAGGGTTAAAAAATTCTAAACAAACTGTGCGTATAAATTCAGGTTTCTCATGCAGAATAAAATGCGCTGATGTAATGAGACCGTCACAACCTTCTTTTTGGATACCAGGCAAACCGTTGAGGGTTTTATTGGTGACGTCTTTGCCAAGTCCTTTTAAGCGGAATATATCGCCGGGTATTTCAAGGGTGCGTGATTCACCAATCGGTGTGCGGCCATCTTTTTCGTATTCATCAATCCGAAAGCTCACCAGTTCTTGTTCATGAATCTTGCCGAGGTTGTGATTTAGTCTTTCAATTTTAAGCCAAGTCGCATTTGGCGTTATCATTTTCCATGAAACAAGGTTATCGAGAGTCGTACCCCAGGCAACCGCTTTTTTACCGCCAGCATTCATGGCGATATTGCCACCAATGGTTGATGCATCTTGTGATGTTGGATCAACCGCAAAGGCATATTTCTGCGCTTCGGCATGTTCGGTAATGCGTCGCGTTACCACGCCACATTCAGAGCGAATCGTTGGCACTGCCTGTTCTACACCATCGAGCTGACGCTTCTGGATTTTACCAATGGCATCAAGTTTTTCGGTATTAATAATGGCCGTGTTCTTAGACAGAGGAACAGCACCGCCGGTATAACCTGTGCCGCCACCACGAGGAATAATAGTGAGATCGCAATCGATACAGGTTTGAACCACTTCAATGACTTCTTGTTCGGTATCGGGGTAGATAACAACAAGAGGGTACTCAACACGCCAATCACTTGCGTCAGTGGCATGCGATACGCGGGCAAGGCCTGAGAAATCAATATTATCGGCGCGGGTTACACGACTTAATTGCTTGCGAACGATCTCACGAGTCGATTTTTGTTGGTCAAACCAATCTTCAAAGTCATTAATGGCGATACGTGTTTGCTTGGTTAGCTGAAGCGCCAATGGGTTGTTATCGGCACGAGCGATAACCTGATCTAAACGGTGGCGTAGGGCATGTGTTAACGAGCCACGACGTTTCGGCATTTCCAGCAAATCATCTTGAATGAAAGGATTTCGGCTAATAACCCACATATCACCGAGAATCTCAAAAAGCATACGTGCCGAGCGTCCGGTAACGCGTTCACCTCGTAGCTGCTCCAGAGTCAGCCATGCCTCTTCCCCGAGGAAGCGGATAACAATTTCACGGTCGGAAAACGACGTGTAATTGTAGGGTATTTCGCGAATTCGAGCAGACTGAGACATAATTTTAGCTGTTTGAGATGATAAACGGATACATTTTAGCATGTTGCCTGCTAGTAGGCTTGTTTGCTAGGAGAAAATTGTTAGTTTTGCTCCGAAATAATAAAATATTTACATATACACTTAATATTTTGTATTTTGAGTGATAATAGCAAGACATCACTCGGATTTTCTAACTCGGTTATTATAAGCGATATGGTCGATATCTTTACACTGACAGCGCCGTTGCTGGTTCGTTACCCTGATGGTGAACAACATTTAGTCGCGGATAAATTTAAACATCCAGTGGGAATGGTTTATGCGGAACCCTTTTGGCTAGAATCAGAATTACCAGCGGCATATATTCTTAAAGGCGAAATAAAAGGCGAAGGCCCATGGAAGGTAGGGGATGTGATTGTGCGTCTTTTGAACTGCGGTGATACGGAACAATCCATGCAATGGGCGCAGTGGCAACAATATTTACTGTCCTGCTCAGAGCAACATGCCTACCATGACATGGAATTAAAACAGTCGATTATCAATAATATGAGTTTCCCAGATTGAGTCAGCGCAAACTTTACCTCATTGATGCGAGTATTTATATCTTTCGGGCATGGTTCTCATTACCTGATTCAATTCTTGATAATGAGGGTAATCCTGTCAATGCAGTTTATGGTTACGCGTATTTTTTATGCCAGTTGCTCGAAAAAACTAATCCATCGCATATTGTCGCGGCATTTGATGCAAGTTTGAATTCAAGCTTTCGTAATAAAATTTATCCAGACTATAAAGCCAACAGAGAAAGTGCGCCGGATGATCTGAAATATCAATTTGAATTGTGTCGAAAATTAACCAAGGTGCTTGGTATCAGTTCTTTTTCAAGTAAGCGCTATGAAGCAGATGATTTGATCGGTACGTTAGCTACACGTATGCGTAAGAATGATTTCAAAAATATTTTCATCACGACGGATAAAGATTTGTCACAGCTGGTGAAAAAAGGCGATACCTTTTGGAATTACGCTAAAGATGAAAGGCATTCTTATGCAAGTTGTAAAAAAGTATTTGGTGTTAAGCCAGAACAGATGATTGACTTTTTAGCGATGGCGGGAGATAGCATTGATAATATTCCTGGCGTGCCAGGGATAGGAAGAAAAACTGCGATTGTTTTATTAGAAAAACACGGTTCACTAAGGTTAATCTATAAAAATTTAAATAAAATAAAGGCAAGCAAGATTCGTGGTGCGCAGAGAATATATGATTTACTCAAAGAGCATCAGCAACTAGCGCTTATTTCACAGCAACTAGCAACCATTGTATGTGACGCACCAGTGAAAGCGGGGGTTCGCAGCCTGGCTTATACTCCACCAACTGCAATGCGTATTAATCGTTTTTGCACCCAATATGGACTAGGTGAAAAGCTTCGGCAACGCTTGTTGAGTTTGGCAATTAGCTCCTGAAATACATTTAATCTGAAGAATTATCTAGCATGCTAATAACAGCATTGCGAAGAACTTCTTTTTTCATCACATCAAGTAAATTACCATCTGCGTCAGTGATATAAAACAAATCCTCAGCACGTGCGCCAAATGTACTAATGCGGGCATTGTGAAGTTGTAGATTGTTTTCGTTTAACGTTCTACCAATGCTGGCGAGAAGGCCTGCTCTATCCGCGGTAACAACTTCCATAATGGTGTAGTGATTTTTGGAATCATTTTCAAATTGCACATCAGTATTCATTGTGAAATGTCGTAGTTGTCTTGGCGGCATGCGGCTGATTTTGTATATGTCATCATTGCTGCGCAACTGTTCACGAATTGAGTTGGCAATTTCTATTTGTGATTCTTGCGACTCAATACGTTCACCATCTTGGTCAAAGATAATATAGGAATCAAAGCTGTAACCTTGCGATGAGCGAATTACGCGTGCATCGGCGATATTTAATCCACGTTGATCAAGTACAGAGGTCACTAGTGCAAAAATATCGTGATTAATCTTGGCGTGAACAAATACTTCGGTACCCCCTTGTTCCAGTGCATCACGGATAATCACCAATGGTAATTCTTGTTCTTCCAGGGGAATAATGACTTCTGCATGGCTAACAATTTCATTTATTCGGTAACGCAGAAAATATTCTTCACTTAATGTATCCCAAAGTTTTTCTACTTGAGCAAGGTCAATATTTTTCTCGGTTAGTTTTTGTCGAGCCTTGCGCTGAATATCTGCAGCTAGTTCAGTGTTGTCGATACTGTTAAGTCGTTTGCGTAGTGCTCTTAATGTGAATTTATAGAGATTCTCAAGCAAGGTTCCTTTCCATGAGTTCCACACGGTTGTGCTGGTTGCACGCATATCTGCGACAGTAAGCAGGTAGAGCATGTCGAGACGTTCTTTGTTGCCAACTAACTCGGCAAAGTTATTAATAACGTCAGGATCATTGATATCTTCACGTTGTGATATGCGCGACATAATAAGGTGTTGACGCACAAGCCAGGAGACGATGCTTGAATCATAATTGCTCATATAATGATGTTGGCAGAATCTAAAGGCATCATCGGCACCAAGTTCAGAATGGTCACCGCCACGACCTTTTGCAATATCGTGAAATAGTCCCGCCAGATAGAGTACTTCGGGTTTTTCTATTTCATGGATAACCTTGCTGCAGTAAGGGAGTTCATGACTGAATTCTTTTACGGTTAAGCGGCGTAAATTCCGCACCACAAACAAAGTATGTTCATCAACGGTGTAGATATGAAATAGATCATATTGCATTTGGCCTGTTACAGCTTCAAATGCAGGTATGTAGGCGCCGAGTATGCCATAGCGATGCATGCGTCTGAATTCATGGGTAATACCTTGCGGTTGACGAATGATCTCCATAAATATTCTTCGGCATTTTTCGTTGTTACGGAACTCGTCATTAATACGATATCGATTGCTGCGTATTAAGCGAATTGTTTCAGCGCGAACACCCTTGAGTTCCGGGTGTTGCTCTAAAACTAGAAATATTTCCAGTAATACCGATGGTTGTGTTTCAAATATATTTGCATTTATTATTTCGATGAAGCCTTTTCGAGATTGAAAATGCTCATTAATAACAGTCGGTTCTTCCGACTCGTGTTTATAAAGAATCTCTTCTTGAAATAATTGCAGCAACATTTCATTTAGTCGACTTAGTTCGCCAACCGTTCGATAATATTGCTTCATGAATTTTTCGACGCCAAGCTGTTGCCCATCATCGGCATAATCAAATTGCATCGCCAAGTCGCGTTGGTAATCGAACAATAATCTGTCTTCACGGCGTGAGGTTAGGAAGTGCAGGGCAATACGTACTTGCCAAAGGAAATTTTGATACTCTAGTAATAAATCACATTCTTCTTCGCTAAGAAATCCCTTGGAAATTAAATCTTTTAATGTTTCCGCACCGAAGTGACGTTTGGCAACCCAGCCGATCATTTGAATGTCACGTAGGCCACCGGGGCCCTCTTTAATGTTGGGTTCAAGTTTGTAGGCGGTATCATCAAATTTATTATGACGACCTATTTGTTCTTTCCATTTAGCGGAGAAGAAATCGACACTTGGCCAAATATGTTTCGGCCCGGTTTTTTCATGCATTTGCTCAAACATTGATTGTGAGCCATGAAGTAGACGGGCTTCCATTAGGTTGGTGGCAATGGTGATGTCTGCTGTTGCTTGTTCAATGCAATCAGCAATGGTTCTTACGCTATGACCAACTTCAAGGCCAATGTCCCAGAGGAAAGTTAAAAATTGCGTAATAGCATCATGCCATTGGCTGTCATCTTTGCTGGGCAGCAATAACATAAGATCAATATCAGAACTCGGGTGCAGCTCTGAACGACCATAACCACCAACGGCAATCAGTGATGGGGTGTCATCGTCAGTTGCAGCGCCGAGAAAAAAATTCCAAGCATGTTGCAAAATAATATCAATGGTTTTTGCGCGATATTGAACAAGTATGTGAGCATCAACTTTATTGCTGAAGGCGTCTAATAATTGTTGCTCAGATTGCTTGAGACATTCCTTGTAGTTTTGAATTCTTTCAAGGGGCGTCATTCCCTCTAAATTTAATTTAGAGGTATCAACATGGGCATCGCCCAGAGAAATATTATTCATAAGTTTAGATGTCGTCGCCTGGGCGTTGAGTTAGTACGTCAAATCCATCTTCAGTGACTAAAATAGTATGTTCCCATTGTGCCGAGAGACTGCGATCTTTCGTCACCACGGTCCAGTCATCAGGAAGTACCTTTACGCCACGCTTACCGATATTGACCATCGGTTCAATGGTAAAGATCATGCCCGGTTCGAGTACCAAGCCAGTACCGGCTTCCCCATAGTGAAGCACTTGTGGGTCTTCATGAAAATTGATGCCGATACCGTGACCACAGTATTCGCGAACAATGGAACAGTGATTCTTTTCTGCATGTTGCTGAATGGTATGGCCGATGTCACCAAGTTGGACGCCCGGTTTAACCATTTCAATGCCCATGCGCATGCATTCGTAACTAATTCGACAGATTCGCTCTGCCTGAACGCTGGGTTTACCGACCATGAACATCTTGCTGGTGTCACCGTGGTACTTATCTTTGATGACAGTGATATCAATGTTAATGATGTCGCCTTTTTTTAGCATCTTATCGGCAGGGATGCCGTGGCAAACCTGATGATTGACCGAGGTACAGATGGATTTCGGAAAACCACGATAATTAAGCGGGGCGGGGATGGCCTGTTGCTCATTAACGATGTAATCATGGCAAATTTGGTCTAATTCATCGGTGGTAATGCCCACTTCAACGTGAGGACGGATCATCTCTAAAACATCGCCAGCCAAGCGGCCTGCGATGCGCATTTTTTCTATTTCTTCAGTCGTTTTTATTGTGACAGCCATAGTTCTCTTCGTTTTTTAAGTAATTTAGCCAGTTTTGTCGAAAATTGACGCAAAAACAGCCTTATTCATTGCGTGTGGCAGGTTGATTATGGTATAAATCGCGCGCCAGTTTGGCAAATCATATCTGTTATTGAGAAACTTCGATAGCAGGTGACTATAAATCGCACACATTTCGGCACATCGGCCCGGGTGCTTGAGTCCCTCCTTATAATAGGGGATTTCAGGTTGGTCTATGGGAAGTGTGGAGGCGCAACCCTAACTAGGAGAAATAACATGGCGAATGTTTCCATGCGCGACATGCTGGAAGCGGGTGTCCACTTTGGTCACCAAACACGTTTCTGGAACCCTCAAATGGCCCCTTATATTTTCGGGGACCGTAATAAAATTCATATTATCGATTTAGAAAAAACCGTACCGTTATTTACCGATGCGTTGAATTTTCTAGGTCGTATGGCTTCAAACCAAGGACGTATCCTTTTTGTTGGCACTAAGCGTGCGGCAAGCAAGATCATCCAAGAAGAAGCTGAACGTTGTGGTATGCCTTTCGTTAACCATCGTTGGTTGGGCGGAATGTTGACTAACTACAAGACTGTTCGCCAATCAATCAAGCGTCTTAAAGACTTAGAAAAAATGCAGGAAGATGGCAGCTTTGATCGTGTAACAAAGAAAGAAGCGCTGAACATGACGCGCGAAATGCAAAAACTCGATCGTAGTCTTGGTGGTATCAAGAACATGGGCGGTCTTCCTGATGCAATCTTTGTTGTTGATGTTGGTTACGAAAACATCGCGATTAGTGAAGCTCGTAAACTCGGTATTCCAGTAATTGGTATTGTTGATACAAATAACTCACCGGCCGGCGTTGATTACGTTATTCCAGGTAATGATGATGCGATTCGTGCCATCAAACTTTACACAGCTCAGGTTGCTGATGCGATAATGGAAAGTCGTCCAACAATGGGTTCGACTGAAGGACCTGCTGACGAGTTCATGGAAGTTGATGCTGACGATGCAAAGCCAGCTAAGAAAAAAGTTGCAAAGAAAGCCGCTGCTAAAAAAGCAACGACTAAGAAGGCGACTACTAAAAAGGCAACAACCAAGAAAGCGACTACTAAGAAGGCAACAACCAAGAAAGCGGCAACTAAGAAAACTGAAGAAAAGTCTGAAGCTAAAGCTGATGACAAATCTGGTTCTGCTGAATAATTTAACGAGGGTTAGAAAGATATGGCAATTACAGCCTCATTAGTTAAAGAACTGCGCGAACGTACGGGCGCAGGCATGATGGAATGCAAAAAGGCACTCGTTGAAACCGATGGCGATATTGAAGCCGCAATTGAAATGATGCGTAAGTCTGGTGCGGCGAAAGCTGACAAGAAAGCGGGTCGTGTTGCAGCTGAAGGTAAAGTTGAAATCGCTACTAGTGATGACGGTGCAACTGTTGCTTTAGTTGAAATAAACAGTGAAACCGATTTTGCTGCCAAGGATGATGGTTTCCTTGCCTTCGTTAAAACAGTTGCCGAATGTGCACTGGCTAACGAAGCAGCTGATGCTGAAGCGTTGTCAGGAATGGCATTAGCTTCTGGTGAAACAGTTGAAGAAGGTCGCAAGGCACTGATTTCAGTTATTGGTGAAAACATTACGGTTCGTCGTTGTTTTATTATCAAGCGTCAAGGTGATCATCTAGGCTCATACTCACACGGTGTTCGCATTGGTGTGGTTGTGGATCTTAAGGGTGGCAACGAAGAAATGGCACGTGATATTGCAATGCACATTGCGGCGAGTAAGCCTATTTGTGTTAAGCAAGACGAAGTGCCTGCTGAAGCAATCGAGAAGGAAAAAGTTATTTTCGCCGCGCAAGCTGCAGAAAGTGGCAAGCCTGCTGAAATTATCGAAAAGATGATGGTGGGTAAGGTGAAGAAATTCCTTAACGAACAAAGTCTCTACGGACAGCCTTTTGTTAAAGATCCAGATCAAAATATCGAGAAGCTAGTTAAATCTGCCAATGCAGATGTAATCAGTTTTAATCGCCTTGAAGTAGGTGAAGGTATTGAGAAGAAGTCTGAAGATTTTGCTGCAGAAGTTGCCGCACAGATGAAAGGTTAAAAAATGACATCATCCTCATCGCAAGCCTATCAGCGTATCCTGTTGAAACTCAGCGGCGAAGCGCTGATGGGTGATGGGGATTATGGAATTGACCCCACTGTTATTAGCCGGGTATCTGGCGAAATTAAAGAACTGATCGACATTGGTATTGAAGTCGGTTTGGTGATTGGTGGTGGTAATATTTTCCGTGGTGCCGGTCTGGCACAAAACGGTATCGATCGTGTTACCGGTGATCACATGGGAATGTTAGCTACGCTAATGAACTCCCTCGCAATGCAAGACGCACTTGAACAAGACGGCATGCAAGCGCGTGTTATGTCAGCGTTAAGTATCAACGAAGTGTGTGAAGACTATATTCGTCGTCGTGCAGTTCGCCACCTTGAAAAAGGTCGTGTGGTTATTTTTGCTGCAGGTACGGGTAATCCTTTCTTTACTACTGATTCAGCTGCAAGTTTACGTGCGATTGAAATCGGTGCAGATATCATGCTCAAGGCAACCAAGGTAGATGGTGTTTATTCTGCTGATCCCGTTAAGGATCCAGAAGCAACCCTATATACTAGTTTGACCTATGATGATGTGTTGTCTAAAAAGTTAGCAGTGATGGATGCGACGGCTATTGTTATGTGTCGTGATCAGAATATGCCGTTACGAGTATTCAATATGAACAAGCCTGGTGCGCTAATGCGTGTCATCAAAGGCGAAAGCGAGGGTACACTCGTTGAAAAGGGGAATGCAGCGTGATTGACGAAATCCTGAAAGATGCAGAAGTTCGTATGGGTAAAACCATTGAGTCACTCAAAGGTGATTTGAGTAAGATGCGTACAGGACGTGCTAGCCCAAGTTTGATTGACCATATTATGGTGTCTTTCTATGGTAATGAAACGCCATTAGGACAAACCGCAAATATTTCAGTTTCGGATGCAAGAACCTTGTCGGTAACACCTTGGGATAAGACCATGGTACAACCAATTGAAAAAGCGATTATGGATGCGGGCCTTGGTTTAAATCCGATTACAGCGGGTGAAGTGATTCGTATTCCTCTTCCTGCGATGACAGAAGAAACACGTAAGAATATGATTCGCCTAGTACGCCAAGAAGTTGAACAATCTCGCGTTGCGATTCGTAATATTCGTCGTGATGCGAACGGTGACTTTAAGTCACTAGAAAAAGACAAAGATATTTCTGAAGATGAACAGCATCATGCTGAAGATTTAGTGCAGAAGACAACAGATAAAAAAATTGCAGAAATTGACAAGGTGCTTGAAGCAAAAGAAAAGGATCTCATGGAAATTTAATGACGATCTTTATGATTGAGTTATTAATTATTCCTTCGAACATATCGAACCAAGACGTAGCGTAAATAATGATGGTTATGTCTCCCTCCTCAGAAGAAATCACATTACCGGCAACAACTGAGTTGCCAAAACATGTTGCGATCATTATGGATGGTAATGGTCGTTGGGCTAAGAAACGTTTAATGCCTCGCATCGTCGGGCATAAGGCCGGTGTTAAATCTGCACGCACAGCGGTGGAAGTTTGCGCGAAAAATAATATTTCTGCTTTAACCTTATTTGCATTTAGTAGCGAGAATTGGAATCGACCGCGCAAAGAGGTTGATCTCTTAATGGATCTTTTTATTAAATCGTTACGCGAAGAAGCCAAAGCTATTAATGAAAATAACATTCGTATGCAGATCATTGGCGATCGAAAGGCTTTCTCTGAGAAGCTACAATCGCGTATTGCTGAAGTAGAATCACTAACAGAAAACAATACAGGTATGACCTTGTCGATCGCGGCAAATTATGGTGGCCGCTGGGATATTATCCAAGCAGTACAACAACTCATTGCGCAGGGCATAAAGGCTGAAGATGTTGATGAAGCTGTTCTTGAGAAAAACTTAATGTTGTCTGGTTTACCTGCACCTGATTTATTTATTCGTACAGGCGGTGAGCATCGTATAAGTAACTTTCTATTATGGCAGATTGCTTATACAGAACAGTATTTCACTGACACGCTTTGGCCTGATTTTTCAGAGCAACATTTCGCTCAAGCCTTTGAAGATTATGCCGGTCGACAACGACGTTTTGGTCGTACAGGGGAGCAGGTGGAAGAAGATGCTTAAACAACGAATCATTACGGCGCTGTTATTGTTACCAGCTGTCCTTGGCGGGATTTTATTATTATCGACTGAGTATTTTTCGGTATTGTGGGCGACAGTTATGTCGGTTGCTGCATACGAATGGCTTAAACTCAGTGGTATCAAAAACAAGTTGTCATTGATTGTTGGTCTTATTGTGCTGAATGGTTTGTTTATATCTATTTGGTTTTATCCATTCGCAAATATTTCGGTTGAATGGTTTGTTTTAATCGCATGGCTGCTGGTTATTATTAGCTTTACTGGTGATCCTGTTGCGCGTTTAAAAAGGTGCAGCTCTGCTTTTTATTCCGTTATTGGAATCGCAATCGGTTTGGTAGTTATTTTCCCGACGTGGCTCGCGATGGTGTTACTCCATCAACATAACCCGTGGATGGTTTTGCATGTCTTTGGCATTGTATGGATTGCTGATACTGGTGCGTACTTTAGTGGCAAATTATTCGGTAAACGTAAATTGGCACCTGCAATTAGCCCCGGTAAAAGTTGGGAAGGTGTTTGGGGGGCGTTACTTGCTGTTGTGATTTACTCAAGCCTGGTTTCTTTTTGGTGGCAAGATAATGAACAGCAGCAATGGTTGTTTGTTGTGATTTGTATGTTGGCAGCTATTGCTTCCGTTGCCGGTGACTTACTTGAAAGTGTGTTTAAGCGCGCTATCGGCGTAAAAGATAGCGGTCGAATTTTACCGGGCCATGGTGGTGCAATGGATAGACTCGATAGTATTACCGCTGCTGCGCCGGTATTTGCAGCAGGTTATTATTTGGCAGGGTGGTTGTAATGCAGAAGGTAACAATACTTGGGGCAACGGGATCAATTGGCGTAAGCACGCTCGATGTTATTCGGCGTCATCCAGACCGTTTTCAAGTGATCGCATTAACAGCGAATCAAAATGTTGAACGCATGTTAGAACAATGTGTAGAATTTAAACCTCGCTATGTCGTTATGGCGAACGCAGATGCGGCTAAAAAATTACAGCAAGCACTGCAGAGCCAAGATTTAGATTGCGAAGTGTTATCTGGTAACGATGGTCTGGTGAAGGTTGCCAGTCTAGACGAAGTTGATAGCGTGATGGCGGCGATTGTTGGCGCAGCAGGATTATTGCCATCCTTAGCCGCAGCAGAAGCGGGTAAGCGAGTTCTGTTAGCAAATAAAGAAGCTTTAGTGATGTCGGGGCACTTGTTCATGCAAGCTGTTGAAGAACATGGTGCAGAACTATTACCGATTGATAGTGAACATAATGCGATTTTTCAATCGATGCCAGCGGGTTACCGTACGGGAACTAAAGCGGCTGGAGTACGTCGAATACTGTTAACGGCATCCGGTGGTCCTTTTCGTGATGCCGATCCGAAAGATCTAGAAGCTGTGACGCCTGAGCAGGCCGTTGCGCATCCGAATTGGAGTATGGGCCGTAAGATATCAGTCGACTCGGCAACTATGATGAACAAAGGTCTCGAATTAATAGAGGCATGTTGGTTGTTTGACGTCGGCCCAGATAAGATTGAAGTGGTGATTCATCGTCAAAGTATTATCCACTCAATGGTGGATTACACGGATGGTTCGGTGTTAGCGCAAATGGGTAATCCTGATATGCGTACACCGATTGCACATGCCATGGCATGGCCAGAGCGAATTGAGTCGGGTGTTGAGCCTTTAGACATGTTTAGTGTTGGGCAGCTTAACTTTGAAAAGCCTAACCTAGAACGTTTTCCCTGTCTTCGTTTAGCTTTTGAAGCGGCGGAGGCGGGTGGCACAGCGAGTACGGTATTAAATGCCGCAAATGAAATTGCAGTTGATGCTTTTCTTGATAATAAGTTAGGCTTTACCGATATCGCCAAAATAATTGAAGCGACAATGGACGCAATTGATTTTAAAGATGCTGATTCACTTGAAACGATTTTGTCGGTTGATGCACACGCTCGACAAGTTGCTAATGATATTATAAAGAATATGGAATGTTGAATTGCGTACGTAACATGGATGCAAGGTAAAAAATCATGAGTGAAATACTGCTTAATATAGCCGCTTTTATATTAGTCATCGGTATCTTGGTGACATTTCATGAATTTGGTCATTTCTGGGTGGCACGTCGCTGTGGCGTAAAAGTGCTGCGCTTTTCTATTGGCTTCGGTAAACCAATATATACCTGGCATGGCGCTGATGGTGTTGAATATGTGCTCGCTAGTATTCCGCTCGGTGGTTACGTCAAGATGCTTGATGAACGCAATGATGCGGTTGATGATGCCGACCTACCTTATTCTTTTAACCAGAAATCCCTGTGGGCGCGGATTGCAATCGTTGCGGCAGGCCCAATTTTTAACTTTATATTAGCGATCGTCGTTTATTGGTCGATCTTTATGATTGGCACAGAAGGTTTAAAGCCGGTTGTTGCTGAGGTAACAGCATCAAGTATTGCGATGCAAGCCGGCGTACAGCAAGGCGATGAAATTCTGGCAGTTGATGGCGAGGATGTTCAAACTTGGGAAATCGCTGGGCTGAATTTAATTGCTGCTGTTGTTGAAGGGCAGTCAGTTACTGAAATTGCTGTAAAAGATGCCAATGGTGAAAATCAGCTGCGTAAATTGGTTTTACAGGGTGTCTCGGTTGATTTTAGTAAGGTTAGCGTTATATCGAAATTGGGTATTAAACCTCAGCTGCCTGTCTGGCCTGCGATTATCGATAAGGTCATTGAAGGTGAGGCTGCCGATATCGCAGGTTTAATGCGCGGTGATGAAGTGCTTATGGCCGATAATCAGCCGATTAATGATTGGCGTGATTGGGTTGGCCAAGTACAGAAAAAACCACGTGAAACCATGAGCTTAACAGTTTTTCGCGCAGATCAGGAATTGCAATTGAGCATCACTCCGGGGATGAAGAGCCATAATGAGGTGCAATATGGCTATGTGGGAGCAGTGGCATTACCACCTCCAGCAGTCCCCGCAGAGCTAAAGGCTGTGGTACAATATTCGTTCTTGGCTGCATGGGGAAAAGCAGCTAAAAAGACTTGGCAAATCAGTAACTTGACCTTACGTATGTTAGGCAAGATGCTGGTTGGAGAAGCCTCGGTTAAGAATATCAGTGGACCACTTACGATTGCGCAGTATGCAGGGCGTTCGGCAAGTATTGGACTGATTCAATTTTTAAGCTTTTTAGCTATTGTGAGTATCAGCCTTGGAGTGCTAAATTTACTGCCGATACCGGTACTCGATGGTGGTCATCTTCTGTATTATTTGGTCGAGTTGATTAAGGGCAGTCCCGTGTCGGAGAAGATACAGTTGTTTGGTCAACAAATGGGCATGTTGGCGTTGGGGGCATTAATGCTACTCGCGCTTTATAATGATGTAATGCGGTTGTTGTAGCCGCTGATGTATAAAAAAATATAAGAATTTAAATAATTATAATTAAGAACAAGTACGGGTAGGCAATGAAAAGATTTATTCTCGCTGTTTTCTTATGTATCGGATTTATGCAAGTTGTGTGGTCTGGTGAATCATTTGTGATCAAAGATATTCGAGTTGAAGGCTTGCAGCGTATTGCTGCCGGTACGGTCTTTAGTTATCTGCCAGTAAAGGTTGGTGACAGTTTAGATGAGGGTGGTTCGGGTAAGGTTATTCGAGCACTTTTTAAAACCGGTTTCTTCAAAGACGTTCGGCTTGAAAAAGAAAATGGCATACTCATCGTGTTTGTTGTTGAACGTCCAGCTATCGCAACGATTTCTGTAAACGGTAATAACTCAATTGAAGATGAAGCGCTTAACGAAGGCTTGAAAGAAATTGGTTTTGCAGTTGGTCGTGTTTTTGACAAATCATTACTCGATAAAGTTGAGCAAGAATTACAACGTATCTATTTTAGCCAAGGACAATATGGCGTTAAGTTAGAAACAACGGTTACACCTCTTGAACGTAACCGTGTTGGTGTGACCATTGATGTTTCTGAAGGTGTGATTGCAAGAATTCACCAAATAAATATTGTTGGCAACAAAGTTTTTGAAGATGACGATTTATTAGAAGAATTTGCACTTAGTACTCCAACATTGTTTTCCTTTTATACTGGCAACGACCAATACTCTAAGCAAAAGTTGGCAGGTGACCTTGAGAAACTTCGCACACATTATTTAAACCGTGGTTACATTAATTTCAATATTGATTCGACTCAGGTTTCGATTACACCCGATCGTAAAGATGTCTTTATTACTATCAACATCACAGAGGGCGATCAGTTTACGGTTAATAAAGTTAAATTGGCTGGCGAGCTAGTTGTTACAAAAGAAAAACTCTTTCCACTTGTTACTATTCAAAAAGGTGACACTTTTTCACGACGTCGTGCGACCAAGACCAGTGAGAATATTACTCGCCAATTAGGTAATAATGGTTATGCTTTTGCTAACGTGAATGTTGTGCCTGAAGTGGTTGAAGGTAAGAAAGAGGTTAACCTGACTTTCTTTATTGACCCAGGTAAACGTGTTTATGTAAGACGAATTAATTACACAGGTAATACGCGTACACGTGATGAAGTGTTACGCCGTGAAATGCGTCAATTTGAAAGTGCATGGGTTTCAACCGACAATATTGAAAAGTCACAAGGTCGTCTAAGAAGGTTAGGCTACTTTGAAGACGTTGAGGTTGAAACGCCTGCGGTACCAGGTACGACTGATCAAGTTGATGTTAATTACACAGTTAAAGAACGTGCCTCTGGTAATTTATTGGCCGGTGTCGGTTTCTCAGATTCGCAAGGTTTGATTTTGAATGCCAGTGTTTCGCAAAATAATTTCTTAGGTAGTGGTAAGCGAGTTAGTGTTGGTTTTGATACCAGTGAAACCAATCGTGTTTATCGTGCTTCTTATGTTAATCCTTATTACACGGAAGATGGTGTGAGTCGTGGTTTTAATATTTCATTCCGCGAATCAGATGCGAGTGATTCGAACTTAGCAAGTTATTCATCGGATCTTTTGTCTGCTGGCGTAACATACGGCATCCCAATTACTGATATTGAGCGTATTACATTACGTGTAAATTACCAGCGAGATGTTATTAAAACGTCATTGAGTACACCAGATAGATTTCGTAATGAATTAGCCGGTTTAGATAGCAGTTATGATCCTACACCTGTAACAGGTTCTGATTCGGCGACATTTAATAGTTTTGTTGTTACCGGTAGTTATGCGGAAGACACTCGTAATAAAACGGTGTTCCCAACACGTGGTGGCTTACAACGTGTATCTGCAGAGGTTGCTGTTCCTGGTAGTGATCTGGAGTACTACAAACTTAATTATACTGCTCGACGTTATGTCCCATTGACACGTAATCTAACGTTGTCATTCCGTGGAGATGTGGGTTATGGCGATGGTTACGGTGATACACCTGTTTTGCCATTCTTTAAAAACTATCTAGTAGGTGGTAATGGCTCAGTACGTGGTTATGAAGCGAATACATTAGGACCGCGTATTATTGGCGGTGTTAATAATAATGACCCTATCGGTGGTGACCTTAAATTGGTGGGTAGTGCTGAATTAATCTTCCCCGTGCCATTTGTGAAAGATACGAATGCATGGCGTTTTAGCACCTTTGTTGATGGCGGCAATGTATTTGGCTCAGGCTCTTCAGACGAAGATTTTGAGATTAATAACATCCGTTTTGCAGCAGGGCTGGGCGTAACATGGCTTTCACCCTTTGGTGCTTTGAGTGTGAGTCTTGCCACGCCGTTTAATGAGCAAGAAAATGATGAAACTAAGACCTTCCAGTTTAATTTCGGTAGTGGTTTCTAATATGATAGACTCTGAAAATACACATAGATGCCGGAGTAGAGCATTGAATACATTGAAAAAAGTTATATGCGTCGCCATGTTAGCGATGTTACCTTCATTTGCGGCCGCGCAAGAGCTACGTATTGGCGTCGTTAACCCTAATCGTTTGCTGGAAGAAGCACCTCAATCAAAGTTGGCATTGAAGCGTCTTGAGCAAGAATTTGCCACACGTGATGGCAAATTAATGAAGGAACAGAAGTCGATCAAGGGTCTTGAAGACAAACTTGTTCGTGATGGTGCGGTAATGGCCGAAGGCGAGCGTCGTAAATTAGAACGTGACATTGTAGGCCGTAAACGTGAATTACGTCGTGGCTATGATGAATTACGCGAAGACCGAACTTTCCGTAGTAATGAAGAACGCGGTAAATTATTACGTTTTGTTAATGAAGCGATCACTAAGATCGGTAAAGAAGAAAAATTTGATTTGATTCTTTATGAAGGTATTGCCTACGCAGATCCAAAAGTTGATTTAACTAAGAAAATTCTTAAGCGACTGCAAGCAGAAGCCAAAGCTGGAAAATAATTACCACAGGATAAACTACGGTGTCACATACACTTGCAGAACTAGCTGAGCATGTCGGCGGCAAAGTTGAAGGTGATGAGGCCTGTGTTATCGATAATGTGGCTTCGCTTATTTCAGCTGAGCACTCGCAAATAAGTTTTTACGCTAGCGGTAAGCATAATCAAGCACTTGTTGATACCAATGCGGGTGCAGTTATACTCTCAACTCAGCATGTCGATTTATCTCCAACAAATAGTATCGTTGTCGAAAATCCACAATTAGCTTTTGCCTTAATTGCTGAAAAACTAAATCTTCCTGAAAAACTATCTGGTATACACAAAGATGCCAGTGTCGATCCTACCGCAAGTATAGATCCTAGTGCGTATGTTGGTGCTCAAAGTGTTGTTGCAGCTGGAGCTGAAATTAAATCAGGTGTCATGATTGGCGCTTCATGCACGATCGGTAAAGACTGTGTTGTTGGTGAGAATTCTCTATTGCATGCCAATGTAACTCTAAATGATAAAACCATTATTGGTAACGATGCCTTGATACACTCGGGTGCCGTTATAGGTAGTGATGGTTTTGGTTTTGCCAATGACCAAGGGCGTTGGGTAAGAATCCCACAACTTGGAAAAGTTGTTATTGGTGATGATGTTGAGGTTGGTGCTAATACGACAATTGATCGTGGTGCCTTAGATGATACGGTTATTGGTAATGGCGTGAAGCTGGATAACCAGATTCAAATTGCGCACAACGTTATCATTGGTGACCATACAGCCATTGCCGGTTGCGTGGGTATTGCAGGTAGTACGGTAATTGGTCGTTATTGTACGATTGCTGGTGGCGTTGGCATTACTGGACAACTTGAAATAGCAGACAATGTTCACATTACCGCGACATCGCTTGTGACACAATCCATTAGTCAGTCTGGTGCTTATTCATCGGGGACGCCTTTGCAAGAAAATGCAAAATGGCAACGAAATTTTGTTCGCTTCCGTCAGCTTGATGACATGGCGAAGAGATTGAAGCGAATCGAAAAGAAATTCGACAATAAATAATCACGTAGTATTTTATAGAGGTTTTAAAAGTATGCCGACCCTTGATATTCATGAGGTAATGAAACATTTACCACATCGGTACCCGTTTCTATTGATTGATCGTGTATTGGATTATACGCCGGGTGAGTTTCTAACAGCACTTAAAAATGTTAGTTACAACGAGCCTTATTTCGTTGGTCACTTTGAACATCATCCTGTTATGCCGGGTGTTTTGATACTTGAAGCCATGGCGCAAGCGACGGGCATCTTTTCTTATATTACGACCGAATCATTGCCCGATGGTGATTCGCTTTATTATTTCGTTGGTGTTGATAAAGCGCGATTTAAAGCGCCAGTTAAACCAGGCGATCAAATGCAACTACATGTTGAGTTAATAAAAGAAAAGCGCGGTATTTGGAAATTCAATGCCGAAGCAAAAGTTGACGGTAAGCTTGTTACAACGGCTGAAATTATGTGTGCGCAAAGAGATATATGAGTTTAATAAGTCCTCATGCACTTATTAGTTCATCAGCAAGTATTGCTGATGGCGTGAGTGTTGGTCCTTTTTCAATTATCGGTGATGGTGTTGAAGTTGGTGAAGGGACATGGATTGGTCCACATGTTGTTATTAATGGACCAACAAAAATTGGTAAACGTAACAAAATATTTCAATTCTCTTCGCTAGGCGAAGAGCCACAAGATATGGGTTACAAAGGTGAGCCGACACGCCTTGAAATTGGCGATGATAATATCATTCGTGAAAATTGTACTATGAGTCGTGGTACAGAACACGGTGGTGGTATTACACGAGTTGCTAATAGTAATTTTATTATGGCGTATTCACATATTGCGCATGACTGCCAAGTAGGTAGCGAGGTGATTTTTGCTAATGGTGCTTCATTAGGCGGCCATGTTGTCATTGAAGATTACGTCACCTTGGGTGGTTTCGCTTTAATTCATCAATTTGTAAAGGTAGGTGCTTATAGTTTTTGTGGTATGGGCAGTGGTGTTAATAAAGATGTACCACCTTATATGATTGTGACTGGAAACCCAGCTGAAGCGCGAGGCCTAAATAGTGTCGGGCTGAAACGTCGCGGTATTTCTGCGGATTCAATTCGCGCATTAAAGAATGCTTATCGTGATATTTATACTTCGGGCATGAAATTAACCGAAGCAGTTGAACAGCTTCAAGAACAAGATATGAAGTGCGCGGAAGTTGAGAACTTCGTTAAGTTCATACGCAATGCTGAACGAAGTATCGTAAGGTAAGTTATGCGTATTGGTCTTGTTGCGGGGGAATCATCTGGAGACTTGCTTGGTGCAGGTCTGATTAAAGCGCTAAATAATTCAACTTCAGATCTTCAGTCCGAAGGTGTTGCTGGCCCTAATATGATTCGTGAAGGCTGCAAAGCCTTATTTCCTTCTGAGAAATTATCCATTATTGGTCTTGTTGAGGCTCTCGCTAATTACCGAGAACTTCGCGCGATCCGTAATCAACTCCGAGATCATTTTATTGCTAATCCGCCCGATGCCTTTATTGGTATCGACGCACCTGATTTTAATCTTACCTTATTAGAACAACTTCGCGAGAAGGGTATTCCAACAATTCAATACGTGAGTCCACAGGTATGGGCGTGGCGTCGCTATCGCGTTCGGAAAATCGCACGAGCGGTTGATTGTGTATTGGCTTTATTTCCTTTTGAAGCGGAGTTCTATCGTGAGCATGATGTGCCCGTACAATTTGTCGGCCATCCCTTTGCTGATCAAATTCCCTTGGCAACAGATAAAGCACCTGCGCGAGTTAATTTAAATTTACCAGAAAATGCGACGATTATTGCAATGCTGCCAGGTAGTCGAGTTAGTGAAGTTAGGCATCTTGCGGAAACATTTTTGAAGACGGCAAACTACTGCTATCAACAACGCAAAGATATTCACTTTGTTATCCCATTTGCAAACCAAGTTGTACGTGACGTATTCATTAAATTTGGTGGTGACTTGGTGAAAAAATTACCTTTAACTTTTATTGATGGCCAAGCACGTGAAGTGATGGGCGCAGCGGATGTTATTTTAATGGCATCAGGAACAGCAACATTAGAAGCGATGTTGGTAAAACGACCAATGGTGGTTGCCTATCGTTTGTCATGGTTGAACTACATCATTCTAAAGACATGGGTACGGGTTAAAAATTACTCCTTGCCAAACCTTCTTGCTGGCGAAGCCTTAGTACCTGAATATATGCAAGGCGCAGCTCAGCCGGATGTTATGGGCGAGAAGTTACTCCAATATTTAAATGATCCAGATGAAGTGAGCCGTATCACAAGTCGTTTTACTGATATTCACCATACTTTACGTCAAAACACGGATAAGCAAGCGGCTGATGCGGTGATTAATTTAATTAAAAGTAAAAAGAGTACTCCAAATGTCTGAATCATCATTTCTTATTGCGGGCGTTGATGAAGTTGGGCGCGGTCCATTAGCCGGCCCTGTTGTAGCTGCTGCCGTTATTTTGGATCCTAAGCAGCCGATTGAAGGTTTAGCCGACTCGAAAAAATTGTCGGAAACAAAACGCAATAAGCTCGATATTGAAATACGTGAAAAGGCATTGTGCTGGGCATTGGGGCGCGCCGAAATAGAAGAAATTGATGATATAAATATTCTTCATGCGAGCTTATTGGCAATGCGTCGTGCAGTTGAAGCCTTATCTATACAGCCGCAGCATGCGCAAATTGATGGTAATCGTTGTCCTGAACTAAGTTGCAGCAGTGAAGCTATTATTAAGGGTGATCAAAAGATTGCCTGTATCAGTGCGGCATCAATTATCGCTAAGGTTGCACGTGACTCGGAAATGCTTGAAATGGATGTGCAATATCCCGGTTATGGCTTTGCTAAGCACAAAGGTTACCCAACCAAAGTACATATGCAGGCGCTATTAGATCTCGGAATAACACCAATACATCGGCTCAGTTTTGGGCCTGTCGCGAAAATCATTAACCAGCGCTGAGATGGCTAACTAATGCAAAGTAATTTCGTTCATTTGCATCTGCATACCGAATTTTCTTTGGTAGATGGCTTAGTGCGTATTAAACCATTAATGCAGACGGTGGCTAATTTAAATATGCCTGCGGTTGCGCTGACGGATCAATCTAATTTATTTGCAATGGTGAAGTTTTATCGTGCTGCGTTAGCGGCCGGTATTAAACCAATTATTGGTGTTGAGATGTTGATTCACCCAGAAAGTGAACGCATCCCGCCATCGCGGATTATCTTGCTGTGTCAAAACCACGAAGGTTATTTAAACATCAACCGGCTAATTACACGTAGCTATTTAGAAGGGCAGCACCGTGGTGTGCCGATGATTGAAAAGGAATGGCTAACCGGTAGCACGGATGGATTGATTGCACTTTCGGCGGGGCGTGGTGGTGATATCGGTCAAGCATTACTTGCTGGTGATACTGTCGAGGCATCTAAATTGGCTGATGCTTGGGATAAATTATTTCCGGATCGTTTTTATCTTGAACTTCAACGCTCTGGTCGAGAGAGCGAAGAGAATTACCTGCACGCCGCAATGACATTAGCGGCAGAAAAAAATCTGCCTGTTGTCGCAACTAACGATGTTCGTTTTATTGAACAAGTTGATTTTGATGCACATGAGGCTCGAGTGTGTATTCATGATGGGCATGCGCTTAATGATTCTCGTAGAACACATTTGTATAGTGATCAACAATATCTGCGTAGTCCTGAAGAAATGTGCGAATTGTTTTCTGATATTCCAGAAGCGATTGAGAATAGTCTGCTTATTGCAAAGCGTTGTAATATTGAGCTTCAATTAGGCACCTATTTCTTACCTGATTTTCCTGTCCCTGAAGGCCTTGATATAAATCAGTTTTTGATTCAAGAGTCTGAACAAGGTTTAGAAAAACGCATTGTGCAGCTTGGGTCTATTGCGGGTGAATTCAGTGATGAAAAACGCAAAGAGTATTTTGACCGCTTGAAAGTAGAGCTCGATGTCATTATCGAAATGGGTTTCCCCGGTTATTTTTTGATTGTTGCCGACTTTATTAAATGGGCGAAAAATAATGATGTTCCAGTCGGGCCCGGTCGTGGTTCTGGTGCGGGTTCTATTGTTGCTTACGCCTTGTTTATTACTGATCTCGATCCGATGAAGTATGAATTGCTGTTTGAGCGATTCCTTAATCCTGAACGTGTTTCCATGCCAGATTTCGATGTCGATTTCTGTATGGATGGGCGTGACAAGGTCATTGATTATGTTGCGCGTACTTATGGCCGTGACAAGGTTTCGCAAATTATCACTTATGGCACTATGGCCGCGAAAGCGGTGATCCGCGATGCAGGTCGCGCATTAGGCCAGCCTTATGGTTTTGTTGATCCCATCGCAAAACTAATTCCATTTGAAATTGGTATCACCTTAACAAAAGCACTTGAACAAGAAGAAGAACTACGCCGCCGTTATGAACAAGATGATGATGTACATGAGCTGATTGATTTGGCTTTGTCATTAGAGGGTATTACTAAGAATGCAGGTAAACATGCGGGTGGCGTTGTTATTGCCCCAACAGCACTAACTGACTTCTTGCCACTGTACTGTGAGCAAGGTTCAGAAAGTATTGTTTCGCAACTCGATAAAGATGATGTTGAAGCTATTGGTTTAGTTAAGTTTGATTTCTTGGGCCTACGGACACTAACGATTATTGATTGGGCAGTAAAAACGATTAATCGGGATCGTGAACGCGTAGGTGAGCCTGCCTTGGTGTTAGAACAACTAACAACAGATGACCCAGCAACATACGCACTGTTGAAACGATGTGAAACTACCGCGGTATTCCAGTTGGAATCACGTGGCATGAAGGAACTGATTAAGAAACTTAAGCCAGATAACTTTGAAGAAATTATTGCCTTGGTGGCGTTGTTCCGGCCGGGCCCACTTGAGTCAGGTATGGTTGATGATTTTATCAATCGTAAACACGGTGCAAAAGTAGAATATCCTTTTGTGGAACTAGAAGAAGTATTAGGGCCTACCTACGGCGTCATTGTTTATCAAGAACAAGTAATGCAGATTTCTCAGATTATTGGTAACTACTCTCTGGGTGGTGCTGATTTGTTACGTCGTGCTATGGGTAAGAAAAAACCCGAAGAGATGGCTAAGCAGCGTGGCATCTTTATGTCGGGCGCAAACGAGTTAGGTTTTGATGAAAAGAAAGCAGGTGATCTATTTGACCTGATGGAAAAATTTGCCGGTTATGGTTTTAACAAATCACATTCTGCAGCTTACGCATTAGTCTCGTACCAAACTGCTTGGCTTAAAGCACATTATCCCGCAGCATTTATGTCGGCAGTACTTTCTTCTGATATGGATAACACGGACAAGGTTGTGATGTTGATTGATGAATGTCGCACCATGAAATTGAAAGTATTGCCGCCCAACGTGAATACTTGTGGGTACAAATTCCAGTCAAGTGGCGAGACTGATATTTTCTATGGTCTCGGTGCGATTAAAGGCGTTGGTGAAGGCGCATTAGAAAGTGTTATTAAAGAACGTACTGAAAATGGTTTGTTCAGTGACATCTTTGATTTTTGTCGTCGTATTGATGCGCGCAAACTTAATCGTCGTGTTTTAGAAGCATTGATTCGTGCTGGTGCGCTGGATGGTCTTGGTCCAAACCGTGCTACCTTAATGGCGTCTCTCAGTTTGGCGTTACAAAGTGCTGAGCAATATTCAAAAGATCAAGCACGTGGTCAAAATGATATGTTCGGTGGCCCAGCCGAAGAAGCACAAGCCATTACGGTTGAAGAGCAAGAAGATTGGACGGAGAAAGAACGCCTCGAAGCAGAAAAAGAAACACTCGGTTTATATTTAACCGGCCACCCGATTGCACAATATGAAAAAGAACTGACGCGTTTTATTTCAACGCGCCTTGCTAACGTGCAGCCTTCACGGAACAAGCAAGAACAAACAGTTGCGGGTTTAGTGGTTGCCTTGCAAACGCGTAATACCAAGACGGGTGGGCGAATAGGTTTTATGACCTTGGATGATCGTAGTGGTCGACTTGAGGTGGCAGCCTTTACCGATGTCTATGCCGAGTTCCAAGATTTGATTGCTAAAGATCGTTTACTGGTGATCAAGGGACCTATTACGGAAGATGATTACAGCGGTGGTTTGCGCATGCGTGCCACGCAGATTTACGATATTGATCAAGCTCGAGAAAATTACGCTCGCCAGCTGTTAATTAAATTACCCGAAGATAAAGCCGGTAATGGTTTTATGGATTCCCTTGAACAAATATTAGCGCCGCATAAAAATGGCCAATGCCCAGTTTGCCTTGATTATCAGCGTTCGGATGCCTCAACGCGCTTACTACTAGGTGAGGAGTGGAAAATCCGCCCAACTGATGAATTATTGCACAACCTACGTAAATTAGTGGGTGATGAGTGTGTTAAACTCCTTTATTAAGCTTATATTTAAGTCGCGTATTTTGCCCTTTGCGCTGATATCCGGTATTTTACAGTTATGAATCTAAATTTTCTTGAATTTGAACAGCCTATCGCTGAACTTGAAGCGAAAATCGAAGAACTCCGTTACGTGGGTGATGACACTGAAATTAATATCAGTGATGAAATTAGTCGCTTACAAGACAAGAGTCGGTCTCTAACAGAATCGATTTTCAGTGGCCTTGATGCGTGGCAGGTTTCTCAACTTGCTCGTCATCCACAGCGTCCTTATACACTCGATTATATTGAACATATCTTTGAAGACTTTGAAGAGTTGCATGGTGATCGTGCCTATGCTGATGATCATGCGATCGTGGGTGGTGTTGCTCGTTTAGATGATCGTCCCGTGATGGTGATTGGTCAGCAAAAAGGTCGAGACACTAAAGAAAAAATTCGTCGTAACTTTGGTATGCCACGACCTGAAGGTTATCGTAAAGCATTACGCTTAATGGAAATGGCCGAGCGTTTTCGTTTACCTATATTGACCTTCATTGATACCCCAGGTGCTTACCCCGGTATTGGCGCAGAAGAACGCGGCCAGAGTGAAGCGATTGCACGTAACCTATTTGTTTTGTCTGAACTCAAGACACCGATTATTTGTACAGTGATTGGTGAAGGTGGTTCAGGTGGAGCATTGGCGATCGGTGTTGGTGATCGTGTGCAAATGTTGCAGTACAGTACTTATTCGGTTATCTCGCCTGAAGGTTGTGCTTCCATTCTTTGG
The DNA here is from genome assembly GCA_023134145.1 of Sulfuriflexus sp. GTDB lineage: Bacteria > Pseudomonadota > Gammaproteobacteria > AKS1 > AKS1 > Sulfuriflexus. The sequence goes on along the minus strand of JAGLUW010000019.1, from coordinate 53,766 downwards.
AAGAGTGCAGACAAGGCTTCTGATGCAGCCGAAGCAATGGGCATTACAGCACAACGTTTGAAAGAACTTGAATTGATCGATTCAATTATTCCAGAACCATTAGGTGGTGCGCATCGCGATGTTGCAACCATGGCGCGTACTTTGAAGCATTCTTTAGTTGAATCGCTTGACGGGATTGCACGCATGCCGATTGATCGCCTTTTAGAACAACGTTACGAACGGTTATCGAGTTTCGGTAACTATCAGGAACAGTAAGACCTCCACTATGTCTTTTACACCTCGGCAGCTGCATGATGCGATTCGCTTATGCAGTGCTGGCCTATCGGTGCAGCCCACATGTTGTTGGATAGCATTTAGCGGTGGAATGGATTCGCATGTTCTTTTACATGCTATGTCAGTATGTAGAGAAGATCTTAATATTGATGATCTACGTGCTGTCCATGTTGATCATGGTTTACAGTCAGACTCACAAGATTGGATAAAACATTGCCAAACTATCTGTGACGATTTAAATATCCCCTTAACAATTTTAAAAGTTAATGCACGAGCCGCGAAAGGTGAAAGTCCTGAAGCCGCAGCACGTGATGCGCGTTATGCGGCATTCATCGAATTAATTTCTGAGAATGAAATCTTATTAACCGCGCAACATGCTCGCGATCAGGCCGAGACATTATTTTTACAATTACTTCGTGGCGCTGGTCCACGAGGATTGTCTGCGATGCCTCAAATCACAAGTCTCGGAAAAGGGCATTTGTGTCGGCCGTTATTAAATACAAGTTATCCAGATTTACAGAATTATGCCGAGCAGCAGAATTTAAAATGGACAGAAGATCCTTCTAACCAACAACGTCGCTTTGACCGTAATATGTTGCGACATGATGTGATGCCTAAATTGCGCAAGCGTTGGCCATCATTAGATACCACCGTATCGAGAGTGGCAGCCCAGCAAGCAGAAACGCAGCAGTTGCTGGTTGAATTGGCAGAGCAAGATAGTGAAGGCCTATTGGATTCAGCAGGCAGTTTAGCAATGCTGGGCTTGGCCGAGTTATCAGCAGCACGGCAACGTAACGTGTTGCGGCATTGGTTGAGCGGGCAGGGGATGAATCTGCCATCGGCACGCCAGTTGGAACAATTACAGCGCGATATGTTTAATGCTGCAGTGGACCGTAATCCCTGTATTTCATGGCAAGGTGTTGAGGTGCGACGTTACCGAGATCGGCTTTATGCTATGTCGCCGTTGTCTGAGGTCGATAATAGCCTTCGGCTTGACTGGCAACCCGGCCACGCACTGGTTTTACCCAATTATGCTGGTACCTTGCTGTCGTATTCAGTGACGGGGCAAGGAGTTTCTCTTGCTGGACACTCAGATAATCAAATAGAGCTGCGATTTCGTCATGGTGGCGAGAATTGCCGACCACAAGGCAAAAGTCACCACACAAGCCTGAAAAAGCTCTTCCAAAAGGCTGGAATTCCCCCTTGGCAGCGTAATAGAACACCCTTACTTTACGTTGATAATGAGCTGGCAGCCGTCCCTGGGCTGTGTATTTGTGAGCCATTTGTGGCCACTGGAAAAATGTCGGGTTTTGAGCTCGATTGGCAACCAGCCAAGTAAGCTTGGCTATATTCAACAGATTGTCATTTATTTTGTAAAAACCATCACTAGAATGGCTTATGCTCATTGAGTATTTAGGGGCAGGCTGGTAGCATATAATCCCGTCCAGCAATGCAATTTTTGCTCACACAACGACGGGAAATTCCAATTAAATGACCAGATTTATATTTATTACAGGTGGTGTAGTTTCTTCGCTAGGTAAGGGCATTGCCGCTGCTTCGCTGGGTGCTATTCTTGAGACGCGTGGTCTGAAAGTGACCATGATGAAGCTCGATCCATATATCAACGTTGATCCAGGTACGATGAGTCCGTTCCAGCACGGTGAGGTTTATGTCACCGAAGATGGCGCAGAGACCGATCTCGATCTGGGTCACTACGAACGTTTTGTCAGCACTAAGATGGGCAAACGTAACAACTTCACGACTGGTCAGGTCTATGACACGGTGATTCGTAAAGAACGTCGTGGTGAATATCTTGGCGGTACAGTACAGGTCATTCCGCATATTACCGATGAAATCAAACGTCGCGTCTTAGCCGGTGCCGGTGATGCCGATGTCGTGATGGTAGAAATTGGCGGTACGGTAGGTGATATTGAATCACTGCCTTTCCTTGAAGCGATTCGCCAATTGGGTGTTGAGCTGGGTCATACCCACAGTCTATTTTTACACTTAACCTTGTTGCCTTATATTGCGGTGGCAGGTGAAGTGAAAACCAAGCCAACGCAGCACTCGGTTAAAGAGCTACGCAGTATTGGTATTCAGCCTGATATTCTGATGTGTCGCTCAGAAAAACCGATGTCAGAAGAAGATCGTCGCAAGATTGCCTTATTTACCAATGTACCTGAGCGTGCGGTAATCTCTGCGGTTGATATTGATAGTATTTATAAGATTCCACGTGCGCTACATGAACAAGGTATGGACGACATCGTTGTAGAAAAAATGCGAATGGATGTTGGCCCTGCTGATCTCAGTCAATGGGATGCAGTAACAACGGCGAAGGATAATCCAGAAGCTGAAGTGAATGTGGCGATGGTTGGTAAGTACGTCGATCTTACTGAATCATATAAATCACTTTCTGAATCATTGATTCATGCCGGTATGCATACGCGTACGCAGGTCAATATTACTTATTTTGATTCAGAAGATATTGAAAAAGATAACGGCGCCAGCTTAGCGGGTATGGATGCGATTCTAGTGCCAGGTGGTTTTGGTGAACGCGGTGTTGAGGGCAAGATTCGCACGGCACAATACGCACGTGAAAATGGTATTCCATATTTTGGTATTTGTTTGGGTATGCAAGTGGCGGTGATTGATTACGCACGTAACGTTGCCGGTCTTAAGGATGCCAATAGTACTGAATTCAAACCACAGACACCTGAGCCTGTTATTGCATTGATCACCGAGTGGGTTAATGAAGACGGACAACTAGAACAACGTAATGAAAATTCTGATCTAGGTGGCACCATGCGTTTGGGTGGTCAGAAATGTCAGCTGGCAGAAGGTAGTCGTAGTCGTGATATGTATAAAGAAGAAATCATTACTGAACGTCATCGACATCGTTATGAATTTAATAATGGTTATTTGGCTAAGCTTGAAGAAGCCGGTTTGCGCATCGCAGGTAAATCAATTGATGGCAAGTTGGTTGAGGTGATTGAGATTGATAATCATCCTTGGTTTGTTGCTTGTCAATTCCATCCGGAATTCACATCAACACCGCGTAAAGGACACCCATTATTTATTGGTTTTATTAAAGCTGCGCGTGAACATTTAGAAAGTCAGAGCAGTAAAGAGGATGTAGCATGAAGTTATGTGGATTCGAGGTCGGTTTAGACCAGCCACTATTTTTGTTAGCGGGCACCTGTGTTATTGAAAGTGAGCAAATGGCCTTAGATACAGCGGGTCAGCTTAAAGAGCTTACTGCTGAATTGGGTATACCCTTTATTTACAAATCATCGTTTGATAAAGCTAACCGATCATCTCATTCGAGTTTTCGAGGACTTGGTATGGAAGAAGGCTTGCGCATTCTGCAAGCGGTTAAAGATCAAATTGGTGTGCCAGTTGTAACTGACGTACATGAAGACACTCCATTGGATGAAGTTGCCTCGGTTGTTGATCTATTACAGACGCCGGCATTTTTATGTCGTCAAACAAACTTTATTCAAGCCGTTGCATCACAAGGCTTGCCAGTTAACATCAAGAAGGGGCAGTTCTTAGCACCTTGGGATATGAAGAATGTTGTCGACAAAGCAACGGCAACAGGCAATAAAAATATAATGGTTTGTGATCGAGGTGTTTCATTCGGTTACAACAATCTTGTTTCAGATATGCGCGGCCTTGCTGTTATGCGTGAAACAAATTGTCCAGTTGTTTTTGATGCGACACATTCGGTGCAGTTACCAGGTGGACAGGGAAGTTGTTCTGGTGGGCAACGTGAACATGTGCCTGTGTTAGCACGCGCCGCAGTTGCCGCAGGCATCTCAGGAATCTTTATGGAAACCCATCCTGACCCAGCTAAGGCAATGAGCGATGGTCCTAATTCATGGCCGTTAGGTCGTATGAAAGAATTACTTGAAGTACTTGTGCAAATTGATCGTGGTGTAAAAGCGGCCGGATTTGCTGAACTGAATATGTAAACTAAATATATAAGAACGATTTTACTACTTATTAATTAACAACTGGAGATTCTGCACCAATGGCAGACGGAATGAATATTGTAAAAATCCATGGTCGTCAGATCATCGATTCTCGTGGCAACCCAACGGTTGAAGTTGATGTCACTTTAGCGTCAGGTGTAATGGGGCGTGCTGCTGTACCATCGGGTGCATCAACAGGTTCACGTGAGGCGGTTGAATTACGCGATGGCGATAAAACCCGCTTCGGTGGCAAAGGTGTTACTAAAGCCATTGCCAATGTAAATGGTGAGATTGCTGATGCCTTGATGGGTATGGCTGCATCTGAACAACAAGCGATTGATGAAAAAATGATCGCGTTGGACGGCACTGATAATAAAGGTCGCCTAGGTGCCAATGCGCTTCTTGCTGTTTCAATGGCTGTAGCGAAAGCCGCGGCAATTGAATCAGGACAACCGCTGTATGAGTACCTCTGCACTGGTAAGTACTCGATGCCAGTACCAATGATGAATATCATCAATGGTGGTGAGCACGCTGATAACAGCGTTGATATCCAAGAATTCATGATCATGCCTGTTGGCGCACCAAGTCTTTCTGAAGCCGTACGTTATGGCACAGAAATTTTTCATGCGTTGAAATTGGTTCTGCAAAAGCAGGGCATGAATACCGCTGTGGGTGATGAAGGTGGTTTTGCTCCTGATTTACCTTCTAACGAAGCGGCTATTACGGTTATTCTTGAAGCGATTGAACTGGCTGGTTATAAGGCCGGTGAAGATATCTTTATTGGTATCGATGCAGCAAGTTCTGAATTCTATAAAGATGGTATGTACGTTCTGCAATCAGATGGTCGCTCTTTAACATCGGCTGAGTTTGTTGATTATTTAGCAGACTGGTGTGACAAGTATCCTATTCTTTCTATCGAAGATGGTCTTGATGAAGGCGATTGGGACGGCTGGAAATTATTAACCGAAAAACTCGGTGATAAGGTTCAATTGGTTGGCGATGATCTGTTTGTTACTAACACCAAGATTCTTCAAGAAGGTATCGATAAATCGATTGGTAATTCTATTCTGATTAAAGTAAATCAGATTGGTACATTGACTGAAACACTGGCAGCTATTCAAATGGCGCATGATGCAAATTATACGGCTGTTGTATCGCATCGTTCAGGTGAAACAGAAGATACAACGATTGCCGATCTCGTTGTTGCAACCGCAAGTGGTCAAATCAAGACAGGTTCTTTGTCTCGTACTGATCGTGTTGCCAAGTACAACCAGTTGCTGCGTATTGAAGAAGCTTTGGGCGACCAAGCGATATATGCAGGACGGGATGCATTTAAAACCTTAAGCTAAGGAAAGGAACTCCCAAGCAAGTATGAAATTGCTCTTTGCAGGCTTACTTGTTTTATTCATCACGCTGCAGCTAACGCTGTGGTTTGGTGAGGGAGGGCTTGTCGACGTTAGAAAGCTTCAGCAACAAATAGAACAACAGCAAGCTGAAAATGCGCGTCTTAATGAACGTAATGCCGCATTAGAAGCTGAAGTGAAAGATTTCAAACAAGGTCTAGGTGCAATTGAAGAACGTGCACGCAATGAACTTGGCATGATCAAGAAAGATGAAACCTTCTTCCAAATTATCGAACAAGATAAGCCAGACAAAAAATGACAGTTGTAGAGCAAAAATTTTGGGTCATTATTCCCGCTAGCGGTATTGGTTCGCGAATGAATGCGGATCGTCCCAAACAGTATTTACCATTAAATGGTAAAACAGTACTGGAACATACACTCGATTGTTTTACCCGTCATCCACGTATTAGTGGCGTCATTGTAGCCATTTCGGCAGATGATAAGTATTGGCCAAAGCTTCACTTTAAAACTGAGCGCCCTGTTATTACAGTCGAAGGCGGTGTGGAACGTTGTCATTCGGTATTGAATGCATTAACTGGTTTGAAAGAACTAGCAGATGATCATGACTGGGTGCTGGTGCATGATGCAGCACGGCCTTGTCTTAATAGGAGTGACCTCGATAAATTATTAATCACTATGGCAACACATCCGGTAGGTGGTCTATTGGGTGTGCCTGTACATGACACGATTAAAAAGGTTGATTCTGTTAATGTGGTTGAATCAACCGTGGATCGTGAATATCTTTGGCGCGCATTAACACCACAGATGTTTCGTTATGGCATGTTACGTGATGCGTTGAATAGTGCACTGGCTGATGGCTATTTGGTTACTGATGATGCCTCTGCCATTGAGCATGCAGGTTATGCTCCCTTAATGCTTGAAGGGCATGCCGGTAATATAAAAATAACGCGACCAGAAGATTTGGCATTAGCTGAATTCTATCTAATTGAAAAAAATAGTAACGAACAGGAATAGTCTATGCGTATTGGTCAAGGTTATGATGTGCATGCCTTTGCTGAAGGGCGACCACTGATATTGGGTGGTGTCACAGTCTCGTATGATAAAGGTCTAGCAGGACATTCTGACGCGGATGTTTTATTGCATGCTATTTGTGATGCTTTGCTGGGGGCAGCGGCTCTGGGTGATATCGGCGACCATTTTCCTGATACCGATCCTGCTTTTGCCGGTGCGGATAGCCGTGACTTGCTACGTAAAGTGATTAGCTTAGTGGCAGAGCAAGGTTTGAAGGTTGTAAACCTAGATAGTACCGTTATTGCACAAGCGCCTAAACTTGCTAGTTACATTGATACTATGCGTGAAAATATTGCTGCCGATCTCGATGTTGATTTGGAACGCATCAATGTAAAAGCAACGACGACAGAGAAGTTGGGCTTCACCGGACGAGGTGAAGGCATTGCCGCAATGGCAGTTGTCTTGTTGGACTAAAATAGTTTTTCTGGATTAAAGAACATCACGATGAAAACACTTGATGAATGCATTGCGATTGCATTGCATACCCCTTATGCCCATGGTGGGCCGATTGCCAATGGCATACTTCGCGAACATGCCGAAGACTATATTGTAAATGAAATCCCCTTGCTTGAACCTGATGGTGAAGGTGAGCATGTTTGGTTAAAGATTCGTAAACGTCATACCAATACTGATTATGTTGCCAAGCAGTTACAAAAATTAGCCAATGTTAAATCGATGGCTGTTAGCTATGCAGGCATGAAAGATCGACATGCACTGACTACGCAGTGGTTTAGCGTACATCTGCCAGGGGTAACGGACGAACCTGATTGGCAGTCACTGGCTAATGATGAAATAGAAATCCTTGAAACAAAGAGACATTCACGTAAATTACGTCGCGGCACTTTGCTAGGTAATCAATTTAAAATTCAGATTAGAGATATTAATGTCGATGCTGAATTATTGGCTCAACGCGCCAAGGCGATTACGCAACACGGTGTGCCTAACTATTTTGCCAGCCAACGATTTGGGCATAGTGGGGCGAATATAAATAAAGCGCAGGCAATGTTTGCAGGTGATCGCCGTATAAAACGCCATCAGCGTTCAATCTATTTATCGTCAGCTCGTTCTATGTTGTTTAATCATATCTTAGCTCAACGTGTAGAGTCAGGAAGTTGGAATACCTTGCAGCTTGGTGATATTTGTCTGCGAACCGGTAAGCGTGGATTTTTTCCTGTCGATGAATTGAATGATGAGTTTGAGCAGCGTCTTGTTGCCGGAGAGATCCATCCGACTGCACCGTTATGGGGGCAGGGTGATTTACCCGTTACGGGTGAGATAAAAATATTGGAAGAACAGCTGCCAATCGATTTTCCTGATTGGTGCGCAGGACTTGAAAAGGCCGGTTTAAAAATGGAGCGGCGAGCTCTGCGTTTAATCCCTGAAGAATTTTTATTCGAAAAAAATGATGCGGGCGTAAGTATTAATTTCAATTTACCCGCAGGTTGTTACGCGACATCTATAATCCGTGAATTGTTTGATGCGAAAGACTACGACCGTTTCAATAAAACATAAACTGCGCCAGTACCACCATCGGCTGGTCGAGCAGAACAAAAGGCAAGAATCTCATCGCGTTGTTGCAACCACGAGTTAACCTTGTTTTTTAGCACAGGCAATTTTTGTCTTGAGCCGTGCCCCTTACCATGCACAATACGCACACAACGATCGCCATGTCGGCGGCAATCTTTCAGAAATTCCGTTAATGCGATGCGTGCATCGGCAACAATATAACCATGTAGATCAAGTTCTGCAGTGACACTGAGCTGACCGCGGCGCAGTTGTTTTAATAGTTTCTGCTGCAGGCCTTCACGATAAAAAAACAACTCATCACCTGTTTCAACTTCTGCTGTATAACTTTCGTCTGAAAACATATCATCAAGTACCTGCTTTTCATCAGGGATACGTTGTACAGGGATGGGTTTTACAGGTGTAGTGGGGTGATTAACCTTGTTATGTTCCAATTTTCGAGCACCGCTTGCCTGCTCGAGAAATAAAGCCTTATCGTCTTCGGAAATTGTTGGTTTGTCAGCCATATTATTACTATAGATACTTCAAATTGATGATAATGTTAGCATAAGTCTTTGACTGTATAAGATAAACTGACTCTGGTATTCTGATCGTATGCGTATTTTGTTAAGTAATGATGATGGCTATTTGGCACCGGGAATTGCCTGCCTTTACAAAGCACTTAAGGATAAGGCTGAAATAACAGTGGTTGCACCTGCCCGAAACCGGAGCGGGGCAAGTAATTCACTGACCTTGGACAGCCCACTGCGTGCTACTGAGACAGATAATGGTTTTATTAGTGTGGAAGGTACGCCAACAGACTGTGTTCACCTCGCGATTACTGGTTTACTCGATGAAGAACCCGATATGGTTATTGCAGGTATCAACGCCGGTGCTAATTTGGGTGATGATGTACTGTATTCAGGTACGGTTGCAGCGGCAGTGGAAGGGCGTTTTTTAGGCTTGCCGGCGATTGCGGTATCGCTTTGTGGCGATTCATTCCGGCACTACGAATCTGCTGCACAAGCAGTGGAAATTATCATTGAGCAACTTGCTCATGAACCGCTGCCTGCCAATACCATCCTCAATATTAATGTACCTGATCTACCTTGGTCTTCTATTAAAGGTTTTATTGCGACTCGTTTAGGGCATCGACATAAAGCCGAGCCTGTTTATCGTGATAAAGATCCACGCGGTAAGCCTATTTTTTGGGTTGGCCCGCCTGGAGAAGAACAAGATGCAGGGCCAGGCACTGATTTTCATGCCATCGCTAATGACAGTGTCTCGGTGAGTCCGTTACAAATAGATATGACGCACTATGAATCACTCGAAGTAGTCGCTAGTTGGTTGAAAGGTGTTAAGCCGTGAATGACCTGCGACATCAAGGTATCGGCATGACCTCGCAGCGTACGCGTGATCGATTAATTGATCGTTTACGCGATAAAAATATTCAAAATGAATCTGTGCTTGAAGTTATGCGCAGCACACCACGGCATATCTTTGTTGACGAGGCGATGGCAACACGTGCCTATGAAGATACCGCATTACCGATTGGTCTAGGCCAGACTATCTCTCAGCCTTATATTGTAGCGCGTATGACTGAAGCGCTACTTGATGGTGGGCCATTGGAGAAGGTGCTAGAAATAGGTACAGGTTCAGGTTATCAAACAGCATTGTTGTCTCGTTTGGTAAAGCGTGTGTATAGCGTTGAGCGTATTGAAGCGCTGCAACAACAAGCTAGGTTGCGTTTTCAAGAGCTTGGGCTGCGTAACATACGCTTAAAACACAGTGATGGTAATTGGGGTTGGGATGATTACGCACCCTATGATGGCATTATCGTCACAGCCGCACCGGCAAAGGTACCAAAGCCTTTATTTGATCAGCTTAAAGTCGGTGGTCGGTTGGTTATCCCTGTTGGTGAACAAGAAGGCTCACAGAATTTACTGGTTGTCACGCGAACAGAAGAGGGTTTTGATTCTAAAACACTCGATTTGGTTAGTTTTGTTCCATTGTTAGGTGGGCGTGGTTAGGTTTTCGACACTATTTTCGGTAGTTATCTTCTGCAGTGCTCTATTGCTACAGGGCTGCGGTGGGCAAACTAGCCTTGCGCCTGTCTCTAAACATGCTCGAGCCGCAAAACATAGCTCAGCCAAAATTCATAAAGTTCGACGTGGTGAAACCCTCTATTCGATCGCCTTTCAACATGGCAAAGATTATCGCTCGCTGGCTCGTTGGAATCGGATTCGTGCCCCATATACGATCTTTGTGGGTCAAAAAATCCGTCTTAAAGGTTCTAAAAAACGGGTCGCGACACGGTCAAAATCGAGCAAAAAAGCTCAAGTTAGGAAAAAAACTTCAAAAACTACAATAAAAAGATCCTCTAATAAGCTGAAAAGTAATAAAAAATCAGTTAAAAACAGGTCTAAAATCGCCTCTAAAAAGGGATTAGTTAAAGGCAAGATTAAGTGGCGGTGGCCTGCCAAAGGCATGATTATTAAGAAGTTTTCTAAAAAATCTGCCACTCAGAAGGGCGTGGATATCGCTGGGCGCCTCGGCCAGACAATCAAGGCCACAGCGGCGGGCAGAATTGTTTACAGCGGGAGTGGACTTAGGGGCTATGGTAGGCTTATTATTGTCAAACATAATGAAAGGTTTTTAAGTGCTTACGCACATAACCGAAAGTTACTTGTTAAGGAAGGACAGGCAGTAAAACAGGGACAGAAGATTGCTGAAATGGGACGAAGTGGCACAGATCGGGTCAAATTGCATTTTGAGATACGCAGTGATGGAAACCCAGTTAATCCGCTCCGTTACCTGCCTAAACGCCGGTGATAATGGCACCTAGGTGCAGGGTTCTTCAAACAGGTCGATAATAATATTAAGAAGAAAAAACGAGCGTCATTCTGGTAGAAAATGGGACACGGTTGATAGTGTCATTGAACGGAGAGTGTCAGGCTAGGTCTATTATATAGATTTAGCTATTTTCAAGGAGATTCAGAATATGCCGCGCAAAAAGTCTAGTACGCCAGCACCCAGTGATGCGTTACCAGACGTTATGGAGGGTAGTAATGTGAACGTTGATTCTATCGAAAAGGAATTAGAAGTAGAAAAGCCAGCACCTGTTAAGGCTAAAGCTAAGCCGAAAGAGGCCAAACGTGCAGGGAGGCCGGCTGAGGCAGATGCAACGCGTCTGTACTTAAGCGAAATAGGTGCTTCCCCATTATTATCTGCAGAAGAAGAAGTGTATTACGCGAGAATGGTACAGCGTGGCGAAGAAGCCGGCCGTACTCGCATGATCGAGAGTAACCTTCGCTTAGTGGTTAAGATTGCTCGTCGTTATATGAATCGTGGCCTTGCGCTACTCGACCTTATCGAAGAAGGTAATCTCGGGCTGATAAGAGCGGTTGAAAAATTCGACCCTGAACGTGGTTTCCGTTTCTCTACTTATGCAACATGGTGGATTCGTCAAACAATTGAACGCGCCATCATGAACCAGACGCGAACGATTCGCCTGCCGATTCATGTTGTGAAAGAAATGAATGTTTACCTGCGTGCCGCGCGTAAACTAACCCAAGAACTATCACACGAGCCAACACCTGAAGATGTAGCACGAATGCTTGATAAGCCGATTGCAAATGTAAAACGCATGATGGGCTTGAATGTGCGCGTTACTTCTATTGATACACCATTAGGACGTGATTCCGATGCGACCGTGGTTGATTCAATTCGTGACGAAGGTCTAAATGATCCAGCGGGTTTATTACAGAACAATGATGTCAAAGGTCGGATTGATGGTTGGCTTGATCAACTAAACGACAAACAACGTGAAGTTGTTGAACGTCGCTTTGGTTTACATGGCTATGAAATTTCTACTCTTGAAGAAGTGGGTAATGAAATTGGTGTAACACGTGAACGTGTTCGTCAGATTCAGATTGAAGCCTTAAGACGTTTACGAGAAGTATTGGAACGTGATGGTTATTCGATTGATGCTTTGTTTAGAGAAGATTGATTACAATATTGATAGTTATAAAAAGGCGGCCAAATGGCCGCCTTTTTATTTAGTTATTTCTACAGCAGGCGACGAATCAGCGATGATGTGTATTTAAATCATGAATTAACGGAAGGACGTATAATTGTCGAATGAATTGACAAATATTGAACTGTTTATTGGTAGAGAATTAATCTGTGTCACTTTATACTCGTGATATGGAAATTATTAGTATCTTCAATATCGGTTTTTCGATCATTATTGCGATAACGCTATGTGTTTCTTATTTATTCTTTATTAAGCATGTGAATAAGGGCTGGATGACGCTTTGCTCTTGTGTGGGGTTATTAGGGGGATTAGCGCTGGCGCAGTATCACCATTATTACTTTTATACTGCAGGTGTAGATCCTTTATCTACCGTTGATTACCGGCTTTTAATTCTTTTTCTACCACCCATGTTTTATTTTTTTAGCCGAGCTATTTTATTTCCTGAACTCAGCGTTAAACTTTACCATTTACTGCATTTCTTACCTTTACCATTAGCGTTTATAGCACCACGTGAAGTAACCGTACCCACTGCCTTTCTAATTGGCACGGGTTACTGTCTTTGGTTAACCAATATTGCTTATAACCTTAGGGGCGTACGTAAACGATTTGGTTTGGTTTTTATTTTCTTTACATTTTTTACTGTCGTCGCTATTTTCGTATTGATCCTTGGTTTTGCCGCGACTTATATTGATGTCGCTTATTTTTATCATTTTTACACCACGGGGATTGGGCTGAGTTTGATTCTGGTTACGGGGACGCTCATTGTGTTCCCCAATGTATTGAGTGAAATTGATGAGGTGGTGAGATTAGGTTATTCAAACTCTACATTGGCTAACCTCGATGTTGAGGCCTGCAAACAGGCGCTTAATGAATACCTCACCGCTTCCAAGATGTACCAGAATGAGAATCTGAGCCTAGCGTTGTTGGCTGGTGCAATGAATATCTCTCCTCACCAGTTATCAGAGTTGATTAATTCTCAGTATGACATGGGTTTTTCGCAATATATTCGTCTGCAGCGCATAGAGGCGGCCAAACAATTACTAAAAACAGAAGCCGATGCATCGGTTTTATCGATCAGTATGGAGGTTGGCTTTAAGTCACAATCTAATTTCTATGCAGCCTTTAAGGAAATAACCGGGGAGTCTCCGGGAAATTACCGAAAAACGGTATTAAATTAGTCACTATCTTCTTCTTTTATCATTATGGAATACTCCAAGTCATTGAATGAAGATGACTTAATCTTTTTCTATTCATCTTTTATCATTTTGGAAGCGATTATATCCAATCATCCGTAACTTTAGTCATGAGAGTTAACCAATGACATAGGAGTTAAAAATGATGATTGAATTTACGTACGCAGTTTACATTGTTATCAGTATTGCAATGACCATATGGGTCGCACGCACCTTGAGCAAAAATGGCCAAGTGTTTTTGGTAGACAGTTTTGATGGCAATGAAACCTTAGCCGAGTCGGTTAATCATTTACTTGTGGTTGGCTTTTATTTGCTGAATTTGGGCTACATTCTTCTTGCATTGAAAACCCACAAGAATATAGAAACATTACGAGTCTGCATTGAGTTTTTGAGTGGACAAATTGGTGTTGTATTGCTGGTGTTAGGAGCACTGCATCTGCTTAATATAATCGCTATCGCAAAATGGCGTAACCGTGCAGTGCATAATAAATCATTACATGCTGAAGCGGCGAGCAAATGAAAATTTTGCTAACAGGTAGTAGTGGATTTATTGGTAGCCATATCACTACAGCATTAGAACTGGCCGGACATGAGTTGATTATTGCTAGTCGTAGTCGCGGTATGGATTTTAATCACTTACTAAAAGCAGACGACTGGTTGCCTTATTTGCAAGGGGTCCAAGTAGTCATTAATAGTGTTGGGATTATTGCTGAGACACGCGGACAAACATTTAATATTTTACATACACAGGCACCGGTCGCATTGTTTCACGCTTGTGTGGAGGTAGGTGTAGAACGTGTTGTCCAAATTTCATCATTAGGTGCTGATGATGAGGCATTCACACCATATCAGTTAAGCAAAAAATCGGCCGATGATCTCTTGCGTAGCTTACCGTTAGAGTGGTTTGTTTTGCGTCCTTCACTGGTGTACGGAACTGGGGGAAAGAGTACTGCGTTATTTAAACAAATGGCAAATTTACCATTGATACCAGTGGTTGAGCAGGGCACGCAATTAATTCAGCCCGTGCATATCACAGATTTGGTGGATGCGGTGTTGGCTTGCATAGATGCGACATCGACACGACGCACTATTGATATTGTTGGTCCTCGTGTCATTAGTTTTTCTGGTTGGCTGCAACGGTTACGTCTCAAAGCCGGTAAAAATACGGCGAACACTCTTTCCGTTCCATTCAAGTTGATGTTGGTACTTTCTTACCTTGGTCATTTTGTTGTCCCGCTGCTGCACCCTGATAATTTGCGCATGCTTCAACAAGGTAATACGGCAGATGTACAGCAGCTAAGCGAACTACTCGGGAGGATGCCTCATGATTTACCTTAGCCTGAAGACCATACATTTACTCAGTATGGTCGTGCTGTTTGGAATCGGCTTAGGGAGTGCTTGGTATAAATGGATGTCTGATCGCAGTGGAAATGTCGTGCATATCGCGGCGACTAATCGGCAAGTTGTGTTGGCTGATTGGTTGTTCACTACGCCGTCTATCTTGATTCAACCTATGACGGGAGTGGGCATGTTGTTGTTGCTGGATATTCCGTATACAACGCCATGGGTAATGACGAGCTTATTGTTATATGCGTTGGCTGGAGCTTGTTGGATTCCGGTGTTGTGGTTGCAGATCCGTATGCAAGAACTATCTGAGCAGGCCAATATGTCTGGCTGCGCTTTACCTGAACAATACTGGCGATATGTTCATTATTGGTTTTGGTTGGGTGTGCCAGCATTTATTTCAATGGTACTGATTGTTCTACTGATGGTTTATAAATTCGCTTAGGAGGTGATAGGTGAGTGAAAAAAATATTATGTATCAAGCATTGGGTAAACAATGGGAAGAGTTACCGCCTACATTACTCGCGCACTATCAGACAAGCGTTAATACAGATGTTGGTGTCTTAGATATTGAATATCCACGTGCGATGCAGATTTTTCTGAACGTATTACATTTATTTGGTGCGTTACTTAATCGACGTGGAAAAATGATTCCCGCAACAGTTAAAAAAATAATGAAAGGTGAAATTCAATATTGGGAACGTACACTGAGGTTCCCTGATGGTGAAACTATCTTATTCAAAAGTTGTTGGGTTTATGCAGGTGGCAATCAACTTATCGAATACGTGAATCCATTTCTAGGTTTACGCATGGCCGTCTATGTAAAGGAGAATAAGTTGTATTATGAAGGCATACATTATGTTATTCAGCTGGGCCGTATACGCTTACCATTACCGGAGTGGTTAATGCTTGGTCATACCACGATTGTTGAATCTGAGTTGGATGCGACACATTTCGCGATGGACTTTCGGTTACACCATCCATTGTTCGGGCAGGTATATCGCTATGCTGGAGAATTTGAGACAAGAAAGTTAACTAATTGTAGTGGAGATTAAATAATGCATACCTTCTCAAAGGCTACTAGGAAAATGGTATTGGCAGTTTTGGTGGGACCTCTGTCGACAGTGCCTGCCATGCTTATTGCTATCACCGTGTTTGTTGTCGTTACTCGAGAAAGCCAAACGGATATATTCGATATGTATCGATTAGGCTTACTAATAGCTATGTATGGCATAGTAATCAGTTATATATTCACTATTGTCTATGGTCTTCCTGCTTATTTGGTTTTAATTGAGTTTAATAAAAATAATGTTTATGCAACCGCACTTGTAAGTATCATCCCGACGATAGTTGTTGCCGCCTTGAATTATAATTTTGGAAGCTGGACATTTTATTTATTAATGGCCTATTTTTCTGTTTCGGTTTCACTGGCATTTTGGTATATCGCCAATAGGAAGACGCAGGTGGATATAGAATAAACCGAGGGGAGGGCACTATGATTATCGTTCGCCTTTCTTGAGCCTGTTAAACAGGTGTTCTTTTAATCTATTAACAACGCAGCAGTAACAGCACGACCTTCTTCTAACAAAATATTATAAGTACGACACGCTGCTGGCGTATTCATCACTTCAATACCAATATTTCGATCATACAAAGGTACAAATAACCGACGATCAGGAAAACGTTGTTTCTGTCCGGTGCCTAAGAGAATAATCTCTGTATCAAGTTTGGCAAGTTCTCGGATTGCCGCACCATCCAGTTCATCAATACTTTGAGGTGCCCACGCTGATTCAAGGTAGTGGGCTTGCACAATAACGCTACGAGCGTAGATTTCCTCATTAATGGATACACTATTTTCAGTGTAGGCCTTGATTATATTCAGGCCATCTTGGTTGTTGTGATGTAATTTCATGAGGTGTCCGAGGTTTCACTAAACTGTGCGCATGCTACTGTATTTTTACTACGGCAGCACCTGTTTAAAAGTGAATTCAAAGTGAATTCAAAGTGAATTTATCGATAAGTGCTTAAAACACCGTATGATGTTATATTTACTGGGAAAATTGGCCAAAATAGGGTCTGTTTCGATTGACAATATCGCCGTTGAGCCTTATCTTGCTCGACCTATTGATGACAAATGTCCTGCGGGACTCAGAGTGGATTACGGCCTTGGAAGAAGAATTCCCCAGAATTAAGCGATTACCTCCTTATGTCTTTAATATCGTTAACGAATTAAAGGCTCAGGCACGTGCGCGCGGTGAAGATATTATTGATTTTGGGATGGGTAACCCAGATCAACCTACGCCTGACCATATTGTTGAGAAACTCGTCGAAGCGGCTCAGCGCAAAGATACCCACCGTTATTCCATGTCACGTGGTATTCCGCGTCTGCGTCGAGCCATAACCCGCTGGTATAAAGATAAGTACGATGTTGACCTTGATCCGGATAAAGAGGCGATTGTTACGATTGGCTCGAAAGAAGGTTTGGCGCATTTAGCTCTGGCTACTGTTGGGCCGGGTGACGCGGTATTGGTACCGAATCCATGTTATCCAATTCACACCTATGGTTTTGTGATTGCTGGCGCAGATATTCGTCATATCCCATTAGTACCCGGTGTTGATTTCTTTGCTGAATTGGAAGCCGCGATTAAAAATTCTTGGCCTAAGCCAAAGATGCTGATTTTAAATTTCCCCGGCAACCCAACAACCGGTTGTGTAGAGTTGGAGTTCTTTGAAAAGGTTATCGCGATTGCTAAGGAACATCAGATTTGGGTTGTGCATGATATTGCCTATGCTGAGATCGTGTTTGATGGTTATAAAGCACCATCAATTTTAGAAGTGCCGGGTGCCAAAGAAGTAGCTGTTGAATTTTATTCACTATCGAAGACTTACAATATGCCTGGTTGGCGTGTTGGTTTTATGTGCGGTAATGAAAAGTTAGTTGCCGCTTTAGCGCGCATGAAGTCGTACCACGACTATGGCATGTTTACACCGATTCAAGTCGCGGCTATTTCAGCATTAGAAGGCCCGCAAGATTGCGTGCAAGAAATTTGTGATATGTATCGCAGTCGACGTGATGTTTTATGTGAAGGACTTAATTCAATTGGTTGGAGTGTTGAACCACCGAAGGCAACCATGTTTGTTTGGGTGCAGATACCCGAAGCCTATCGTAAAATAGGTTCTTTAGAGTTTACGAAAAAGTTATTAGAAGAAGCTAAGGTTGCTGTGTCACCGGGTGTTGGTTTTGGTGAGTACGGTGATGATCATGTTCGTTTCAGTTTGATTGAAAATGAACATCGCACGCGTCAGGCAATTCGTGGTTTACGCGCGATGTTTAAGAAAGACAATACGCTGCAAGCAGCAGGAGAAGAAGTTTGAAACCCGTTAAAGTCGGTCTATTAGGATTGGGAACCGTTGGCTGTGGCACAGTCAATGTACTGTCACGTAATGCAGAAGAAATTACGCGTCGCGCAGGTCGTGGTATTGAAGTGTCACATGCAGCAGCACGTAATCTCGATTCACCACGTATTTGTTCTACCGAAAATATTAAAATTACTGCTGATGCCTTTGATGTCGTTAACGATCCAGAAATTGATATCGTTGTTGAGCTCATCGGTGGTTATGAACCAGCACGTGAATTGGTTATGCAAGCTATAGCCAATGGCAAACATGTCGTCACTGCGAACAAAGCACTTATTGCCATTCACGGTAATGAAATTTTTAAAGCCGCACAGGAAAAAGGTGTGGTGGTTGCTTTTGAAGCAGCAGTTGCGGGCGGTATTCCGATCATTAAAGCTATTCGTGAAGGTTTGGCTGGTAACTCAATTGAGTGGTTAGCCGGCATCATTAACGGTACGGGTAATTTTATTCTTACCGAAATGCGTGACAAGGGTCGTGACTTCGCTGATGTATTAGCTGAAGCACAAGCACTTGGGTATGCTGAAGCCGATCCAACTTTTGATGTTGAAGGTATTGATGCAGCGCATAAGCTAACTATTCTGGCATCGATTGCATTTGGTATTCCTTTGCAGTTTGAAAAAGCCTACACAGAAGGTATTGGTAAAATAACCAGTGAAGATGTGGACTATGCAACTCAGCTTGGTTACAGCATTAAGCATCTTGGCGTAACGCGTCGTACTGATGATGGTATTGAGTTGCGTGTACACCCAACGCTGATTCCAAAGCGTCGTTTGATTGCCAATGTTGATGGTGTCATGAATGCCATAGTAGTAAAGGGCGATGCGGTTGGCCCAACACTTTATTACGGTGCAGGTGCGGGTGCAGACCCAACTGCTTCAGCTGTCGTTGCAGATATTGTGGATGTAGTTCGCGCATTAACGGCTGATCCGGAAAACCGGGTTCCTCATTTGGCATTCCAACCAGATGCGCTTTCAGATACACCCATTTTACCAATGGATGAAATTGAAACAGCTTATTACTTACGCCTGCAAGCAAGTGATGAACCAGGTGTGCTGGCAGATGTGACGCGGATTTTAAGTGAAAGTGAAATTAGCATTGAAGCAATTTTACAAAAAGAACCCGCGCAAGATGAAACATCCGTGCCAATTATTTTATTGACCCATCGCATTCGTGAAAAACAAATGAATGCAGCGATTAAACAAATTGAAGCACTCGAGAGCATTCAAAATGACGTTGTTCGTATTCGTCTTGAAGCCCTTGATGCAGATTAAGAATTTTTAACGGAGTATTTAAAAATGCCATTTCGTGAACGCTATACCGGATTAATTGCTAAGTATCGTGATCGCTTGCCTGTTTCTGATGACACGCGATTGATTAGTCTTGGTGAAGGAAACACGCCACTGATTCGCTTGAATAACATTCCAAGCATCATTGGTAAAGATGTTGATATTTACGTTAAATACGAAGGTCTTAACCCAACCGGTTCTTTTAAAGATCGTGGCATGACCATGGCGGTGACCAAGGCGGTTGAAGAGGGCAGTACCGCAATTATTTGTGCTTCAACAGGTAATACTTCAGCAGCAGCGGCAGCTTATGCAGCACGTGCAGGTATCACTGCTTTTGTTTTGATTCCTGAAGGCAAGATTGCTTTAGGTAAGTTGTCACAAGCGATGATGCACGGTGCGGTTGTTATTCAAATCAAAGGCAACTTTGATGAAGGCATGCAACTGGTTAAAGACGTTGCCGAACATGCACCAGTAACCATTGTGAATTCTATCAATCCATATCGTTTGCAAGGTCAGAAGACAGCGGCATTTGAAATTGTAGAAGAGCTTGGTTTCGCACCAGATTTTCACTGCTTGCCAGTAGGTAACGCCGGTAACATTACTGCACACTGGATGGGCTACACAGAATACTTCGAACACGGTGTTGTGAACAATCGTCCGAAGATGGTTGGTTATCAAGCAGCTGGTTCAGCGCCATTTATGCGCGGTGAAATGGTAGATAATCCAGAAACAGTTGCAACTGCAATTCGTATTGGTCATCCACAAAGCTGGGATAAAGCGTGGGTTGTTCGTGAGGAATCAGAAGGTTGGTTTGATGAATGCAGTGATGAGGTAATTCTTGCTGCACAAAAACTACTTGCAGAAAGAGAAGGTGTTTTCTGTGAACCTGCTTCTGCGACATCACTTGCTGGTGCTTTACGTGATATTGAATCTGGAAAAATACCAGAAGGCAGTAAAATCGTTTGTACCCTAACAGGTCATGGTCTGAAAGATCCTGATACAGCGATCAAACAAAGTACGCGTGCATTAATTACAGTTGATGCCGAGCTTGATGCCGTCAAGCGCGCAATTCTTGATAACATGGTGTAACGGATAAGATAGAACGATATATTGTGGCGGCATCAAATCTAACATTGGTTTTGCCATCTCCATGTCTTTCAGAGAGTGAGCTTGAAGAACTTCCTGTCGGCCTGAAAAAGGCTGGTGATTCGTTGTCACATTTACGAAAGATTTTTTCTGCAGGTGATAAAGAAGATGTCTTGTGTCAGAAAATAACTTTAAGCCAATTATTTGGTTTTAATGTTACGGAATCAGATGATATTCCAGTCGGGGCTATTCAGGCTCATGGTGGTGGTGTCACAGCCAGTTCTGGCTATTGGATGTGCGCAGAGCCAGTTCATTTACGCCCAGATCTTGATCATGTCTTATTATTTGATCGAAGCCATCTCGAGATTACGCGAAAAGATCTTCAGCAGTTTGTTGACGAATTAAAAGAGTTAATTGGTAGTGCGGGCCTAGATATTTATTTAAGCCTAGATTCATCGATTTACATTAGATCTGATTATAAGCCGAAGGTAAAATTTGTTCCGTTGAACGAGGTGGTCGAAAAAAATATTCTACCAAGCTTACCTGAGGGCGTTGAGGGTGCAAAATGGAGATTATTGCTAAATGAAATCCAGATGCAGATGACGCAAAGCAAAGTAAATACGAATCGCGGTTATATAGGCCAGCCAGAAATAAACGGATTATGGTTGTGGGGTGGCGGCACACTCCCCAAAAAATTATTTAGTAGCGTGACACATGTCGTATCGAGCAACCCTTTTGTAAAAGGCTTGGCCCACTGTGTAAATATTCCTATGTCTCTATCGGTTTCTAGCTATAGTGATTTGCCTGACGAAGAACATTCGTTGATTTGTTTTGACTCGCTTGCCGATTATCAAGGGAGAGGGAAAGTCGATATGTATGTGAACCGACTTCAGGACGTTGAGAAAGAATGGTTCATACCGGCGCTGGACGCATTGAAAAATAAAACGCTCGAATCGCTAGTGTTGATTACAGGTCGACAGAAGTTGGAGTTACGAAGAAAAGACAGAGTTCGTTTCTGGACGAGAAAAATCTCAGTGACTGCCTTAGCAAACGGACTGTAGTTGCCTTGACTACGGCGAATAAGCACATAGTAAGACGAAGTCCACCCAATGTGGAATTGCGCTCCATACACCATGCAATGCTGAAACATATCTATGCAGGCCGTGATATCACTCAAACTGAGCAGCTAGAATATTCTTTAAAACAATTATTACCTTACACGAACCTATTGGGTATTGAACAAGCTGTAGAAATACTTGCTGGCGCAATACAGCAACAACAGAAGATAATGATCGTTGCTGATTTTGATGCCGATGGTGCAACCAGTTGTGCAATGATGTTACGTGCCTTGCGGATGATGGGTGCAGAGTATGTTGATTACTTAGTGCCAAATAGATTTAGCTATGGCTATGGGCTGACACCAGAAATCGTCGCATTAGCACTAGAAAGAACCCCCGATATTATTGTCACCGTTGATAATGGTATATCCAGTGTTGAAGGAGTTGCCGCTGCAAAGCAAGCGGGTGTCCGAGTTGTCGTGACGGATCATCATCTACCTGGTGCCGTATTACCCAATGCCGATGCCATTGTTAATCCAAATCAAGTGGGCGATGAATTTCCTGCTAAAAGCACGGCAGGTGTCGGCGTGGCTTTTTATGTGATGTTGGCACTGCGTGCTGAATTACGTGAACAAAAATATTTTGAAGCCAATTCAATTACCGATCCCAATTTAGCGAATCTATTAGATCTGGTTGCGTTGGGCACGGTCGCTGATGTTGTGCCGCTTGAACACAACAACCGTATACTGGTTGCACAAGGTTTGGCACGCGTTCGCAAGGGGCAGTGTTGTGCTGGCATCACTGCTTTATTGCATGTGGCTAAACGTAATCAGGCACAGTGTGTTGCATCTGATTTTGGTTTCACGGTTGGGCCACGTTTAAATGCAGCGGGTCGTCTCGAAGATATGTCATTGGGTATTGAATGTTTATTAACAGATGATCCAGTTAAGGCCGCCAAGCTTGCTAGTGAGCTAGATAATTTAAATAAACAACGCCGACATATTGAAACTGATATGCGCCAGCAGGCATTTATTATTTTAGAAAAATTAGAGTTGGGTGATGAATTACCCGTCGGCGTTTGTCTTTTTGATAAGAACTGGCATCAAGGTGTGATTGGTATCTTGGCTTCACGGGTTAAAGAACAATTATATCGGCCAGTAATTGCTTTTGCTCCGGGTGAAGAGGCGGGCACTATTAAAGGTTCGGCTCGTTCGATTCCTGGTTTACATATCCGTGATGTGTTGGATGCTGTTGCAGCAAAGCATCCTGAACTGATTAGTAAGTTCGGTGGCCATGCAATGGCGGCAGGTTTAAGTTTACCTCGTGAAAATTTTCAGCTCTTTAGCCAAGCATTTGATCAACAAGTACGCGCATTACTTTCAGATGATGATTTAGAAGGTTTAATTCTCAGTGACGGTGAATTGACTGAAAAAGAATTGTCGCTTGAATTTGCCGAGCAATTACGAAACGCCGGGCCGTGGGGACAGGGTTTTCCCGAACCGATTTTTGACGGTGAGTTCGAGATCGTCAGCAAAAAGATACTCGCTGAAAAACACTTGAAAATGATGCTACGTCTGCCGAATGACTCAGGTTGTATTGATGCGATTGCCTTTAATATTACAGATGAAGATTGGCCTGCCGGTACGAGCAGGGTGAAATTAGCGTATCGACTTGATGTTAATGAATTCCAGGGGCGAAAGACGGCTCAATTGATGGTTGAGCAGGTAGAGCTTTATTGAAATGCTTGAATTAATATGGAGTGCGGGGACGCTCTGTAGTAATATTTAGCGCTTTGAAAAGACAATAATAAAGACGCCATGTTAGAGCTAAATCTCATTTACACCCGAATCAAAGATATGTTGCTACGCTCCGATGAGCTTAGGGGGTACCTTTGACTACGAGAATAAGTCAGAGCGTCTAACTGAAGTTAACCGCGAGCTCGAAGACCCCGATATTTGGAATGATCAAGACCGTGCTCAGGCACTGGGTCGTGAGCGATCCATGCTCGAACAAGTTGTAAATACATTAGATGCCCTAACGGGTGGTTTGAGTGATGCGCGCGAATTACTGGAGCTTGCCGAAGCAGAGCAAGATCAAGAAACGGTAGATACGGTTGTCGAAGATCTCGACGCCCAAGAAAAAGATTTAGCTCAGCTTGAATTTCAACGCATGTTCTCCGGTGAAATGGATCCCAATAATGCCTTTCTCGATATTCAGTCTGGCTCTGGTGGTACCGAAGCTCAAGATTGGTCTGAAATGTTATTGCGTATGTATCTACGTTGGGCGGAGCAACATGACTTTAAGGTTGAGATTATTGAAGCTTCCGCTGGTGAAGTCGCGGGTATTAAGTCAGCAACCATTCAAATCATTGGTCCTTACGCCTTTGGTTGGCTAAGAACTGAAATCGGTGTGCATCGTTTAGTACGCAAGTCACCGTTTGATTCGGGTAATCGCCGACATACTTCTTTTGCTGCAGTTTTTGTTTCACCTGAAATTGACGATAATATCGAGATTGATATTAATCCTGCAGACTTACGCATTGATGTGTATCGTGCTAGTGGTGCAGGTGGTCAGCATGTGAACCGTACTGAATCGGCAGTACGTATTACGCATAACCCGAGCGGCATTGTCGTTCAGTGTCAAAATGATCGTTCGCAACATAAGAACAAAGCCACGGCGATGAAGCAACTTAAAGCTAAATTGTATGAGATGGAGATGCAAAAACGTTCAGTTGACCAACAAGCCGTAGAAGAGACTAAATCTGATATTGGCTGGGGCAGTCAGATCCGTTCTTATGTATTGGATCAATCTCGAATTAAAGATTTACGCACGGGCGTAGAAACAGGCAACACCCAAGCTGTATTAGACGGCTCACTAGACCAATTTATTGAAGCAAGCCTCAAACAGGGTTTGTAAGACGACAAATTTAACGCGTGTTACTATATAGATACGCTAGACATAATCGGAAAAAAGCATGACTGACATTGATGAAAACGAACAGATAACCCAACGCCGCGATAAGCTCAATACATTACGAAATGATGGTGATGGGATTGCCTTTCCAAATGACTTCCGTCGCGATGTGATGGCGGGTGAGTTACATGCTAAGTACAATGATGTTGATGGCGATAAATTGGAACAAGATGGAATTCGTGTTTCGATTGCTGGCCGCATGATGACACGCCGTATTATGGGCAAAGCTTCATTTGCGCATGTGCAAGATATGTCAGGTCAAATGCAGTTGTATGTTACTCGCGATACGTTAGCGGAAGGTTTTTATAACACGCAATTTAAGAAATGGGATATTGGCGACATTATTGGCGCTGAAGGTGTTCTGTTTCGCACTAAGACCGGTGAGCTATCAGTTAAAGTTGATAACATTCGTCTGTTAACAAAAGCCTTGCGCCCATTGCCAGAAAAATTTCATGGTCTTGTTGATCAAGAAGCACGTTACCGCCAACGTTACCTTGACCTGATTATGAATGATGTTTCGCGTAACACCTTTGTTATGCGAACTAAAATCATTGGTTACATTCGCGACTTCTTTAACAAGCGTGACTTCATGGAAGTTGAAACACCCATGATGCAAGCCATTCCAGGTGGTGCCGCCGCAAGACCATTTGAGACACATCATAATGCACTTGATATGGGGTTATATCTGCGTATTGCGCCTGAGCTATATCTCAAGCGTTTAGTTGTGGGTGGCTTTGAGCGCGTTTATGAAATTAATCGTAACTTCCGTAATGAAGGTTTGTCGACGCGACACAATCCCGAATTTACCATGATTGAATTTTATGAGGCATATGCTGATTACCATGATCTCATGAATATCACTGAAGAATTGTTACGTGGCCTTGCCGAAGATTTGTTAGGTTCGCCGATGGTTGAATATCAAGGTGAGCAATACGATTTTGGTAGTCCGTTTATTCGCATGACGGTGATTGAATCTATTTTGCATTTCAATTCAGAGTTAACTGAAGTGCAACTTAATGATCTTGATACAGCGCGTAAAATTGCTGAAGGTTTAGATATTCATATAAAAGATAGCTATGGTCTTGGTAAGGTGCAGATTGAAATATTTGAAAAGACTGTTGAGCATCAATTAAAGAATCCAACATTTATTACAGCGTATCCGGCGGAAGTGTCGCCACTAGCTCGCCGCAATAATGAAAACTCATTTGTGACGGATCGTTTTGAATTCTTTGTCGGTGGACGTGAAATTGCGAATGGTTTCTCGGAATTAAATGATGCCGAAGATCAGGCTGCACGTTTCCGTGAACAAGTAGAGCAAAAAGATGCGGGCGATGATGAAGCAATGCACTTTGATGCCGACTATGTGGTTGCCTTAGAACATGGTTTGCCACCAACAGCGGGCGAAGGTATTGGTATCGATCGTTTGGTTATGTTGCTAACAGATTCGGCATCGATTCGTGATGTTTTGCTTTTCCCTCACATGCGTGCACGTGCTGATGTGAATGCAAAGAACGTGGACGATAAAGCCGCCGAGGATTGAGTTAAGCGACCAGAATACCTTGTAGTTCTTCTGCATCTCCGATATCACCAATGTCATGTTCTTCACCAGTCATGCCAAGCTTGATACATGAAGGTATTTTACTGACATCAACATTAGCTAATGGATGATTATTACCTTGGTGAGCCTGAATATTGGCAACCTGAACGAGATCAACGTAGTCAATCTTGTCGCCTGAATCATACTCAAGATTTTCATGTTGGGCAGCAACGTCAACAAGTTCTTGTGGGAAATCCCATGAGTCAAGAATGAGTGTGCCGAGTCTTGGATGCAATTCTCTGGTTAAACTGTCAAGTAGTGCCGGATTTTCTAAGAGGTCAGGATATTCTTCAGCGCGCACTAAAATAGGTAGTACACCAATATCGTGAACTAATCCGGCAAGCATCGCTTGATCAGGTTTGAGCTTAGTGAAATGCTTACATAACATCGTTGTTAAACCGGCAACTTGTGTGCTGTGTTCCCAACTTAATCGTAAACGTATGTCAGTAACATCAGATGTGGCTTGAAACATTTGACGCATAGCGAGACCAACAACTAAATCACGGGTAACCGTAAAACCCATTCTTGCTACGGCCATTTGAATATCTTCTATTGGGCTACTACCGCGGTACATTGGACTATTGGCAACTTGGATAAGGCGGGCAGAAAGAGCTGCATCACTACCGATAACATCGGCAACCTTTCTGGCATTGACGTTATCGTCTTCGACGGTCTCGCGAACCTTTAACGCGACCTCGGGAAGGGTGGGTAATTCGAGTTTATTGTTACTAATGTCTTCGATAAGACCGGTATAAAACTCTTCAATCATTTCCACTGTTGTCTCCGATTGGGACTATATCCGCATTCAAAATAAGGAATTAAGATTCTTATTATTGTTATCGGCAGTTTGAGCAGAAAATAAAGGTTGATTTAGTTATTTTTCACGCTCAAGTGAGACTGTGTAAGGAATATCTCTGGGTTCGAGCTTTGGTCCCTCGTTATTGTGTAAATGCAGGCCACTTTCCTCATATGCTTTGATTTGCATAACCGCGAGCACTTCGTAGTGCCCATTAGCTAATGCGGCGCTCATGACTATTTGCCCAGCACCTTGGCCACTGTCACTGTCGGCTGAAAATAGTGTATCTCCGGGCTTAGGTGCTTGATCTGTCTCGACATGTGCTCGATACATCCGGCGTTTTAGCTTTCCTAAATAGTGCATTCTGGCGACAATTTCTTGGCCGGGATAACAGCCCTTGCTGAAACTGACACCATCTATGGCATGCAGGTTGACCATTTGTGGGACAAAGGCATCAACCGTGGCAGCAACAATACTGGGGATGCCCTGCTGAATATCCATTAAATTCCAATGGTTATAGCCTTTGGCCGGGAGTTGTTCTTTTAAGCTGTTCCACATATCTGGCGCAGCAGCGAGTGGGGCGACAAGTATGTAACGTGTTTGTGCACTTGGAATAGCAAGAATATGTACGGAATCTTTACTCGCCAATCCATTTTCAGTCGCGGGCACTGGAAGTGATAGTTGTTCGAGCGCGGCATTGGCCTTTTCACCGCTAATACCGATACGGATTAATTCATCGCTAACATCATCAATCGTCACTTTAGACATTAAAACAAACATGCGTAAACGTTTTTGTGTTGCGGCAAGTGTATCGGCAGGGATGAGTAGATAAAAATCATCGCCGGTACGATAAAGTCTAAAGCTCGCTAGAATTCGACCTTTAGGACTGCAATAACTACTGAGTTGGCTTTGCTTGCCATCAAGGGCGTTAACATCATTGCTTAACTGGCCTTGCAAAAATGTTTCTGCATCATCACCGTTAATACGCAGGATACCGATCTGAGATAGATCGCAAATGAAGTTTGTATCGTTATCTGCGGTTGCCGCATCATCTGCAAAATGGCTTACGCCCACTTCGTCACTGTGTGCGTGCTGTGTTTGCAGAAAGTCTGCCCATTCATTACTCATTTACGTTGTCCTGATAAATATCGTTCAATATTGTCAGTATATCATCGTGAAACCTAGATATACGCACTAATTGCACCGTAAGGATGTGCGAGTTAAGATGGCTTTTCTAGTTCGTATTAGTCCACTTTATGTAGGGAAAGACTGTCATACGTATGTTGAAGCAAAAACGACCTGTTTTTTTGAATCTTATGCAGATTCGATTCCCCATTACGGCGATTATGTCGATTGCACATCGGCTTACTGGTGTGTTGTTGTTTCTGGTTTTGCCATTTTTGATTTATGCACTAGAACGTTCCTTACAAAACGAAGCTGGCCTTGCACATATTCTCGAATACCTTGATAGCATTCCTGTCAAAATCATATTGGCATTGCTTGTTTGGTCTTTGTTACATCACCTATTAGCGGGCATACGTTATCTGTTGTTGGATATCGACATTGGTATTGAGAAACAACAAGCACGCAGCACTGCATGGTTAGTGATTGTACTCGCACTGATTATATCTGCCGTAATGGTGGGTGCCAGTTTATGAGTGGCGTGTTAACAGGTTTAAGAGCATGGCTGTTGCAGCGTGCATCAGCGGTGTATCTATTATTATTTATTGTATTGATGCCGGTTGCGGTGATTTTCCAAAAGGTGGATAGCCTCGATGCATGGCAGGCTTTTATTTATTCACCTGTTGTTACCATTACATGGATATTGTTTTTTGCTGGTTTGTTTTTGCATGCATGGGTCGGGATTCGTGATGTGCTAGTTGATTATGTGCATCCCTTTGCAATTCGTGCATTACTGTTGTCGTTGCTTGCATTGTATTTGATAGCGATGATGCTTTGGATTTTGAAAATATTACTCATAAATACTGGAGCGACAGTTTGACTATTCCTCGCCGTAAATTTGATACCTTGGTGATTGGTGCCGGCGGTGCAGGTCTACGTGCCGCACTAGAACTATCACAGGCCGATGCGCGAGTTGCTGTCGTTTCAAAAGTTTTCCCAACACGTTCGCATACCGTTGCGGCTCAGGGTGGTGTGAATGCATCACTTGCTAATGTGACAGACGATAATTGGCATTGGCATATGTTTGATACGGTCAAGGGCAGTGATTACCTTGGTGACCAAGATGCGATTGAATATATGTGTCGAGAAGCACCTCGTGTTGTTTACGAACTTGAACATATTGGCGTGCCATTCTCGCGGCTTGAAAATGGCAAGATCTATCAGCGTCCCTTTGGTGGGCAGAGTCAAAACTTTGGTGGTGATCAAGCTACGCGAACTTGTGCTGCCGCAGACCGTACCGGTCATGCGATTATTCATGCGCTCTATCAGCAAAACATTGCTGCACGTACTCACTTCTTTGATGAATATTTTTCAGTTGATCTCATTAGCGATGATGACGGTTATATTCTTGGTGCGTTAGTTGTGGATATCGCAACGGGTGAACCTCTGGTTATTGAAGCTAAGACAACCTTGATTGCAACCGGTGGAGCGGCACAGATCTTTCGCACTTCAACCAATGCGCATATTAATACTGGCGATGGTATGGGCATGGCTTTGCGTGCAGGCATTCCACTACAAGATATGGAATTCTTTCAATTCCACCCAACCGGTATTGCCGGAAAGGGTATGTTAATTACCGAAGCAGCTCGAGGTGAGGGTGGTTACCTTATCAACGGTAACGGCGAACGCTTCATGCCGAACTATGCACCGAAGGCTAAAGACCTTGCCAGTCGTGATGTCGTGAGTCGTGCGATTGCGACAGAAATTCGAGAGGGGCGCGGTTGCGGGCCAGATAAAGATCATATTTTACTCAAGGTCGATCACCTTGGTAAAGACGTCGTGCACAAGCGTTTACCAGGAATTTGTGATCTAACACGATCATTTCTTAATATTGATCCCGCCGAACAACCGATCCCTGTATTTCCCACTGCGCATTACACGATGGGTGGTATTCCTACTAATCGTTTTGGTCAGGTGGTGGTACCGGTTTCATCGGGGCCAGAAGAAGAAGTGCCTGGTTTATATGCGGCGGGTGAATGTGCTTGTGTGTCGATTCATGGTGCGAACCGTCTTGGTGGGAATTCCTTATTAGATATTTTGGTATTCGGTCGTTCATCTGCAAACCATATTATGGAATATCTTGCAGAGAACCAGCATCATCGTGACTTGCCTGAATCAGCGGTTGAAAAAACCATGCAGCGATTACAACGCTGGGATAAAAAAGGTGAAGGTGAATCAGTCGCGAGTTTGCGCAATAAATTGAAGCTGGTTATGGAAGAACATTGCGGCGTATTTAGAACTGAATCTGTACTTAAAGAGGGTTTACAAAAGGTTGTTGAACTTGAAAAACGTTTACCGGATGTGCGATTAACGGATCATAGTCAACAATTTAATACAGCAAGAATTGAGGCATTAGAATTAGAAAACCTGATGGATGTTGCGATAGCAACTATCTGCGCGGCATTAGGGCGGAAGGAAAGCCGCGGCGCGCATTCACGGATTGATTATCCTGAGCGTAACGATGTTAATTGGCTTAAGCACAGTTTATTCTATAAGAAAGAGCGTCAGTTGGATTTTAAACCGGTACATACCAAACCGCTAAGTGTGGAAACCTTCCCACCTAAAGAGCGGGTGTACTAGATGCACTTCTCTATATATAGATACAATCCTGATGTAGATGCGAAGCCCTACATGCAAGATTTT
The DNA here is from genome assembly GCA_023134145.1 of Sulfuriflexus sp. GTDB lineage: Bacteria > Pseudomonadota > Gammaproteobacteria > AKS1 > AKS1 > Sulfuriflexus. The sequence continues at coordinate 22,973 of JAGLUW010000019.1, read as the reverse complement.
GTCTTGGATGATTGTCCTCCTGACATGATGTTGCTGGATGCCTTGTTATTGTTGAAAGAACAAGATGAAACATTGGGTTTTCGACGTTCCTGTGGTGAAGGCGTGTGTGGTTCAGACTCGATGAGTATCAATGGTCGTAATGGTTTGGCTTGTGTGACTTCTCTAGCTAGTTTGGGCGGCAAGGTGACGCTGCGTCCCTTACCGGGTCGGCCAGTGATTCGCGATCTCATTGTCGATATGGAGCAATTTTACAAACAGTATCGTGCGGTTGAACCATGGCTACAGAACAATGATCCACAACCAGAAGTGGAACGTTTGCAAACACCTGAACAGCGTGAACAATTAGATGGCCTTTATGAATGTATTTTATGCGGTTGTTGTTCAACGGCATGCCCGTCATTCTGGTGGAACCCGGAACGTTTTCTTGGCCCAGCAGCTTTATTGCAGGCAAGTCGTTTCTTGGCAGATAGTCGAGATCAGGCAACTGAAAAACGCTTACAAATGTTAGATGATGCGTATAAATTATTTCGTTGTCACAGTATTATGAATTGCGTGGAGGTTTGTCCGAAAGGGCTTAACCCGACCAAGGCTATTGGTAAGATAAAACAAATGATGGTTAAGAAATCTGTGTAATGACAAAGTCTGTTGAGAAAGAAACGGAGTCGATAACACGGTTAGCATGGCAATGTCGTCGAGGTATGTTAGAACTCGATTTATTGTTAACTAATTTCTTAGAAAATGGATATACGCAATTAAGCAGTGAATCGAAACAGGCCTTTGTTGAATTGCTCGATATCGTTGATACTGAGTTACTTGAATATTTAATGGGCCGTCATGTGCACAAGGAGGCGCACATACAACATGTCATCGAAGCCATTCGACAAGGCGTTACACCTTGAACCAAAAGCATCGCGAACATTCGCAGCATTATTGTTAGCACTGCATATTATTGCAGGATTAAGTGTTGCGGTTGTTATTCCTGTTATTGGTTTTACATTACTTCTATTTATCCCCGTGCTTGTCTATAGCGGATATTATTATTTCAGAAAATGTATTCTGTTATCAGCTAATAGTAGTGTGATTAAGATATCGCAATCTACTGATGGCGATTGGTCGTTAATATTGCACGACCAAAGTAAACACTATGTTGATTTATGCGATGACAGTTATGTACACCCTTTGCTGGTTATTCTTAATTTTAAAATAGAAGGGTCTTCTTACAGGCGGATTAGTTTGCCATTGTTCAGAGATGCATTAGGAGAGGAAGCACATAGGCAGTTACGCTGTCGGCTGCGACTTTCAAAACCTGCCGAGCCAGAAAAGTTGCTTAGGCGCTAATGGCCGTATCAGGTGAGTAATTATCAGGAATAAGTATTGTGTCGGGCGTATAGTTGTCCATCGTTTCAGGATAATCAAGCGTATAGTGCAGGCCACGACTTTCATGGCGTTGCATGGCACAACGAATAATCATGTCGGCAACTTGCGCTAGATTACGCAGCTCAAGTAAATCATTGGTAACGCGGAAGTTACCATAGTAATCATCGATTTCACGTTGCAATAAATCAACACGGCTCTTGGCGCGTTCTAAACGTTTATTGGTGCGAACGATGCCAACGTAGTCCCACATGAATCGACGAAGCTCATCCCAGTTATGACTTACAACGACTTCTTCATCAGAATTAGTTACACGACTCTCGTCCCAATCAGGAAGATGTTTGCTTAAAATATAAGTTGGTAATTTTTCTAGAATATCTTTACTAGCAGATTCAGAAAAAACTAAACATTCAAGTAATGAGTTACTGGCAAGACGATTTGCACCATGTAGACCGGTGCAAGCGGTTTCACCAATTGCATAAAGGCCGTCGATATCAGTGCGGCCATTGATGTCAGTCATCACACCGCCACAAGTATAATGTGCGGCGGGAACGACAGGCACGGCATCTTTGGTCATGTCATAGCCATACTCTAAACAGCGTGCATAAATATTAGGGAAGTGTGCGCGAATAAAGTTCGCAGGCTTATGACTAATATCGAGTAATACATGATCAATACCGAGACATTTCATCTCGTGATCAATGGCACGGGCAACAACATCACGTGGCGCAAGTTCTGCCCGTGAATCAAATTGTTCCATAAACGATGAGCCATCGGGTAGACGAAGTTTACCGCCTTCGCCTCGAATGGCTTCGGTCATGAGAAATGTTTTGGCCTTGGGGTGATAAAGGCAAGTAGGGTGGAATTGAATAAATTCCATATTGGCAACACGACAACCTGCGCGCCATGCCATAGCAATACCATCACCCGTCGAAACATCGGGATTGGTTGTATAAAGGTAAACCTTGTTTGCTCCACCGGTTGCTAACACCACACAGCGTGCCGCAAAACTATGCACTTTTCCTGAACTACGTTCTAAGATGTATGCGCCGCGACATTGGTTACCGGTTTGGCCTAATTTTGCGCTGGTGATCAGATCGACCACGATGTGATCTTCAAATACGGTTATATTTTTATGATGTTTAACCTTTTCACCTAATGTCATTTCAACGGCTTTGCCTGTTGCATCTTTGGCGTGAATAACACGACGGCGAGAATGCCCACCTTCGCGGGTCAAGTGGTAACAACCGTAACCATCTTCACCTGATTCTCGAGTAAACAAAACACCTTGCTCGATGAGCCATTGGATATTTTGCGGGCCACGTTTAATGACTGATTCAACAACTTCAGGATTGCATATGCCGCCGCCAGCATTGAGGGTGTCTTCAATATGCGTCGAAAAGGAATCTTCTTGGTCTAAAACAGCAGCGATACCGCCCTGGGCATATAAACTGGCACTTTCGGTTAAAGGGCCTTTGGAAATAATGGCCACTTTCATCTGATCAGCAAGGCGCAGGGCAGTGCTCAGCCCCGCTAGGCCGCCACCAATAATCAGTACATCACTGCTGTATTTTTTGCTCATAGGCTTAATAATGGAACATTTTCTTATGTTTATGGACTAAACTGTGTTTTAAGAATCACATGACCATGAGAATATAATAAATTCACCCAGTGAGCGAACTATCTGGGTGATAAAATGTCTAGTTAACAGGTAGATAACTCGAAAACCTACCTGCGGCGAGAGGGGAAAGCCCAAATGGGCGAGAAGCAAGTGGATTACGCCTTAGTAGTGCGTGTCCAAAATGGTGATAAAAAGGCGTTCGACCTGTTGGTATTGAAATACCAGCAAAAGATAATAAATTTGATCTCGCGGTATGTGAGAGACAAGTCGGAATGCCAAGATGTTGCGCAAGAAGCTTTTATTAAGGCATACCGTGCGCTGGCTGGCTTTCGAGGAGATAGTGCTTTTTATACGTGGCTGTATCGGATTGCGATTAACACGGCAAAGAATTATTTGGTGGCGATGGGACGCCGTCCACCTAAGGACGATATCGAGGCATCGGATGCCGAGCAGTACGATGGGGCGCATGGCTTAAAGGAATATGATACCCCGGATAAATTGGCTCAACGGGATGAGCTTGAAGAAGTATTAAACGACGCGATTAAGGCACTGCCAGAAGATTTACGCACTGCCATTATGTTACGCGAACTGGAAGGACTCAGTTACGACGAAATCGCACATGCAATGTCTTGTCCAGTGGGTACGGTGAGATCACGTATCTTCAGGGCTCGAGAAGCGATTGAAACACGTATTCGTCCTTTGATTTCGGACGATGAAGTAAATTGAGTAAAAGTTGAGTACAGAGCTAATGACAAATCAAATTGATGAAAAACTTTCCGCCTTTGTTGATGGCGAACTTGAAGCCGCTGAAGCAGATAGATTGATTAGTGATATTCTTGCTAATGACGAACTGCGTTCACGTTGGGCAAATTACCATTCGATTAGTCACTCTTTAAATGGGCAAGGTGCGAATAATGAAATCGACTTGAGTGCAAGCATCAGTGCAGCTCTGGCGAATGAACCTACGGTATTCGCTCCTCAACGTAAAAAAAGAGTTTTCCCTGCCGTATTAAAACAAGCCGCAGGTATGGCGATTGCTGCCACAGTGGCGGCTGTTGCAGTACTAATGGTTCAACCTGAAGAACAGAATTTATTTAACCCAGGTACAGTGGCAAGTGCACCAAGCATTTCTGCTCCGATTGCAAATCAGAATGTCATTCCAGTTGCAGTGAATGGCGTTAATTGGTCAGTAGCTAAGCCCTCAGTAGCATCAAAATTAAATACTTACCTTGTTAATCATAATGGTTACTCAACGCCAGTGCGTGGCACCATGCCTTTTGCACAAATTGTTAGCTATGGTAATAAGCATTCAGTGAAAACAGATGATTCAGTTGTGCTTGAGTACAATCCGAATGGGAGCAGTGTTCGTCGATGAGACGTGTTTTTTTAATTTCTGTTCTGCTGTTTTTTAATTTCAGCCTGACAGCCAATGCAGAGAAAATAGATTCCGATACTGTTCGAGAGTGGTTAGGTCGCGTCACTGCGGCAGGTAAAAGTCTTAACTATGAAGGTACCTTTGTATATCGTCATGGTAATGATATGGAAGCAGTTAAGATTATTCATAAAGCCGATGACAAAGGCGAACATGAGCGGATGATTTCTCTGACAGGTTCTGCTCGTGAAATCATTCGCAATAATAAAGTAGTCACTTGTATTCTCCCTGATAGCAAATCCGTTGTTGTCGATAACAATACGCCCGGTACACAATTGCCTTCCTTTCCAAGTGAGTTAGATCAGCTTGATGCTTATTATGATTTTAGTTTTGAAGGTTATGAACGTGTTGCATCACGTGAAACAAGACGTGTTGTAATTAAACCCCAAGATCGGTTTCGTTATGGCTACCGTTTATGGATTGATGATGCCTTCGAATTATTACTTCGCTCTGAATTATTAGACCCCGATGGCAATGCGGTAGAACAGATTATGTTTACCGACATTAAGCTTTATGAATCACTCGATAGTGATTTGCTTAAACCGAATATCAGTGGGCGAGAATTCACCTGGGTAACTGATGATGAAACTGCTCAGGATGAACCTGTGCCCGTTGATCCTAATTGGCAGGTAAAAAATAAACCTAAAGGATTTGTGTTGGCGCATCACAATATGCATAAGCTCCCAGAAACCAATCTTCCTGTTGAGCATCTTGTTTATACCGATGGTTTGGCTTGGGTATCTGTATATATAGAACATATCGCGAAGGGTTCTGACTCCTTGCAAGGCGCTACTAGCATGGGGGCTGTTAATGCTTATGGGCGAGTGATGGGTGAATACCACATTACGGCTGTTGGCGAAGTTCCTGCAACCACAGTAGAGCTATTAAGTAGCTCGGTTATTCATACTAAGTGAATTACTTGTTGTGATAGAAGAACAAGCTATCGTTGTCGATGTTAGTGGTCAGGCAATCAGTGTCGAAACAGATTCAGAATCAAATTGTGGCCATTGTTCAGCTAAGAGTGGTTGTGGCACTTCACTATTAGGTAAATTCTTTTCTCGAAATAGGCAGCAGTTGATTGTTGAAACTGATTTGTCTTTAGTCGTTGGTGATAAGGTGGTGTTGGGCTTGAATAGCGATGCCTTATTGCAAGGTTCTGTTATTGTTTATGCCATCCCGCTTGTTATGATGTTGGCATTACCAATGGCGATGAGCTATTTTTATGCATCAGAGTTGGTTTCGATTTTTTCTGGAATTATCGGTTTAGCTTCGGGTTTGATATATGTTAAATATTTTTCAGCCATCGCACATAGTAGCGAACGTTTTCGACCAATTGTATTGCGTCGTGTAGATTGATAATCAGTATATTAGAGTAGTTTGTTGTAGTTTAGGAGTTGTTATGAAAAAGCATATGAAAAATGTATCTGGTTGGTTGGTGATATTACTAGCCATGACGATCACCTCAGTACAGGCAAGAGGTTTTCCTGATTTTACCGGTTTGGTTGAGAAGAATAGCGCAGCCGTTGTAAATATCAGTACAACTCAAAAAGTAAAGCAACATTCAAAGTTACCAAAGAATTTTCAGATTCCAGATCTTCCAGAAGACAGCCCCTTTAATGATTTCTTTCGTCGTTTTTTTGATGAAGAAGGTAAGCAGCAGGATTCCGAGACTAAATCTTTGGGTTCGGGTTTTATTGTTTCAGCTGATGGCTATGTAATTACTAATAATCATGTGGTCGCCGGTGCCGATGAAGTGCTAGTACGTTTAAATGATCGCCGTGAATACCCTGCAAAAGTTATCGGAACAGATGAACGTACTGATGTGGCCGTTTTGAAAATTGAAGCAGAAGATTTACCTGTTTTAAAAATTGGTTCATCAAGCCAATTAAAAGTAGGTGAATGGGTATTGGCGATTGGTTCGCCTTTTGGTTTTGATTATTCAGTCACAGCAGGCATTGTTAGCGCAAAAGGTCGCAGTTTGCCGCGTGAAAATTATGTGCCATTTATTCAAACGGATGTTGCGATCAACCCCGGCAACTCTGGTGGACCACTATTTAATTTAAAAGGTGAAGTAGTCGGTGTGAATTCACAGATCTACAGTCGTACTGGTGGATTTATGGGGCTTTCTTTTGCGATACCGATTGAAGTAGCAATGAATGTTGCAGATCAATTACGCGATAAAGGTCGTGTGTCACGTGGTTGGTTAGGTGTGTTGATTCAAGATGTAAATTCAGATCTTGCGGAATCATTTGGTATGAAACGTCCGCGAGGTGCTTTGGTATCACGTGTATTACCAGATAGCCCCGCAGCGGATGCCGGTTTTGAAGTGGGTGATATTATTTTAAGTTTTAATGGCGAGAAGGTTGTTCGTTCGAAAGACTTGCCACCGTTAGTTGGTCGTACGCCGGTTGAAGAAGAAGCCAAGGTTAAGGTTTTACGCAAAGGTGAACGCAAAAATTTACGAGTTACCATTGGTGAGTTACCTGAAGATGATGAAATACAGGTTGCTGCAGGCAAAGCAAAACCGGAGAAACAAAATCGGCTTGCGGTTGTTGTAACTGACTTAACGAATAAACAACGTCAAAAACGAGATATTACAGAAGGTGGTGTATTAGTGGTTGCTGCCAATCCTGGTGCTGCAGCGAAAGCTGGTATTCGCAAAGGTGATGTTATTACTATGTTGAATAACGTTACGGTTACGGATGTTGAGCAATTTAATGAATTACTTGGAGATCTGCCATCTGGCAAGTCGATTCCTGTTTTAGTTCATCGCGCACGTAGTGGACCATTGTTCTTGGCGCTCAAAATCAAGGATGAAGAGTAATTTGGCGGCATCTATCGAGCTCAGCCTATATGGTCGTAGCGAATGTCATCTTTGCGAAGATATGCAGGTAGAATTAGAGAAATTTAGTGCTGAGTTGAATTTCACGCTGAAAATTATCGATATTAATGAAGACTCGACCTTAATTGACGAATATGGCACGAAAGTACCTGTTTTGATGCACGAAAACCACGAAATCTGCCATTATTTCCTAGATCCACAGGCATTGCAGATGTATTTCAGCCAGTCGCTTTAATAAGTTATAATCCCCAGCAGGACGGCGCAGGTTATTAACCTAGCGCCGATTTTGTAATTAAGGCTAAGGGAAATTCCAAAGCCAACATCCCTACGTAGGTACTTATATCCATGAAAATGGAGAACATTCGTAATTTCTCCATCATTGCCCATATTGATCACGGTAAATCCACTTTGGCTGACCGTTTCATTCAGGACTGTGGTGGTTTATCTGAGCGTGAAATGCAATCGCAAGTGCTGGATTCGATGGATATCGAACGTGAGCGCGGCATTACTATTAAAGCGCAAAGCGTAAGCTTGGATTTCAAATCGGAAGATGGTGAAACATATCGACTTAATTTTATTGATACTCCTGGTCATGTCGATTTTTCCTATGAAGTATCGCGATCACTATCGGCGTGTGAAGGCGCGCTATTGGTAGTTGATGTTGCACAAGGTGTGGAAGCACAAAGTGTCGCGAACTGTTATACCGCGATTGAACTGGGTCTTGAAGTGATGCCGGTTCTAAACAAGATTGATTTACCTGCCGCAGATCCTGAGCGGGTAATAAAAGAAATTGAAGAAATTATCGGCATTGAAGCAGAAGATGCGATTCGAGTTAGTGCCAAAACAGGCGTTGGTATTAAGGATACGTTGGAGCGATTGATTAAGACAATTCCTGCTCCGGTTGGGGATGTCGATGCACCGTTGCAAGCGTTAATTATTGATTCATGGTTTGATAATTACCTAGGTGTTGTTTCTTTAGTGAGAATTGTTCATGGCCGTTTGTCGGCGAAGAATAAGATCCGCATCATGTCGACGGGCAGAGATTTTCTTGTTGATATGGTCGGAATATTTACCCCGAAACGTGTTGTAACCGATGCGCTTGAAGCGGGTGATGTGGGCTATATCGTTGCGGGCATTAAAGATATTACTGGCGCTCCCGTTGGCGATACGATTACACGAGCAGATCGACCATCTGAAGAACAATTGCCTGGTTTTGAAAAAGTACAGCCACGTGTCTTCGCTGGCTTATTTCCTATTAGTTCTGATGACTATGAAAGTTTCCGTGAGGCGTTACAGAAACTAAGCATTAATGATGCGTCACTATTTTATGAGCCTGAAAATTCGCAAGCACTTGGTTTCGGTTTCCGTTGTGGTTTTCTTGGCATGTTGCACATGGAAATCATCCAAGAACGGCTTGAACGTGAATATGATATTGATTTAATAACCACGGCACCAACGGTTATCTATGAGGTACTTACTACAAAAGGCGAGGTTATCAAGATCGATAACCCATCAAGGTTACCTGAAGCAAATTATATTGATGAGATTCGTGAGCCGATTATTTCTGCGAACCTGCTTATGCCGCAAGAATATGTGGGTAATGTAATTACCTTATGTATTGAAAAGCGTGGCGTGCAAAAAAACATGCAATACTTGGGGAACCAAGTAACTATGACCTATGAAATGCCAATGAATGAAATGGTATTGGATTTCTTTGATCGCTTAAAATCAGTAAGTCGTGGTTATGCGTCAATGGAATATCATTTCTCGCATTTTGAAGCAGCTGATGTGGTAAAGCTGGATGTATTGATTAATGGTGAGGGTGTCGATGCGCTTGCAGTGATCGTGCATCGTGAGCATGCGCAGGGGCGCGGCCGAGATTTGGTTGAACGAATGAAAGAGATCATACCAAGACAAATGTTCGATGTTGCAATTCAAGCAGCGATTGGCACGCACGTCATCGCCCGTTCAAATGTGAAAGCATTGCGTAAGAATGTAACCGCCAAATGTTATGGTGGTGATGTTTCTCGTAAAAGAAAATTATTAGAGAAACAAAAAGCCGGTAAGAAACGAATGAAACAAGTTGGGTCGGTGGAAATTCCACAGGAAGCCTTCATGGCCGTACTCGGCGTTAGCAAGAAATAAAAATGGAGTGTAATAAGTGAGCTTTGATTTTGAAGTAGTATTAGTGGTATTGACCTTGGTGAGCGGTTCGATTTGGGCGCTGGACAAAATGTTATGGGCCAAGCACCGAGGTAACTCGGGGCTTGAAGAGCCAGAAGAGCCTGTTGTAATTGAATATGCCAATTCATTGTTCCCAGTGTTTTTGATTGTATTGGTGTTGCGTTCATTTATTGGCGAACCATATGAAATTCCATCGGGCTCAATGAAGCCAACATTGTTGATTGGTGACTATATCTTGGTTAGTAAGTTTAGCTACGGTGTGAGATTACCGGTTATTGATACGAAACTTTTTGATGTTGCAAGCCCGCAGCGTGGTGATGTGTTTGTTTTTCGCTATCCTGAAGATAATGAAACTAACTTTATTAAACGTACCGTTGGCGTGCCAGGTGATAAAGTTAAATATGTTAATAAAACACTCTATATTAATGGCATGAAGGCAGAGCAGACTGTGCTTGGAATGGCTCCGGCAGAATGTCCAGGTTTCTTCCGTCAGCCAGCCACGATTATGAAAGAAAACCTATTGGGTATTGAGCATGAGATTTATGTCTGCCAACAAGATCGCGGTGGCGTTATAGAATTTACTGTTCCAGATGGACATTATCTCGCATTTGGGGATAATCGAGACAATAGTAATGATAGTCGTGGCTGGGGCTTTGTACCAGAACGTAATTTAGTCGGTAAGGCACAAATCATTTGGTTTAGCTCTGATGCAAGTAAAGACTGGCTTTCTGGGGAAAGATTTCGCTGGAATCGAATTGGTACAGCGTTAAACTGATTAGTACATAAAAAGTAGAAGAGGAATAAGTTTATGAGAAACATAAAACGTCAACAAGGTGTAACTGCAGTTGGGTGGTTAATAATTCTGAGTTTGATAGCTTTTTTTGTATTCTTGGGTTTGAAGTTATTCCCAATTTATTTGGAAAATTTTAATGTGCAAGGATCCATGAATTCACTGGCGAAAGAAACGGGACTCCATAAAAAATCAAAAATTGAAATTCGCAGATTATTAAATAGAAAATTGAGTATAAATAATATTCGCATCATAAAGAAGAAAAACATTAAAATTAGTAAGCGAGGTAGAGTGGTGACTGTTAAAATAGACTATACAGTTCGAACCCCTCTGATGGGAGCTCTTACGCTGTTAGCTGAATTTCATGAGGAAGCTGAGGCCAGGAATTGACATCAGATCTTTCAATATTAATGAAGCAGATTGAATATAATTTCAATGACGAAGCTTTATTACTTAACGCGCTAACGCATCGAAGTGTAGGGCAACAAAATAACGAGAGGCTCGAGTTTCTTGGTGATGCTATTCTTGGAATGGTGGTTGCTGAAGAATTATTTCAACGTTTTCCTAAATGTTCAGAAGGGGAAATGAGCCGGCTGCGGGCTAGTTTAGTAAAAGGTGAAACGCTTTCTGAGCTGGCTCGTTATCTATCGTTAGGTGATTACCTTAAGCTCGGGCCGGGTGAGTTAAAAAGTGGTGGTTTTCGTCGTGATTCCATTCTTGCCGATGCTTTTGAGGCTGTTCTAGCAGCCGTTTATTTAGACTCTGATATTGAAACGTGTCGTCGCTTGATTTTAAGTCAATTGGCAAGCCGTTTAGATAAGGCCTCTCCAGAAACCATAGGCAAAGATCCAAAGACCCAACTTCAAGAATATATGCAAGCCAGACATTTACCTTTGCCGAGCTATGATGTGACGGATGTGACGGGTAAGGCGCATGCGCAAACATTTACAGTGGAATGTAAAATAGAAGACGGTGATATTGTTACGGCAGTGGGTAGTAGCCGTCGTAAAGCAGAACAAGCAGCGGCGAGTCAATTATTAGAACGACTGAATGGTGTGGCGAAATGAGTAAAACAAAGCAACGTTGTGGTTATGTCGCCTTTATTGGTAGACCGAATGTTGGTAAGTCGACATTATTGAACCGTTTAGTTGGACAAAAGCTTTGTATCACTTCTCGCAAACCGCAGACAACACGTCACCGTGTTCTAGGTATTAAGACAACCAAAGATACTCAGTTTATTTTTGTTGATACGCCAGGAATGCATATTGATAATAAGCATGCCATGAATCGTTATATGAATCAGGCAGCAAAAACAGCCGTGCACGATGTCGACGTTATCGTTTTTGTCATTGATGGTACAGGCTGGACTGAAGGTGATGACCTGGTCGTAGAACGGATTTCACATACTGAAGCTAAAATAGTCATTGCAGTAAATAAAATTGATAAGCTCGATAAAAAAGAAGCATTACTGCCGCTATTGCAAAAGCTATCTGAGTTGAAAAACATAAGTGAAATTATTCCTCTGTCAGCAACAAAAGGTCATCACGTCGATACATTAGAAAAAACCTTAGAATCAATGTTACCTGAAGCTGAGTTTTTCTATGATGAAGAACAAGTCACTGACCGCAGTATGCGGTTTATTGCTGCGGAATTGATTCGTGAAAAATTAATCCGCCGCCTAGGTAAAGAGCTGCCTTATGCATTAACCGTCGAGATAGAAGAATACTCAGTTGAAAAGGGGATGCTACAAGTTGGTGCTGTTATTTGGGTTGAGCGTGATGGACAGAAGTCTATTGTAATTGGTAAGAATGGTTCTATGTTAAAAGAGATTGGCCGCCAATCACGTTTAGATTTAGAAAAAATGCTAGGGCAAAAAGTCTTCGTTCGACTATGGGTAAAAGTGAAGGAAGGCTGGTCTGATGATGCGCGAGCACTTCGTAGCCTTGGTTATACTGACGATTTCTAATGAGTAGCCGGATAGAATGTCAGCCTTGTTTTATTTTACATCGTCGTAATTTTAGAAATACCAGCTTGATTGTTGAAGTGTTTTCTGCAAATCATGGTCGTGTGGCTATGGTTTCTCGCGGAGCGCGAAGACCAAAGTCTCGCATGAATGCCTTGCTGCAAGTGTTCCAGCCGTTACTTATTTCATGGACAGGGCGAGGGGAATTGCAAACGTTAACAAACGTAGAAGCAGCCGAATTTGTAAAGCCATTAGCAGGTTCTTCTTATGCCAGCGCTTACTACCTAACCGAATTAATCTTCCGCTTACTTAAGCCCGCAGATATTCATGAAGCACTATTCACTTCATACGCACAAGCTTTAACTGCATTGCGAGATGCCGGCAGCGATAGTCAGGTAGCAGAAACCAGTCTACGTTTATTTGAAAAACAGCTTTTACAAGAGCTGGGCTATGGATTGGTCTTAGATCATGATGTGAATACGGGTGAAGCAATTAAGGATGATAGTTGTTATTACTATGTGCCAGAACATGGTCCAGTTGCCTGCGATTCAGAAAGTATTCCGAGCGGCCCTAAATTAAGTGGACGCAGCCTTATTGCACTTGCGAATGAAGAATTAACTGATAAAGACAGCTTGCGAGACTGTAAGCGTTTGATGCGAACTGTTTTACAAGGTTATATTGGCGATAAACCATTACAGAGTCGAATGTTGTATAATCGCCGTTCATTAATTGAGCCGCAATAAATAGTTAGCAGGAGAGAAAGGGTGTCTGATTTAGTCACTGATATTTTACTAGGTGTTAATATTGATCACGTTGCCACATTACGTCAGGCACGTGGCACTCGTTACCCTGATCCGATTCAAGCTGCGATTGAAGCCGAACAGGCTGGTGCTGATGCAATTACATTACACTTGCGTGAAGATCGTCGACATATTCAAGATCGTGATGTAGTGATGTTGCGAGATATTTTGCAAACACGTATGAATTTAGAAATGGCCGTGACTGATGAAATGCTGGCTATTGCGGAAGATATAAAGCCAGATGACTGTTGTTTGGTACCAGAAAGCCGTGAAGAATTAACCACTGAAGGTGGCCTTGATGTAAAAGGTCAGGCAGCACGTATTAAAGATGCCTGTTCACGTTTAACGGATGCGGGTGTGCGTACATCCTTATTTATTGATCCCGATCCTGAACAAGTTAATGCTTCAGCAGAAGCGGGCGCACCGGTTATTGAAATTCATACAGGCCGTTTTGCAGATGCAGAAACTGCGGCGGAAAAAGATATGGAATATAAGCGGATATGTGCAGCCGTTGATGCGGGTGTAAAAGCAGGTTTACATGTCAATGCAGGACATGGACTGCATTATCATAATGTGGAATCTATCGCGGCATTATTACCAATACGTGAATTAAATATCGGTCATGCAATTATTGCTCGCGCGGTATTTGTTGGCTTGCAAGAATCGGTACGTGAAATGAAACGCTTAATGAAAGAAGCACGGCTATTAACGCTGCAGGTTAAGCAATGATTTATGGTATCGGCACAGATATCGTACGTGTTTCTCGCATGCAAAAAAACATTGATGAGCATGGTGATAAGTTTTCACGGCGCATTTTGAGTGATACAGAACTAGAAGATTATTCTCTATCTGTTCGACCGGCTCATTTTCTAGCTAAACGATTTGCGGCCAAAGAAGCAACTGCAAAGGCAATGGGAATTGGCTTTAGTCGCGGTATGAGTTTGCGTGATATCAGTGTAGGACATGATGAAAATGGGAAACCTACTTTAGAATATTTCTCTCGGGCTGAAGAATTAATTGCTGAGTTAGGAATTGGTGCGGGTTATATCAGTATTGCGGATGAAGATGATCACGCAGTGGCTTTTGTGACCTTATTACAAGAAGTGAGTTAAAGAGCCAGTAGACGTTCAATTTCTACATTCAATTCGTTCACCGCATCCTTAAGATCATCGTCATTATTTTTAAGCAATAACTCAAGATTATTCGCAGCTTCGCCAACGGCAGGCACACCACAATACCGACTAGAACCATTTATCTTGTGGACATTATCGTAGAGCGCAGCGTTATCGCCTTCCTGGAAAACTTCATTCATATTCGCTTGTAGTATCGGCAGCTCGTTTAACAACATTTCAAGCATTTGTTGTGCTAAATCCTCATTGCCACCGGCAAGTTGCAGCGAAAGCTGTTCGTCGTAGACTTTAATTTCTGAGTCCATATTCGTATCTGTTTTCATGTTGACCAAAGATAACTGTATTTATACCGTGGACATGGCCTGCATGCTAGAGAAATTTAAGGTAAAATGAATCGATGAATTACTTAACATTAGACAATTTTGTTGGAAATACGCCGCTGGTGCGGTTGCAGCGGCTGCCCGGTGATACGAGCAATATTTTGCTGGTGAAGCTGGAAGGGAACAATCCAGCCGGTTCGGTTAAAGATCGACCTGCCTTGAGCATGATCAAACACGCTCAGGAACGTGGCGACATTCAACCGGGTGATAGCTTGATTGAGGCAACCAGTGGTAATACCGGTATTGCTCTTGCGATGGCGGCGGCTATGCAAGGTTATAAATTGAAGTTAGTCATGCCTGAACACATGAGTGTTGAACGTCGTGGTGTAATGAAGGCCTTTGGTGCTGAAATTATTCTCACGCCACGTGAAGGTAGTATGGAAGCGGCAATTGATAAGGCACGTGAAATGGAAGCCGCGGGTGAAGGTAAGGTGCTTGATCAGTTCTCTAACCAAGATAACCCTCTGGCTCATTATGAAGGTACTGGGCCTGAGATTTGGCGCGATACTGATGGCAAGATAACCCACTTTGTTAGCTCAATGGGTACGACAGGCACCATTATGGGCACGTCACGTTTTTTGAAAGAGAAAAATGACGGTATTCAAATAGTCGGTGTGCAACCAACCGAAGGTTCGGCAATCCCCGGTATTCGTCGCTGGCCAAAAGAATATCTACCAAAAATTTATGATGCGGCACGTGTTGATCAGATCATTGACGTCAATCAACAAGATGCTGAAGACACCACGCGAGCATTGGCCTCTGAAGAAGGGATCTTTGCTGGCATTTCATCAGGGGGCGCAGTCGCGGCCGCGTTGGAATTATCAAAGCAAGTTGAGAATGCTGTCATTGTCACGATTATCTGCGATCGTGGTGATCGTTATTTATCCACTGGCGTTTTTCCTGCCGAATAATCTTTTGAGGTAATACGCATGGCGCGTCGCCGTAGAAAAAAACTGCCAACTGAACCGGTGGCAGCAACTGTTGAATCTATTTCACATGAAGGTCGAGGTATTGCACGCCTTGATGGCAAAACTATCTTTATAGATGGTGCATTGCCGGGTGAAGATGTGATGTTTGTTTATACTTCTCGTCGCGCTAAGTTTGACGAAGGTTGTGTCACTGAAATCATTAAGGCCTCACCTGAACGTGTTGAGCCTGTTTGTCCTCACTTTCTACTTTGCGGTGGCTGTAGTATTCAGCACATGTCACCCGAGTCGCAACGGGCGCACAAACAATCTGTATTGGTTGAACAATTCAAACACCTTGCCGAGTTAGATATACCTGAAATCATTCAACCACTGACAACAGAAAATGTCGGTTATCGACGTAAGGCACGCCTTGGTGTGCGCTTTGTTATTAAGAAAGACAAGCTATTAGTTGGCTTTCGTGAAAAAAGCAGCGGTTACCTAACTGATATGAATGTCTGCATGGTGTTGCATGAATCGGTCGGCCAACACCTTGAAGAGCTACAGGCCTTGATACGTAGTATGGCCGCTTATCAGAAGATTGCGCAAATTGAAGTGGCAGTAGGTGATAACCACACTACCTTAGTATTTCGTAATCTAGAGGATCTATCACCAAGTGATATTGAATTGCTTAAGACCTTTGCGCAAGAAACAGGGTTACATATTTGGTTACAATCCAAAGGTCCTGATACAGCTAGTCCATTGTGGCCAGAAGAATCACAGCTCGTTTATAGCTTGCCTGATTATGATGTAAGTTATGAATTCCTGCCAACAGATTTCACGCAAGTTAATGCCGACATGAATAAAAAAATGGTCAAGCAGGCAATTGAGCTGCTTGAGCTAAAAAAAGATAGTAAGGTTTTAGATTTATTCTGTGGTATTGGTAATTTTAGTTTACCCCTAGCTAAAAGTTGCGAACAGGTTATTGGTATTGAAGGCAGTGACGTATTAGTAGATCGTGCCAAGCAAAATGCCAGCAATAATAATATTAAAAATATTGAATATCTCGCTGCGGATTTAACCAAAGAGATCCCTGTAGAAATCAAAGGCATTGACCGAATGTTATTAGATCCGCCGCGTACGGGTGCCCTTGAAGTGGTGAGTCGTATGAAAGAGATTGGTCCTGAGCGAATTGTTTATGTTTCTTGTAATATCGCAACGCTCGCACGTGATGCAGGTGAATTAGTAAAGAACCAAGGTTATCGTTTATGTAGCGCGGGGATTATGGATATGTTCCCGCATACCTCGCATGTTGAATCAATGGCCGTCTTTGAGAAGGTCTAACGTTTAAAAGATATAGAGTTGAGAAAAACAATAATGCAAACTGAACAAGAAAATATTCAACCCATTGTCTGGCGTAATGCTACCCTTGAATTGCTTGACCAACGGATTCTTCCTGCAACAACTAAATATATTAAATTAACAACTGTGCAATCTATTGCTGATGCAATTCGCGACATGGTGGTGCGTGGTGCACCTGCGATTGGTATTACGGCTGCTTATGGTGTTGTAACGGCTGCGCGGCAGCGTTATGTGGAATCAACATCAAACTGGAAACAAACCATTCAAGATGATCTTAAAATCTTATTAGCCTCGCGCCCAACTGCGATCAATTTATTTTGGGCCATCAATCAAATGCAAAATCTGATTAATGAAATCAACGGCGATCCAACTGAACGTTTACTAGCTGCAGCACACAAAATTCATCACGATGATATTCGCGCTAATAAAACCATGGGCAAGTTAGGCGCCGCTTTTATTGAA
This sequence comes from Sulfuriflexus sp., assembly GCA_023134145.1. Classification (GTDB taxonomy): domain Bacteria; phylum Pseudomonadota; class Gammaproteobacteria; order AKS1; family AKS1; genus Sulfuriflexus. Next base: position 5,728 of record JAGLUW010000019.1, on the reverse strand, counting down.
TCAGGTTCAGGCGTGTTAACGCATTGTAATGCGGGAGCCTTGGCAACAGGTGGCTATGGTACCGCGTTAGGTGTGATACGCAGCGCGTGGCAACAAGAAAAGCTAAGTAAAGTTTTTGCAGATGAAACGCGTCCTTGGTTGCAGGGAGCTCGTTTAACCGCCTGGGAATTGTTAGAGGATAATATTCCAGTGACCTTGGTGGCAGAAGGGGCGGTTTCTGCCTTAATGAGTGCAGGCTCGGTGCAGTGGTTTGTGGTTGGTTCAGATCGTATTGCGGCCAATGGTGATGTGGCGAATAAGATAGGTACGTTCGCTGGCGCAGTTCAAGCCAAATACCACGGTATTAAGGTCATGGTGGTCGCACCCACCTCAACCATTGATATGGCAGTGCCTGATGGCGCATCTATACCTATTGAACACCGTAGTGGCGATGAATTACTGCAATTATCAGGTCAAATGATGGCTGCTGAAGGCTCTGAGGCATGGAATCCGGTGTTTGATGTGACTCCAGCAAGCCTGATTGACGTTATTGTGACCGAAAAAGGTATTATTGAGGCGCCAAATGCAGCAAAAATAGCCGCTTTAATGCAGGCTTAAAGAACCATCTTTTTAGCCTTATTCTAGGCGAATAACAGCATCCTAAAACCCTGATTTGCTGTGCCTTTATGGCTGTATTGTGGTAATATTATCGGCTTGTGGTCGGGGGTTAGATTGGCTTGAGAGCGACAAAGCTCTTGTCGGCGTAACTTACTGAATTAATTATAATTATAGCAAATAAAAGTCACTGTCTGATGGAAGATATAGCCCGCGAAATACTCCCCATAAATATTGAGGATGAGCTCCGTACCTCCTACATGGAATACGCGATGAGCGTCATCGTTGGGCGTGCCTTGCCTGATGTCCGAGATGGTCTCAAACCAGTACATCGACGTGTTTTATACGCGATGAATCAACTCGGCAACGATTTCAACAAACCTTATAAAAAATCGGCTCGTGTAGTCGGTGATGTGATTGGTAAATATCATCCACATGGTGATTCTGCGGTATATGACACCATTGTTCGTATGGCTCAGCCATTCTCACTACGCTACATGCTAGTAGACGGGCAGGGGAACTTCGGTTCGGTGGATGGTGATTCACCTGCGGCGATGCGTTACACCGAAGTACGTATGTCGAAGATCGCCCATGAATTATTGGCTGATCTCGATAAAGAAACGGTTGATTTTAGACCCAACTACGATGAAACCGAACGTGAACCAATCGTTATGCCAACACGGATCCCAAATCTGTTGGTTAATGGTTCAACCGGTATTGCCGTGGGTATGGCGACGAATATTCCGCCGCATAATTTAACTGAAGTCATTAATGCGTGTTTGGCGTTGATAAATGATCCTGAAATGGATATCCCCAGCCTGATGCAGCATATCCCTGGGCCGGATTTCCCAACAGCGGGGATCATTAACGGCGCACGTGGTATTCGTGAAGCCTACCGTACCGGTCGTGGTCGTATTTATGTGCGTGCTCGCGTTGAAATTGAAGTTAACGAAAAGAACACTAAAGAAACTATTGTAGTCACCGAGTTGCCGTACCAGGTTAACAAGGCGCGTTTAATTGAAAAAATTGCTGAATTAGTACGTGATAAACGTATTGAAGGTATTAGCGCGTTGCGTGATGAGTCGGATAAAGACGGCATGCGCATGGTCATCGAACTACGTCGTGGTGAAGTCACCGACGTTGTGCTGAATAATCTTTATAAACAGACGCAAATGCAAAGTGTGTTCGGTATCAATACTGTTGCACTTGTTGATGGTCAACCTAAATTACTTAATCTTAAGCAATTACTTGAAGCCTTCATTCGTCACCGTCGTGAGGTGGTTACACGTCGTACTATTTTTGAATTACGCAAAGCACGCGAGCGTGCGCATGTGTTGGAAGGTCTTGCAGTTGCGCTGGCAAATATCGATCCTGTTATTGCACTAATTAAATCGTCTAAAACGCCAGCTGAAGCAAAACAAGGTTTGATCGGTACGACTTGGTCATCAGATGAAGTGAGCGGTATGTTAGGGGCTGCAGGTGCAGAGTCATCACGTCCTGATGAACTCGATGCTTGTTATGGCTTACTTGATGATGGTTACCATTTATCTCCAGCACAGGCGCAATCGATTCTTGAAATGCGTTTGCATCGTTTAACTGGGTTAGAGCAAGACAAAATACTTAATGAATATAGCGAGATCCTTGAAAGTATTCGTGAGTTCCTAGAAATTTTGAATAACCCAGAACGTTTGATGGAAGTTATTCGTGAAGAGCTTGAAGCGATTAATGCGCAGTACGGTGATGAACGTCGCACTGAAATTGTCGATTCGCAAGAAGATCTAACGCTCGAAGATTTAATCAGTGAAGAAGACGTAGTCGTTACACTTTCGCATGAAGGTTACATCAAGGCGCAGCAATTATCTGTTTACACTGCACAACGTCGTGGTGGTAAAGGTAAAGCCGCGACCAAGGTTAAAGAAGAAGACTTTGTTGATAAATTATTTATCGCCAGTACGCACGACACTATGTTGTGCTTCTCAAGTCGCGGTAAATTGTATTGGAAGAAAGTTTACGAATTACCATTAGCAAGTCGTACTTCACGTGGTCGTCCGATTGTGAATTTATTACCACTTGAAGATGGCGAACGCATTAATGCGATTCTACCGATCCGTGAATACGAAGATGATAAGTACATCTTCATGGCAACGGCTAGCGGCACAGTGAAGAAGACCAGCCTTAAAGAATTCTCTCGCCCACGTGCCAACGGTATTATTGCGATTGAATTGCGTGACAACGATCAACTCGTTGGCGTTGATATAACGCACGGTGATTCAGATGTGTTGTTACTCACTAGTGCAGGTAAGTCAGTTCGATTTAATGAAGACAAAGTGCGCCCAATGGGACGTACTGCTTGTGGTGTGCGCGGCATTAAACTTGCCGACGAGCAAAAAGTAATATCATTAATTATTGCCGAAGAAGGATATGTTCTTACTGCAACCGTAAATGGTTATGGTAAACGCACCAAGATGGAAGACTTCCCACAACATGGTCGTGGTGGTCAAGGTGTGATTGCGATTCAAACCTCAGAGCGAAATGGTGATGTGATTGGCGCAACCTTGGTGAAAGAGGGTGATGAAATTATGTTGATCACCAGCGGCGGAACATTGGTTCGTACCAAGGCAGATGAGATTTCAATTGTTGGTCGTAACACACAGGGTGTTCGCTTAATTAAATTGGGTGCCGATCAAACACTATCAGGGCTTGAACGTATCGAAGAAGTACAAACAGAAGAGGGTGATGCGACAACTGAAAGTGCTAGTGCTGTAGAAAGCACTAATACGGAAGCATCAACTGACACTGATAATAGCGATGCGGAAGAAGAATAGAATAATCTCTCGCCTGGCGCGTAGTGCCATGTGGACATAATTCATACGTAATTTAAACATTAAAAAATAAAGGAGTGTGCCGTGGCACGCGTATACAATTTTAGTGCCGGTCCGGCAACAATTCCTCAAGCAGTACTTGAACGTGCACGTGAAGAAATGCTCGATTGGAATGGCAGTGGTATGTCTGTGATGGAAATGAGTCATCGTGGTAAAGAATACATGTCAATCGCAGCTCAAGCAGAGGCGGATCTGCGTGAATTAATGGCGATCCCTGACAATTACAAAGTATTGTTTTTGCAAGGTGGCGCGAGTTCACAGTTTGCAATGGTGCCAATGAACTTGTTGCGAGGTAAGAATAAAGCGGATTATATTTATACTGGCGCATGGTCAAAGAAAGCCATTGCCGAAGCAAAACGTTACTGTGATGTGAATGTTGCAGCAAGCACAGAAGCCAGCAACTTCATGACTACGCCAACACAATCTGAATTAAATTTAGATAAAGATGCGGCCTACATGCACTTTACGCCAAACGAAACAATTGCTGGCGTTGAATTCCCTTACTTGCCTGAAACAGGCGATGTGCCAATTGTTGCAGATATGTCGTCAACCATTTTATCGCGCCCGATTGATGTGAGTAAATACGGTGTGATTTATGCCGGTGCACAGAAAAACATTGGTCCTGCTGGTTTAACGGTTGTGATTGTACGTGATGATTTGATCGGCAATTCAATTGACGGCACACCAGCGATGTTTGATTACAAAACACACGCTGATAATGATTCTATGTACAACACACCAGCAACATACGGTTGGTATTTAGCCGGCTTGGTATTCGATTGGCTTAAAAGCAATGGCGGTATTTCTGCCATGGCTGAAATTAATGAACGTAAAGCAGCCGCTTTATATTCTGCAATTGATGGCTCTGGTTTTTACAATAACCCAGTAGAAGAAAAATCACGTTCGTGGATGAATGTCACGTTTACACTTGCAGATAGTGAATTAGATAGCGTGTTCTTAGCTGAAGCCAAAGAAAATGGCTTAGTGACATTGAAAGGTCATCGTTCGGTTGGCGGTATGCGTGCGAGTATTTATAACGCCATGCCAGAAGAAGGTGTGAATAGTTTAATTTCTTTCATGGCTGAATTCGAAAAACGCCACGGTTAAGAAAGTTATTTAACACATAGACAGTTACAACATAATAAAAAATAATATTGGCACGAACAGTGCCATGTAGTGGGATATAAACAATATGTACAAAATACAGACATTGAATAATATTTCTGTCGCAGGCCTTGAGCGTTTGCCACGTGATAGCTATGAAGTTGCTTCTGAAATGAGTAGCCCAGACGCAATATTATTACGTTCATTCAAGATGCATGATATGGAATTGGCTGATAACACCAAGGCAATTGGTCGTGCTGGCGCAGGTGTTAATAATATCCCCGTTGATAAAATGAGCGAAAAAGGTGTAGTTGTATTTAATGCACCCGGTGCTAATGCAAATGCGGTAAAAGAGTTAGTTGTTGCCGGTATGTTATTAGCCGCACGTAATGTTTGTCAGGGCTGGGATTTTTCGCGTGAACTTGAAGGTGCTGACGATGAAATTAGCAAACAAGTTGAAGCCGGTAAAAAGAACTTTGGTGGTTTTGAATTACCAGGTCGTACCTTAGGCGTAATTGGTTTAGGTGCTATTGGTATTTTGGTTGCTAATGTCGCACTACGTTTAGGTATGAAAGTGATTGGTTACGATCCAGACATCACAATACAAAGTGCTTGGAAGCTTTCATCGGAAGTTGAAAAAGCCAATAGTGTTGATGATTTATTGTCACGCGTTGATTTCGTTACCTTCCATGTGCCATTAGTAGAGGGAACAAAGAATCTCATCAATGCTGAGCGCCTGAAAATGATGAAAGACAACGTAACCATCCTTAACTTTGCACGTAATGGCATTGTTGATGATGAAGCCGTGTCGGAAGGGATTAAATCAGGCAAGGTAAATGCCTACGTTTGTGATTTCCCAAGCAACTTATTGAAGAAGCATGAACGTGTCATTACATTGCCACATCTTGGTGCTTCGACTAAAGAAGCCGAAGACAATTGTGCCATCATGGTCGCCGAGCAAGTTAAAGAATATTTGGAAAATGGCAATATCACCAATTCAGTCAATTTCCCTGAAGTACAAATGCCGCGTAGTGGTGGATTCCGCCTAGGTGTCGTGAATTCGAATGTGCCGAACATGGTGGGACAGATTTCAACTGCACTCGCAGATGCTGGTTTGAATATCGTTGATATGTTGAATAAATCACGTG
>JAGLUW010000018.1 GCA_023134145.1 Sulfuriflexus sp. | reverse complement strand
AGTTCATGGTGGGTAAATTTATTCGGCCACTGTAATCCTCGTATCAATGAAGCTCTCAAGCAACAGCTCGATACACTTGAGCACGTCATGCTTGCCGGTTTTTCACATGAAACCGTTATTGAATTATCAGAACGATTAGTCGCTCTAACGCCTCCTACCTTGAAGCGTTGTTTCTATGCCGACAACGGATCTTCTGCTGTTGAAGTCGCATTAAAAATGAGTTTTCATTATTGGCACAATACCGGGCAGCATAAAAAGAAACGCTTTATTAGTTTAAGTAATAGCTATCATGGTGAAACCCTTGGCGCACTTTCTCTTGGTGATGTGAAGTTATACAAAGACACCTACGGGCCTTTGATGTTGGATACCATTACAGTTAAGTCACCTGATTGCTATCATCGCGAAACTGGTGAGTCATGCGCAGATTATTCGGTTCGCCTATTTGCCGAAATGGAAAATACTCTTCAACAATATGCCGACGAATGTTGTGCTGTTATTGTTGAGCCTTTAATACAGTGTGCCGGTGGCATGCGCATGTACGACCCGATTTATCTATCGATGCTCAGAGAAGCCTGTGATCGCCATAATGTGCATTTAATTGCCGATGAGGTCGCGGTTGGCTTTGGCCGTACTGGTAGCATGTTTGCTTGTGAACAAGCATCAATCAGCCCTGATTTTTTGTGTATAGGCAAGGGGCTCACTGGTGGTTACCTACCCTTAGCCGTTACCCTGACTACTGAAGAAATTTATTCTGCTTTTTACGATGACTATACTAACCTTACCGGTTTCATGCATTCGCATAGCTACACGGGTAATGCCCTAGGTTGTCGTGCCGCACTAGCCACACTCGATATCTTTGCAACCGATAACGTCATTGAAACAAATAAAGGAAAATCGGTATACATACGGCAAGCTGTCGCCGAGCTTGAAGACCACCCACATGTTGCGGAAATACGTCAACATGGCATGGTACTCGCTATGGAACTAGTAAAAAATAAACAAACTAAACAAGCCTATGACTGGAAAGAACGTCGTGGCCTTAAAGTCTATGAGCACGGCCTGAAAAATAATGTATTACTGCGACCCATCGGTAATGTCGTTTATTTCATACCGCCTTATATCATTAACAATGATGAAATAGATCTCATGACACGCATTGCGATTGAAGGCATTAACATCGCCACCTCTAATTAATATGAGAATCTCTCGTTTATATATAGATATGCCCCTTGCCGCGAATCAAAGCATTTCAATCAGTGGTGAACCTCTCAATTATTTAGCCAACGTACTTCGTTTAAAAGTAGGTGCTGAGGTATCTATTTTCAATGGTAAAGGTGGCGAGTTCGCAGCGACTATTAGCGAACTTAGTAAACGTGAGGCGCAATTATTACTCGGTGATTTTCAAGACAATAATAATGAATCGTCTTTAGATATTACTTTGGTGCAAGGTATTTCACGCGGTGAACGCATGGACTTCACTTTACAAAAAGCGACCGAGTTGGGTGTTACAAAAATTATTCCTCTTTTCACTGAACACTGTACCGTTAGCTTGAAAGGTGAACGCTTAGAAAAACGCATTAAACATTGGCAAGGCACCGTACGTAGTGCTTGTGAGCAAAGCGGTCGAAATAAAATCCCGCAAATTGAACCCGCTCAATATTTTGATACTTTTATTCAGAATAGCCATCAATCTGAACATAGCTGCTTATTACTCGATCCAAAATCAACATGCTCATTAACTACCATCACTACTACACCAACGGCGGTGACTTTACTTATTGGTCCTGAAGGTGGTTTTAGTTCTCGTGAGCGAGAATTAGCTTATGCAAATAGCTATCAAGGTGTTCAACTTGGTCCGAGAATACTAAGAACTGAAACCGCTGCTATCGCAGCTATTAGCGCAATGCAAATTCTATGGGGGGACTTACGTTAGGAAGGAAGTTACTTCTTCTTTTTCTTCTTATTCGTTGTTTTCTTCTTAGATTTTGTTTCAGCTTTCTTGCCCTCAAAGGCTTCTTTCAACATTGCTTCCACTTCATCCATTTCTGGAATAACAGCAACATCACCGTCTAATACCACGTGGCAAGCCGCAACTTTATTGGTATTGCCACTATCTTCTATTAAGCTCAGAGTATCGCTAGAAACCTGTAATAGTCTTGGAATACCTTGAGTCACTATCGCATAAAATGGCACACCTGCTGTGTTTCCCGAGGCATTAATAATCGCGATACTAGAACGCTTATCTGGTTCTTCATACTGACTACCCAGCATTGTTTCCATACTCAACAAAGGAACAAAAATTCCTCGCCAAGCAATCATGCCAAGCAACCAAGTAGGCGCATCTTTTTGTAAATTTTCAGATAAGGAATCTGCTTTCACATAGGGGATGATCTCTGCAACCGCCGTATTTGGTAAAATAACGCGCTCACCACTCAACGATAAGATCTGACTTGCGACATGTCTAGCAACTTGTGCCATAACTCTACTCCTGCCTATCCCTACTTCTATCTAGTATGTGATTCAAAATAATCGGTAAGTTGTACTGCTAATTCTTCGGGCGTGCCATTAAAGCCAACAATACCTGCACGCCGCGTCGAATCTGGCATGCTACTAATAACGCAGCTATCGGTGTCTTGAGCCCAAACTCGACCACCACGTGTTGCTATTAATTGAGAACCGCGAACACCATCACTACCCATTCCGCTAAACATAATTGAGCTTGTATGCACACCATAGCGCATCGATATGTCCGTCATCACTGTATCAATAGACGGTGTATAAATGCTTTTAGCCTCAAGTGGTTTTAAACGAATAAAACCACGTTTATCTAACGTAATACGCTCCGCCGTTGGTGCTATCACCACTTCATTATGCTTAAGTAGATGCCCTTCCGTTGCGGCGATTACTTTCATGCCGGATACTTTATCCAACTGTTTCGCCAGCAAAGAAACAAAGTTGCTACCAATATGCTGAGCTAAAACAAAAGCAACTGGCAAACGCGTTTGAATAGCCGCAAGAAAACGTTTTACTGATTGTGGCCCACCTATTGATGCACCGATAACCCAAACATTACGCGCCGCAATTCCTGCTGTTATAACAGGTTCTTCTGCTATAGATGAATCATTTTTCTCATGACTTATTTCATCTTCTGCACGATGTAGTGCCCGTTTTTCAATTTCTTCTAAATATTCAGCCTCAACCATATATTCATCTGAAGTTTCTACAACAGGTTCATCTTCAATAATTTTTTCATCAATAGTTAGGACTACATCAGTAGCTTTTACACTCGCTGTTTCAGCTTTAGGCTGTTCAACAATACTCGATAATTTTTTAGTGAGTTTCCGTCCCCAATCACTGTCCTTTTGTGCCGCCTTCATTCGTGTTGATGGCGCATCATTAAATAAAATAGGGATTGGTGAATCTAGTAATTCATCAAGAAAATCAAGTTCGTGTTCGCCCTCATCATCCATATCAACCAACAGTACATCGGTTTCAGAAGAATCAAGCGAGCGAATAGATGCCGCACACAAACGTTGCTCTTTAACAACACTCATACCACCTATTTCGATAAGTACTTTAAGATTGGCTCGTTGCTTATCAGAGTCCGATAAAATCGCAACTCGTAGTGGCTGGCTAGTTTCAACGACTGCGGTCATCTCCGCATTACTCATCCAAGATCTCATTAATATTTTGCAATAGATCTGCTTCTTGGAACGGCTTGCCCATATAACGATCAACACCAATATCCATCGCACGTTGACGATGTTTGTCACCTGTACGCGATGTGATCATTATGATTGGAATCTTCTTCATCACATCGTCATTACGAATATGTGTGGCTAATTCATAACCATCCATACGAGGCATTTCGATATCAAGCAAGAATAAATCTGGAATTTGCTCTTGTAATACAGCAACCGCATCAACACCATCTTTGGCTGTCATAACATTGATATTATTTCTTTCAAGCAAACGTGTTGTTACCTTGCGCACAGTAATTGAATCATCCACAACCATAACTGTGATTTTATTTTTAACTTCGGCCTGCTCAACAGCAGCCTTCTCATCACCTGTTTGTATAACAGGTTTTGCAATATCCATGTAAACCAATGCGCCAACATCTAAAATAAGTGCAACATTGCCATCACTTAGAATCGTTGCACCAGAAATAGCTCGTACGGTACTAATCTGTGGACCGACTGATTTAACAACGATTTCACGGCTACCCATTAATGCTTCAACCTGTAGCGCAATACGGTGATCACCCGCACGAGCTAATAGAACCGGTAGTTTTCCACCGACTCCCGGCAAGATTGGTTGATTAAGCGCTAATTGAGAACCAAGATGCATGAAGCGGTATGTGTTACCACCATATTGGTAGCGCGGTTCAGCGCTATTATAGAAATCTTCTAATTCTTCGTGCGTCGCACGTACCACACCATCGATAGATGAGAGTGGTATTGCATAAGTATCTTCGCCAACATGTACTAATAAGGCTTTATTAACTGACAGTGTTAATGGCAAGCGAACTGTAAACTTAGTGCCTTTGCCTTCAACAGTATCAATCTGCAGACTACCACCGAGTTGCTTAACTTCGCTGTTAACAACATCCATGCCGACACCACGGCCAGACAACTGTGTCACTTTTTCTGCCGTACTAAATCCTGATTCCAGAATAAAGCGTAGTACTTCTTTATCCGTCAGATCAGAATCATCTTTCATTAAACCGCGTTCGCGTGCTTTCTCGCGGATGGCTTCGAGATTAATACCTTTACCATCATCGCTAATACGAATAACAATTTCTGAACCTTCGCGTTTAAGATCAATCAGAATTGTGCCGGTCTTCGGTTTATCGGTTTTCTTTCGTTCTGCTTTCGTTTCTAGACCGTGATCAACCGAGTTACGCAGCATATGCTCTAGTGCTGGTAAGACCCGATCTAATACACTTCGATCCATTTCATCATCTTCACCGACAATGACAAGCTCGATATCTTTCTTCACTTCGCCACTGGTTTGGCGAATCAATCGGCGCAAGCGTGGTGTATGTGTATTAAATGGCACCATGCGCGTACGCATGAGACCTTCTTGTAATTCTGTATTGATACGAGATTGTTGCAGAAGCAATGTCTCTGCTTCATTCGTTTGCGTTTCAAGTAAACCTTGAATACTGGTTAAATCGTTTAGTGATTCTAATAATGAACGAGATAACTGCTGCATATTTGAGAAACGATCCATTTCAAGAGGATCAAAACTTTCACTACTTTCCTCTGAACCTTCAAATCGATACATGATTTGCGTTTCAGTTTCAATTTCAAAACGGCGTAACTGTTCACGTACACGGCTAATGGTTTGCTCCATTTCCGTTAAGTTATAACCAAAGGCACCAACCTGCTGATCAATACGCGAACGGTAAATACTAACTTCACCGGCAAAATTAACTAAATTATCAAGTAAATCTGCGCGAACACGAATTTGTTCATGTTGTAATCGACCTGTTGCTTGCTTTTCAACTTCAGGGACTGCTGCAACTTGAGCCGGAATTTCCGGCATAATAATAACTTCTTCTTCATCCTGTTCTTGCTTAGCAACAGGAAATTCCGCAATAACATCATCGACAACTGGCTCGCTGGCTTCACTACTTACAGACTTAGATTCAGCTTCAATTTCAGGTGCGCTTTCTTCTGCTACAGGCTCATCAGCAACAACTTCTGCCTCAACCTCTAAATCTTCTAACTTCTTACCGTCAGTAAGAAGATCCAGCTTCACAATAAGGTCTGCTTTAGCATCAACAGGCTGTTTCGCTTTAACCTGATCTAACATCACAACTAATTGATCATGCGCTTGTTGAACAACATCAAACAAACTTGTCGATATTTCAATACGACCTTCATCGATTGCGATAATCAGCGTTTCTAAACTATGACTTAGATCACCCATTGGCTCAATTGCAGCCATTCTTGCGCCACCCTTAAGGGTGTGAATTTCTCGTTGTAACTGAGTAACTAGCTCTTTATCATCTTGCTGATTAATCCAGTTTTGTAATGTCACTTCACTGGCATCAAGAATTTCAATGGCCTCTTCAATAAAGATACCAAGTAACTCTTCATCAAAGTCGTCTTCGGGTTCTTCTAAGACTAAATCAGCACCCTTAATAGAAGGTATAACAACTTCTTCTGCTGACTCTCCACCTAAGGTTCCTGCTGACAATTCTAGTAACTCAATTTCCTTATCATAGAATTGAGTTATCTTCTTCAACAAGTCATCTTTGTAATCATCATTTGCATCGTCATCCGCTAACTGGCCAACACGTTGACTGATTGCTGCTGAGAATTCTTTTATTAAATTAATGACTTCTTCAGGGACGCTGGCATTATTAGCATTTAATAACTTAACGTATTTTTCCATCAAGCTACTAACTTCGGCAATGTCACTAATACCTGCCATGTGTGAACTACCATGGAGAGTATGCACTGCGCGAATCAAATCTTCGTTAATACGACAACTTTCATCTTGACCAATACATTGTTCAACAAAGGCGTGAACATCACCCAAATGTCTATTGGATTCTTTTGTAAAAATTTCTAATAGAACAGGATCAATTCCGGCAGGTTCTTCAGTCTCAGTACTTTCTTCTTTTGCAACAAGCTGAGTAACCGCGACACTTTCCTTGCTGGCAATAACAGATGGACCTTCGCCTTCACTTGGCACTTCCATCTCACCAGATTCAAGCCGTGAAAGTCGTCCTGATTTACTTAGTTGATGACTTTCATTCTTCAAAGCCTCTACATCAACATCATCCGCTGGCTCACCTTTAAATTTGGCAATAACATGCGGCAAGGCATTCAGCGCTTTCTCGATCAAACCAATAACATCCGCGTTCATTGGAATCGTGCGATCAATAACTCTATTCAGTACGTTCTCGAAATCCCAAGCAAACTCACCGATGTCAGTTGCCCCTACCATACGACCACTGCCTTTTAAGGTGTGGAATGAACGACGTACAATGCTAAGTGCTTCTTCATCATCATGATTGGCCTTCCATTTAGGAAATTGAATTGCCAATGCTTCCATTTCTTCGTCAGCTTCTTCAAAGAAAATTTCAAGAATTTCTTCATCAATATCATTGTCATCATCGGCAAGTACCGCGGCAGCACTATTATTTCCTGCCTCTTTAACATCGTTACTTGCTGGTGTTACTTTAGTTTCAACAGGCGCTTCTTCTACTTGTTCTTCAACAACCGGTTTTTCAACGACCTCATCTACAACAACTTCTTTGACCGACTCTTCAACAACAGATACTTCAATGATTTCATCTGCAACAACAGGAACTGAATCATCAACTTTAGGTGTTTCTACTTGTTCTGCATCAGCATCATAATCAGCAACTGGATAACCTAGTTTAGCAACACGACTGCGTGCTATATCAAGAATCGCATCTCGATCGCTACGTTCTTCATCAAGAGCTTCTAGGTAATATTCAATACTGGTAATAACATCTGCGAGATTTTCTAATGTGGATTGATCCGGAATATCTTTTTTCTCAATCAAATCCTTACATATATATTCATTGCATGCGGATAAAAGCTCTGCCGCATGATTCAATGACAACATCGACATACTGCCACGAACTTGCCTGTTTAATTGTGGCACTTCCGATAGTAATTCATGTTCCCAAGGCGCGGTGACAAAAGAAATAATCGCATCTTTAACACGCGACATATCTGCCTTAGCTTCCTTAATAACAACCTTGAGTAATTCGCGTTGTTCATTATCTTGCAAGAAACCAGAAGCCGGTTCTAATGGCTCAGGTGATGAACCATCTTGCAGACGTTTAAGACCCTCAAGAACCACATTACCATGTGCTTCTCCGGCGCTGCTTTCACCACCCAATTCGGAAAGACTCGATTCGATAAATAAGAAGCCACTGGCCATTTCCATAAACGTGTCATCATTCGCATCAACACGTCCATCAATAATTGCGGCAATAACCTCAGCCTGTTCCACGACAACGTTTCGTTGCGTACCCAGACCAATCATTCCTAATGTATCTGCGACTTTCTTAAGCGCATCCTGAACCGATACGAGTGAACCCGTATCTTGTTGGCTGGTACGAATATAAATATCAATTTCATCTTTAATGCGTGCAATATCTTCTTTCACTGCCGACGTAACTGTTTCCATTACTTCGGTATTAACTGCACTTAAACCATCTTTTGACTCTTCATCCGCACCACCTGACAATAAGCCATCAAGCTTAAAGGCTGCTGATAATTCTTGTACTTTATCGCCACCACTGGTTGCCGTCGCAACGTAGTAAAGCAGGTTCTTAATTAACTCAATAGGCGGCTCATCAATAATTGCTTGTTCGCCACCATCAATAAGCTTTTTGATTTCACGATCAACCTGACCGAGTAATAGTTTTGAAGAAACACTGGGTGTTAAACCATCATCAATAAGCGCTTCGATAACACCTTCTGCAACCCACAATAACTGTGCAACCGGTTTTTGTTTCGCAGCTTGCCTTAGCTTGCTAACGACACTAATAATTTGTGTAAGCGCACGCTCTACATCACGGTCACGGAACCAGCTAACAAGTCCCATTTGATAATGGTGACGTAATTTTTTCGCTAATGCAGAAATATCCTGTTGTTTCTTTGGCTCAGCAACCTCGGGAATATCAACCGACAGATCAGGTGAGAAAAAGGCGCTTTCAGACAGTAAACTTTGTCCGCAAATAGCACGCATATCATTTAATAAAGGAAGTAACGCTAATGGAACGTCTTGCTGACCTGATTGAAGATGTTCTAGGTAATCGGGTAACTGCAGGATAGCCCGCATCAAAATATCGTAGGCATCTTCTTTCTTGGTTATTTTCTTTTCTTGTACAGCAACGGCGAGATTTTCCATTTCCTCGGCAATCATGACCGCACCATACAACTCAACCATTTTCAGGGTACCGTGTACCTGATGAATATGATTAACACAAAACTGCAACTGGGCTTCGTCATCGGTATTTTCGACGTAGGCTTCCAACGCTTGTCGTGCTTGATCAAGCGTTTCGTCGATTTCACCTTTAACCCAATTGAGGGTGCTGTAATCGTAACTGTCAGACATAATTAAACGTTCTCTGCCTTCTTTACACTGCTGTCAAACGACGAAAAGCCAAGGTGTCGTTGAATAGAATTTTTTCTAATGTGGGTGGATTCCAACCTAATATTTCTCCAGCGCCGAGAATTAACACACCACCTGGTTCTAGATATTTTACTAAATTATCCAAAATCTCGACACGCCGTTCACAATCAAAATAAATCAACATATTCTGACAAAAAATCATGTGCATCTTGCCAAAGGGTCTGCGTTCCATTTCCAGAACATTAAGCTGTGCAAAACAAACCCGCTTACGCAAATCATCTCGAACTTGAAAGTGCGTATCATCTACACGTACAAAATATTTTCTGCGTACGGCGTCCTCTACACACTGCAATTTACGACTATGAAAAACACCTTTTCGTCCTGTCGCCAGTGATGCGATGCTGATATCAGAAGCGGTAATGCCGTAATAGTAATCAGCGTAATCGGTCTCTCTAAATTCATCTAATACCATCGCTAAGGTATAAGCCTCTTCACCCGTTGAACAACCGACACTCCATATGTTCAATGTTTTAGGCGGTTCATCCTGACTCATCCATTCTGGAAGTAATAACTCACGAATCATTTTTACTGAAGACATGTGACGGAAAAAACGTGTTTCATGTACAGTCAGTCGATCAACCAATGTTGTCCATTCAACCGTGCCTTCGTGGCCATCTAATATGAAGTTGTAGTAATCCCGATAGCTGCGAAAACCAACCTCGCGCATACGGATGCCTAAGCTCGTGGTCAAAAATGAACGTCGTTCATCCGGCAAAACCATCCCAGTACGCTCTTCAATAAGGAGCTTCCATTCAAGGTAATGGTCGTCTTCCATAGAAGGCATGGATTCGATTCCTGACCACGCTGGATTTGCCATCATATCGTCCCGACTAATCGATTAATAAAAGGGCTGATTATTAATCTGGCAACTTGAAGCCGGCTACTGACTTACGTAGCTCATTAGCAAGTTCTGCAAGGTTACCAATCGACGTTGCTGTTTCATTCGTACCAGCAGAAGTCTGCGTCGTAATTTCCTGAATCACGTTCATGGTTTCAGAAATATTACTTGCCGCGCCAGCCTGTTGATGTGCGGTGTCGGAAATGTTGTTAATCAAATCTGAAAGCTGCGTTGATACACCTTCAATTTCCGATAGTGCCTGCCCCGCATCTTCTGCCAGCTTGGCACCAGCAACCACGTTAGCGGTACTTTGTTCCATCGAGATAACCGCTTCTTTAGTATCCGTTTGAATCGTTTTAACCAAGGCTTCAATCTGCTTAGTCGCATGTGATGAACGTTCCGCTAAGCGTTGGACTTCATCCGCAACCACCGCGAAACCACGACCTTGTTCACCGGCCATTGCCGCCTGAATCGCTGCGTTCAATGCCAAGATGTTGGTTTGATCAGCAATGTCGTTAATCAACTCAACGATGTCACCAATTTCTTGCGAGCTTTCACCAAGACGCTTAATACGTTTCGATGTTTCTTGGATTTGTTCACGAATCGTGTCCATGCCCTTAATCGTATCTTGTACCGTTTCTGAACCTGTACGTGCGGTTGTTACCGAGCGTCTCGCAACCTCGGAAGACTCGGCAGCATTCTTCGATACATCTTCAATAGAAACTGCCATTTCATTAATCGCAGTACTCGCTCCGGTAATCTGTTGCGCTTGGTGATCAGATGCTTCAGCAAGATGCATCGCTGTCGCCTGCGTTTCTTGCGAGGCGGATGACATCTGAATTGATGCGTCGTTAATGGAGGTAACGAGAGTACGCAATGAATCTGTTGTGAAGTTAATGGAATCAGCAATCGCACCAGTCACATCTTCAGATACCGTTGCAACAACGGTCAAATCGCCGTCAGCAAGGTCACCCATTTCGTTTAGGAGACGCATAATCGCATCTTGGTTTCGTTTGGTTGCGCCTTCCGCCTCAGCCTGACGTTTTTTCGCATCATTGGTAATCATGTAACCCATTAGCAGTAATAACACGACCGTAATAAGACCAAAGAAAGCACCAATTAATAAGGCAAGTCGGCCACCAATATAAGCGTTATAGCCCTTAATCAATTCAGCCAAGTTACCCAGCAAAATACCTGCTTTAACAGAAGCCGTATCTGAAGAATCTTGTACTAAAAATAATTCAGGTGAAGCTTCAAGTACTTGTCCAACTAACTCATTAATAATTGTTAAAACATCGCCCACTTCCGCTAGCTTGTCTTGTACATCTTCATCTTGAATTTTACTAATTCGTAATGCGCGATCACCCTTCAACATTCCGCGGTAAACGCGGCCAAATAATGCGGTATCACGACCGAATCGATCTGCCGCTGTTGCCGCGCCCTGACCACCTTGAATCACCTTGGTGACATTATTCGCAATACGCTGTGTCAACATAAGTTGACGACTGGCAATATAAATTTGTGATGGTGAAGCACCGATTTCAATAAGGATACCGACCACTTCATCTGATAAGGCGAGTAAGCTTGGGATGTTGTCGGAAATAGCTTGTACTGATTGTCCGAGAGAAAGAATAGCGTCTTTACGTGACAAAATGGCATCAACATTATCGCGATATTCAGACCATGTTCTACCAACTGCATCCAATTGTGTTTGAACATCTTGAGGAGATGCCGTAAAACCCGTTTCGACATTACCATCACTTAGCTTATTGAAACTTACTTCGAGTGCATCACGAACCACTTTCAGCCTCGCGAAGGCATTCTCATTACCTTGCGATGCGGCGACCGCAAAACGCGACATGGTTTGTGACAGTACGCGTTGCTCACCCGCATAACCTAGATACTCAGTATCGTAAGCGGCTTTGTTGGCGTTATAACCAAAGAAGCTCAATGCCAGTATTAGCGTAACAACAACGACTACACCGATTATCTTAATGATATTCTGCGTGTCGATATTTTTTAGATCTAACGCGCTCATGACGTTCTTCATGTCGTAATCTCCTAGACTTCCCTACTTACTGTGTTAACTCAATCAGTTGATTCACAGTTATTTATTTTTTATACCGCAATTTGTAAAAACAGTGGGCTCTTTGCCAAGGCATGCATACTAAACACACCCCATTCTTCAGCGTCTTGCTTATAAGCACCTGTCATATAACTCTTTAAAAAATTATCTGCGTTGGGTAACTTGTGTGAATAATCTTCATCTTGAAAATGTTTCAAGCCCAACACTTCATCTACTAACAATCCTGCAAAAATCCCTTCATGGTTCACAACTAACACTCGGCTTTTTAAACTTAAATTAGTTGCCTCACGCATCAAGTAATCTTTTAAATCCATAATCGGCAATAAATTACCGCGAACATTTGCAATACCCTTAACCCAGCTTTTAGTACCCGGCACACGAGACATTTCTGGGTACGTCAGTAATTCCGTTACTTCATCAACGGGGGTTACCAAGCGCATATCACCAATGCGGAAACCAATAACCAGTGATGTCCCTTTAATATCCTCTTGCTGAGGAAGTCCCTTCGAGCTTTCAATACTGCGTTTCTCTAAAGAACGAAGTAACTCAAGTGGATCTATTTTTTTAGCTGCTGCTGGCATGCGTTGTTGTATTCCTTAACCGCCTAACAAGGCTGTCATTTTTTCTAACAAAACCTTCTCATCAACTGGCTTGGTCAGATAATCCTTCGCACCTTGACGCAAGCCCCAAACACGATCTGTTTCCTGATCTTTGGTCGTCACGATAATAATTGGTATGTCTTTGGTTTCTTCTGTTGTTGATATCTTGCGCGTTGCCTGAAAACCATTCATTCCAGGCATAACGATATCCATCAAAATCAGATCAGGCTTTTCTTCACCCGCCTTAACAACACCGTCCTCTCCGCTCTCCGCAGAAAACGTTTCAAAGCCATGCTTTTCAAGCATTGTCTTGAGTACGTGGATCTCTGTTGGTGAATCATCCACTATGAGTATACGTGCCATTATCTAAATCTCCTGTTGCTTACTTTTCATGTATTAGCTCAACGAGCTAACACTATCTCAATTCTTTAATTTTAACTGCGCTGCTCGATCACATGCCGAGTTATCGCACCGAGTAATTCATCTTTAGTAAAAGGTTTCGTCAAATATTGTTCTGAACCAACAATGCGTCCACGTGCTTTATCAAACAAACCATCTTTACTGGAAAGCATAATGACCGGGGTTTTTTTATAATTTTGATTATTCTTGATAAGCGCACAGGTTTGATAGCCATCTAAACGCGGCATCATGATGTCGACAAAAATGATATCTGGTCGATGATCTGCGATCTTCGCCAATGCCTCAAATCCATCAACTGCCGTAATCACCTCACAGCCAGCCTTCTTCAGCAACGTTTCAGCGGTACGACGAATAGTCTTACTATCGTCGATTACCATCACGTTGAGTCCGGCAAAATCACCGTTCATTTTATTGTTGCTGACCACGTACTTCCCCCTAACGCCTTTCTTTATTAACTACTTATTCTCATGACCGATAAAGTATAGTCGGTCCACTATAAATGTTTAACACATAATCTAGGAAGTATCTATAAGTTATTGCAAATAATATAGATTTTTCCAAAAAATATGGGGATTTTCTCAAAAATCACGCTTAACTCGAAATTGGCAGTCTTGTAACTTTCCCTCATTTCACCCCTAAGTAAAGACGCTCAATCGCCTTACGTCTAGGTAAATCCCAAATATTAATGAAACCCTCATATTCAGTGCCAAATCCTAGTTAATGCGCTAGGATGGTGCGTAATTAACTAAATAATAATGAACATCAGCAAATGACGTCACCTCAGCCACTTCGAGTAGGAATAGTAATGGACCCCATCCAGTCCATTAATATAGCTAAAGATAGTAGTTTTGCTATGTTGCTGGAGGCCCAGCAACGTGGCCACGACCTCTATTATATGGAAATGGCTGACCTTGAGCTCCATGGAGGCAAGGCCATGGCGCGCATGCAGCCACTCCAAGTCAAAAATGATGCCAACAGTTGGTTTGGGCTAGGTGATGCCGTAACAAGGCCATTAGCCGAACTCGATGTCATTCTCATGCGCAAAGATCCGCCTTTTGACGTCGAATACATTTATGCCACCTATTTACTCGAAGCTGCGGAAAAAGAAGGCACGCTGGTTGTTAATAAACCTGCCAGTATTCGTAATGCCAATGAGAAGATCTTTGCTACCGAGTTCGCTGATTGTGTTGCACCCTCATTGGTTACCCGCCGAGCAGATTCATTGCGTGAATTTCTTGCCAAACATGGAGACATTATTCTCAAGCCATTAGGTGAAATGGGCGGCGCTTCTATTTTTCGCGTTAAAACTGATGACCCCAATATCAGCGTGATTATTGAGAACCTAACTCATCATGGCTCTAGCTATATTATGGCGCAGCGTTTTATTCCCGAGATCAGTGCAGGTGACAAACGTATTTTGCTCGTTGATGGTGAGCCTGTACCTTTCGCTTTAGCACGCATTCCCGCTAAAGGGGAAACCCGCGGCAACCTTGCTGCCGGTGGTCGAGGAGAAGGCATTCCACTAAGCCCGCGTGATATCGAAATATGTAACCGCGTTGGCCCCGTGTTGAAAGAAATGGGCCTGATCTTTGTTGGTATCGATGTAATTGGTGATTACCTCACCGAGATCAACAGCACTAGCCCAACTTGTATCAAAGAATTAGACAAGCAATTTAATTTAAACATCAGCGCACAATTGATGGACTGCATCGAAAATAAATTATCATGATGCTTCATCGTCTCTCTCGTTCAATTTTATTTCTTCTGTGCATTGGCATGCTCAGTCTTACTGGCTGCTCAAAACCAGTTAAAGAATTTCACGAAACCGTTTTTACCATGGGCACCTTGGTCGAAGTCACCATTGTTGGTGAAGATGAAGCACTAACCGAGCAAGCCTATAGCGCAATACTCGATGATTTTAATTACATGCATAACACTTGGCACCCTTGGCAACGTAATGCATTAATGCGTGTCAATGGTTTACTAAAAACCGGCGCCACTTTTTCTATTGCGCCGTCAATTATGCCTCTGATTAAACAGTCACAAATTCTTTCTGAACAAAGCCAGGGCTTATTCAATCCTGCAATCGGCCAACTTATTAAATTGTGGGGCTTCCACCAAGACAATCTTGAAGAAATTTTTGGCCCGCCAGAAGACGATGAGATCAAAAGCTTATTAAAAACATTGCCGAAGATGAATGATATTAAATTTAAAAACCTCAGCATGTTTGGCACTAACGAAGATCTTCATCTTGATTTTGGTGGCTTTGCTAAAGGTATGGCAGTTGATGCAACCATTGAGCACTTAAAAGAATTCGGTATACAAAACGCCATTATCAATGCCGGTGGTGACTTGCGCGCAATAGGCAAACATGGCGAACGTCCTTGGCGCATCGGCATTCGCGACCCTCGTAATGAAGGCGTGTTTGCTTCTGTTGAAATATCTGGTGATGAAAGTGTTTTTACCTCGGGTGATTATGAACGCTTCTTTACATCCGATGGCACACGTTATCATCACATCATTGATCCACGCACGGGCTACCCCGCTACGCAAACCCGTTCCGTTACTATTATTCATGGCGAAGCAGCAACGGCTGATGCAGCAGCAACAGCGTTGTTTATTGCTGGCCCAGAACAGTGGCATGAAATAGCACAAGCCATGGGTATTAAATACGTCATGTTAATTGCTAGTAATGGTGATGTGCACATGAATCCAGCGATGGCAAAGCGAATTGAATTTACCAACAAACCAAGCAGCATTAAATTAAGCCAACCACTTTAGTGACGCTACAAAATATAATTTCTGATTTTAAACTGGCAGATAAAGCGGTTTTTCTATTTAGCCTAAGCTTAATCATCACAAGCTATTTTTATTTCTGGCAAAGCACACCGGCTAGCTACGCGATTATAAAAAGCCCACAACAAAAATCATTACAAGTTAGTCTTAATGAAAACCAACTTTATAATATTCAAGGCGCGCTAGGTAAAAGTGCCATTGAAGTTAAGCAAGGCAAGATTCGTTTTATCTCATCACCTTGTCAAAATAAATTTTGCATTCAACATGGTTGGCAACAACATCATGGCAACCTTACCGCTTGCTTACCCAATCGCATCAGCATTCAACTTGCTAATCTTAATCAAACAGAAAACTATTATGATGCGATAAATTTTTAGTATGCAAACTACCGACATACAAATAACAACAAATCATCAAGATCGATTAATCGCCGGTTTCGCCGCGCTCGCCATCAGTATTCATTTACTTGAAAGTGCATTGCCGTCACCTATTCCTGGCATCAAACCTGGCCTTGCCAATTTGGTTACTTTATATGTGCTGCTTCGTCATGGTTGGCGACTCGCATTGAATGTTAGTTTGTTACGCGTACTCGCGGGTAGTCTATTACTCGGCAGTTTTCTCTCGCCGACATTTTCATTAAGCCTTGCCGGTGCAATTGCGAGTCTAATTATTTTAGGCTTGACGTGGCATCTTCCAGGAAAACCTTTTGGCCCTGTCGGGCTTTCAATCCTCGCTGCGCTTGCACACATGACGGCACAAATTGTCACCGCTTATTTTTTATTCATTCCACACACTGCGTTATTCGGTCTATTACCACTATTATTAACCGCAGCACTGATTTCTGGCACACTCGGCGGTATACTAGTCAATAGAATTATTAAACGACGTGATGAATTGACACAGCATGAGTGAACTCACATTAACGGGGCATCCTGCGCCACAGATTACAGCCACAGACCGACTTGGTCTGACGCTGTTTTTTGCTGTAACCATTCACGCCATTATTATTCTTGGTATCACCTTTGGTAGTAATTTACTTCATCAAAAAGATCCTGTGCAAACCATGGAGATCACCTTAGTACAATCACGCAGTGAAATTGAACCAGATAAAGATGCACAATTCCTCGCTCAAGCAACCCAACAAGGTAGTGGTAACACGGATGATGTAAAACGCCCGCAAGCAGCGCGCAAAGAAGCGATTAAAACGGCGCACCAAACTCAAGGCACAGCGCCTGAAAATAGTATTCCCATTGAGCAACAACAAAAACGTATCAAACAACGTCAACGTGAAGTGATGACGGCAGACAGCGCTAAGAGCCAAACCTCTTCACAAAAACAAACACCGAAAGAAAATAACAAAAAACGTAATGTCAGTAGTTTGATCGCTCGTAGTCTGCAAATTGCCAGTGCTAGTGCCGAAGTTGAATATCGAAAGTTGGCTAATCAAAACAAATTAAAGAAAAAATTTATTACCGCCAGCACCCAAGAATTTAAATATGCCGCCTACCAAGATGCATGGCGACAAAAAGTTGAGCGTATCGGTCGCATCAATTACCCAGAAGAAGCGCGTAAAAGAAAACTCACTGGCAATCTAACCCTGACCGTTGTTCTGCGCCCAAATGGTACGGTGAAAGAACTCACCGTAGATCGTTCATCCGGTAATAAATTACTCGACGATGCTGCTAAACGCATCGTCCGTCTTGCCGCTCCCTATGCACCTTTCCCCGAGAATATTCGCGCAGAAGCTGATCTACTCTATATTACCCGCACTTGGATATTCCAGCGCGGCAACAGCTTTAGAACAAAGTAAGTAAAACAGCTCACACAAACCTTGCCTGTTTGCCCATGCTGGCTAATACTTAGCTTATGACTGAAGCAAGTTACCTCAATAACCATTTCCTCATCGCCATGCCTGCGCTGGAAGACCCTAATTTTTTTCATAGTGTCACTTATATCTGTGAACACAATGAACAAGGCGCCATGGGCATTGTGATTAACCAGCCCCTCGACATTTCACTCAGTGATGTGCTCAAACATATGAAAATGCCCGAGGGTGATAATGATATAGGCTCAACCCCCGTTTATCTTGGCGGTCCAGTAGAACAGGATCGGGGGTTTGTACTTCACGAACCGATTGGTAAATGGGATTCCATGCTTGAAATCACCGACTCTATGGCGGTAACAACCTCACGCGATATTCTCGAAGCACTTAACAATGGGTCTGGCCCGAGTCGTTCACTGGTCGCACTCGGTTATGCCGGTTGGGGAGAAGGCCAGCTTGAACATGAGCTCATTGAAAATGCTTGGCTAACCTGTCCTGCCGACAGCGCGATCATTTTTGATACGCCGATAGAGAATCGCTGGACTGCCGCCGCGGCCTCTCTTGGCGTGGATATGAACACCCTCTCGGACGATTTTGGTCATGCCTGACTCAGCACCACAAACTTTATTAGGTTTCGATTATGGTGAGAAACGCACCGGCGTGGCTGTCGGGCAATCGCTGACCAGCACCGCAACCGGACTAACAACCCTGCATAGCAAGCAACAGAAAATGGATTGGCCTGCTATTGAGGCACTAATTAAAGAATGGCAACCCGATGCCTTAGTCGTTGGCATCCCCGTCCACATGGATGGCACCGAGCAACCCATGACCCTCGCCGCACGTAAATTTTCTCGTCAACTGCATGGTCGTTTTCAGTTACCGGTGTTTGAGGCCGAAGAAAGACTCAGCTCAGTCGAAGCAGAAGAGTATCTCGGTAGTACTGAAGACAAAGCGGCAATCGATAAAGAAGCAGCGCGAATTATTTTACAAAGTTGGCTTAATTCTCAGGGTTAGATCCAACTTAAAAAATCTTGCAGACAAGATCAAGAATTCCTGCCATAATAGCGCCTGATGTCACCAGTAGATACGCAAGCCCAGCCCTCTCAACCGGTCAAGCTGAGACCCGGTAATATTCAATTAGATCCCCAAGGAAAACTGCGACACTTTCTCGCAATTGAAGGCCTGCCTAAAGCCGTTCTAACCAAGATTCTTGATGCCGCCGAGTCCTTTACTACTGCACATGAGCATCGAGAGAAGAAGATTGAGCTTCTGAAGGGTCACACCATCGCCAATCTGTTCTTCGAACCCAGCACCCGAACCCGAACTACCTTTGAGCTAGCCGCTAAACGCCTCTCAGCCGATGTACTTAATATCAACATCAGCGCATCGAGTAGTAGCAAAGGCGAGACCCTGCTCGATATGTTGCGCAACCTTGAAGCCATGCACGTTGATATGTTCGTGGTTCGACACGGCAGCAGTGGCGCAGCGCATTTCATTGCCAAAAACGTACCACCGCATGTCAGTGTATTGAATGCAGGTGATGGCAGCCACGAACACCCAACTCAAGCGATGTTGGATATGTTCACAATCCGTCAACACAAACCGGATTTTCCATCACTGCGCGTAGCCATTGTCGGCGACATCATGCATTCACGTGTTGCCCGCTCGCAAATTCATGCCCTTAATACACTCGGCGTCGGCGAGTTGCGCGTTATCGCACCACAAACATTATTACCTGCCGGTATCGAGAAAATGGGCGTGCAGGTTTACCAGAATATCGACGAAGGCATCAAGGATGTCGATGTGATTATCATGCTGCGTCTACAACGTGAACGCATGCACAGCGCCTTCATCCCCAGCGAACACGAATACTTCAGCCTTTACGGTATGACCGAGACGCGTTTGGCCTTGGCGAAACCCGATGTCATTATCATGCACCCCGGCCCGATTAATCGTGGCGTAGAAATGGATTCAGCCGTTGCCGATGGCTCGCACTCGGTCATCCTGCAACAAGTCAGTAACGGTATCGCCGTACGTATGGCCGCGATGGCTCTCGCAATGCGTAATCCCGATGGGAGCAGCGCGTCGTGAGCAATATAAACAAAATAAATCGCATCCACATAAAAGACGGCCACTTGATTGATCCGGCTAACGGCATTGATGAAGTCATCGATATTTGGATCGCCGACGGTAAAGTACAAGCCGTAGGCACAGCACCCGATGGATTTACTGCCGACCAAATCATTAATGCTGAGCAGCAGATTGTTTGTCCGGGACTAATCGACCTCTCGGCTCGACTCCGTGAACCCGGCCATGAACACAAGGCGACTATCGCCAGTGAAACCACGGCCGCTGCCAGCGCAGGCATTACCAGCCTCGTTTGCCCACCCGATACCAAACCAGTGATTGATTCTCCAGCCATTGTTGAGTTAATGCACAACAAGGCTCGCCAAGTAGGCCAAGCTCGCCTGCACATGCTCGGCGCACTCACCAGTGGACTCAAAGGCGAACTGATTAGCGAAATGCTTAGCCTCAAGAATGCCGGTGTTCTTGGCATGAGTAATGCCAACCAACCGGTACAAAATTCTCAAACGCTGCGTCATGCCTTTGAATATGCCGCAACCCATGACCTGACTGTTTTTATTCGCCCCAATGAACCCAGCCTGAGTAAAAGTGGCTGTGTCCATGAAGGTTCCGTCGCCTCACGCTTAGGATTACCCGGCATTCCGGAAGCCGCTGAAACAGTTGCCGTGGCACGAGAACTCGAACTCATTGCACAAACCGGTGTGCGCGCCCACTTTAGCCAGCTCTCTACAGCACGCGCTGCAGAAATGATTGGCCGAGCCCGCCATGACGGTCTCAAAATTACGGCCGATGTTGCTGTACATCATCTTTATTTAAGCGAAATCGATATTCGTGAATACGACAGCGCCTGCCATTTAATTCCACCACTGCGCAGTCAACGAGATCGCGATGGCCTTCGTGATGCTTTAAAACGAGGTGTCATAAACGCGATTTGTTCGGATCACCAACCGCATGAACCCGATGCCAAACAAGCTCCTTTTCCAGATACCGCCCCCGGCCTATCTGGACTCGATACCTTGTTGCCATTGGTGAAACGACTTGCCGATGAGAAATTATTAACTCTCTCTGAGATTATTGCCTGCGTTACCTCAACACCTGCGAGCATTCTTGGTCTTGAACAAGGCCAACTCAGTGTCGGTGCCAGTGCAGATATATGCATCTTTGATCCCAATATGAGCTGGTTTGTCAGCGCAGATACCATGAATAGCCGCGGCCACAATACCCCGTTCATGGGTTGGGAAATGCACGGCCGCGCAACCAACACCCTCGTCAACGGACAACTTGTTTTCACTGCCATCCATGACTGATCAAACACGCAACACCATTCACGTTGAGGACGCTAAAATCCTCAGCCATGACGCCTATGAAGGCGATCAATTTATTCTGCGCCTGCACGCACCAAAAACAGCTGCCGAAGCACAGCCCGGTAGCTTTGTGCATATTCGCTGCGCCGAACGTCTGCCAATGCGCCGACCTATTTCGATCATGCGCACCGATCCAAAGCAAGGTGAGATCACCTTGCTTTACAAAGCACTCGGCGAAGGCACGCGTGCCCTCGGTGAACGTAAAGTAGGCGAAACACTCAGCTTGATGGGACCCATTGGCAAACCATTCAGCTTTAATCCAGAACGAAAACGCCCACTACTAATTGGTGGTGGCGTAGGCATGCCACCGATGGTGTTCATAGCTGATCATTTGAAAGATGACAAAAAATTCGAACCATTCGTGATCCTTGGTTCCGAAGTGCCCTTTCCATTCAAGGTGCAACCTTCGCAGCACATGATTAACGGACTCGCGCCTGACGTCATTGGCACCATGCCGTTGATGGAAGACTGGGGCATCGCCTGCCGACTCGCTAGTCTGCAAGGCTACCCTGGCTGTTTTGAAGGCTACGTGACTGACCTAGCACGCACATGGCTTGATGGTCTAAGCGAAGACGAACGTAACGAAGTCGAAATATTCTCCTGCGGCCCGCATCCCATGCTCGAAGCCGTTGCCAAACTTGCCGTCGAATACGACTTGCCTTGCCAAGTCTCACTCGAAGAATTCATGGCCTGTGCCGTGGGTGGTTGCGCGGGATGCGTAGTGAAAGTCGAAACCGACAACGGCCCTGCTATGCAACGCGTATGTGTTGATGGACCGGTGTTTGATGCTAGAAGAGTATTTTAAGAGCTGAGTAACAGACGTACTTCAGTACCACCACCAATACGCGGATGAAGTGTAATCTCCCAACCCTGAGCCTGACAAAGTTGCCGTACGATCGCCAAACCAAGACCACTACCCCCCGTCATCAAGTTCCGAGATTCCTCTAGTCGATAAAAGGGGCGAAACACGGCTTCTCGTTCTTCCTTCGGAATGCCGGGGCCTCGGTCAAGGATGGTAATCAAAGGGTAATCACCCTGCTTAGCTAATTGAATAGTGATGGGATTATTATCACCATAGCGCACGCTGTTCTCTATCAGATTATGCAACACCCTTAACAGACTTTGCTCCGGCAGTGGCCAGAGCCAGCTAGCGTTTAATGCATCATCTGCTTGAAACTCGATCTGACATTCACTATCGGGATGTTGTACCTGCCATTCAGCCTCAATCTGTGCGACCAATGTTGATAACAACTTAACCAGATCTCGTTCTTGCAACTGTTCTTTTTTATCAACTCCTTGTGCAAGCAATAGCGCCTGCTCAAGGAGTTGTTCCATATCCTCGACATCACTCTCAAAGTTGGAACGGAGTGTCGCATTAATAGCATCGGTATTAATTTCCAAGGCAAGGCGTATACGTGTCAGCGGGGTCCGAAGGTCATGAGAAATTCCGGCTAGAAGCGTTGTCCTGTTCTCCAACAGCTCAGATACCTCACGTGACATTTGATTAAAGTTACGAGCCAAGGTGATAATTTCATCGGGGCCGTTATCTTCGGAGACAGATTTCTTCTCACCTCGACCTACTGCCGTAGTGGCCGCAGAGAGTAACGCAAGGGGACGAGCGAGACGTAGTGCAATAATCAGAGCTGCACTGACCGCCAGTACTGCAATGGCAATAAGTACCGCCAAAAATACAACCGGAGGTCGGGCACCGATACGATGTTTTGAAAAACCAAATCGCAGTGTCTGCTCACGTATTGGTATATCAAGCCATATCCATTCGGGATACTGCGCATCGACACCCATAATAATACCACTAGTCTCGCCGAGTCGTCTTTCCAGCGCCTGCTGTAACAGGTTCCGGTAAATAAAGAATTGCATTTGATCTGCTGCCTCAAGTGGCTGTTCAGCTTCAAGTAGCTTGATGCCATGCGCAGTAATCAATTCTTTCTCAAAATCCGGGCGGGTCTCTGGTGGCAATTCTGTCCAGGTCTGCGCGGAAAGCACCAGCAATGCAGCTAGGTCATCTGCGGATCGCTTACCCACCGGTACCAGAACAAAGTAAGCCGTGCTTGCCAGAATAATGATCGACAACAACAACAGTGTGATAACCAGCGTCGATGCTGTTTTGAAAAAGATCGTATTTGGAATTTTCATCTGCTTACTACTACTGGCCTGAATTCGCATTGGGGGTAAAACGATAACCCTGTCCCCAGATAGTACGTATAAAACGCGGTTTTGCGTTGGTGTCCTCTATCTTTTGACGTAAGCGGGTTATGCGAACATCAATACTTCGGTCAAAGGGATCATGCTCCCCTGTGTTAATCATATCCATCAGTTGCTCACGACTGAGTACACGGTTTGGATGTTCTACCAGAACAATCAGCAGTGCCATTTCGCCGCTGGTCAACTTCACTTCCTGTCCCTCTCGCAACAGAACCTGTTCCTCCAAGTCGAGTGTGAACTCACCGAACTGTGCATGCGCTTGTTGCTCATTAGCCGCTACATTTTTTTCCGCGCCCTCTACAACGGTCGCTACAGAACCACGACGCAAGACCGCGCGAATACGCGCCAACAGTTCGCGTGGGTTAAAAGGTTTGGCTAAGTAGTCATCGGCACCGACCTCAAGACCGATGATCCGATCCAGTTCTTCGCCACGTGCCGAGAGAATAATAATTGGAATATAATCACGCTGACGTATGCGCCGCGCTAGCGACAAGCCATCCTCACCCGGCAACATCAGATCAAGGATGATCAGATCAGGATGATGCTCATCAAGCCAGCGATCCATCGCTTCACCACTACCCAGGGCAGAAATGACATAACCCTGTTCGCCAAGATATTCTGCCAACAATTCTTGAAGACGCAGATCGTCATCAACAATCAGGATCTTCTCTTTCCGGCTTTCGCTACTCATCATTACCTTACCCTACAGCAATTTCATTGAAACAATTTGAAACAAATTAATTTTCTATAGAAATTTTTTTGAAACAACTTACCTGCATGATAACTGTTTGTGATGAGGTTCTGACTCGATTACCTCGTTGCACAACCACAGTAGCAAATTCGACAAAATCTCGACAAGAGGAAAATTTAATGAAATTTAAGAAACTCATTACAGCATCAGTTATTTCAGTGTTATTCGCCGGAGGCTCTGCGTTGGCAGATGACAGTAAACTTAAGCTAACTCCACTAACCGACCGTGATTTTCACGATAATGGTGCCCCAAGTGAAGCCAAGGTAGAACTGGGTAGATTCCTCATGTTCGACAAGATCCTCAGTGGTAATAAAAATATTTCCTGCGCCAGCTGCCACCACCCGTTAGCCGGTACAGGTGACGGGCTATCGCTACCGATTGGTGAGGGTGGTCTGGGTCTGGGAGTAACCCGCGATACAGGTTCAGGTACAGATGCCGTACATGAACGTGTACCGCGTAACGCCCCGCATGTTTGGAATGAAGGTGCCAAGGAATTTACAGCTATGTTTCATGATGGTCGTCTCGAATTAGATGACACATTCCCAAGCAGCTGTAAGTCACCGGCTGGTGCCAATTTACCGGACAATCTAGAAAACATCGTGGCTTGTCAGGCCATGTTCCCGGTAACCTCGGCCACCGAGATGGCGGGACAGTCAGGTGAAAACCCCGTTGCCGATGCAGCCGCCGCTGGTAATATTTCTGGCTCCGGCGGTGTATGGGAACAGCTCGCCGTGCGCTTGCAGGGTATCCCCGAGTACGTCGACATGTTCATCGACTCTTTTGACGATATCAATCAAGCGTCAGATATTACCTATGCTCACGCAGCCAATGCTATTTCAGCCTTTGAGCGTGTTTTCTGGCGTGCCGATGACAGTCCTTTTGACCGTTACTTACGCGGTGATAAGAATGCCATGAGCAATAATGCCAAAAAAGGTATGAAACTGTTTTACAGTCGCGCCCGTAAGGGTGGTTCATGTGCTGATTGCCATAGTGGTGTGCTTCAAACCGACCATGTCTACCACTCAATCGCCATGCCGCAGATCGGTGCAGGTCGTGGTGATGGCTTTGATGGCCGCGAAGATTTTGGTCGCGAACAAGTAACTGGCGATCCTGCTGACCATTATAAATTCCGCACACCCTCACTACGTAACGTTGCACTAAATGCACCATACGGTCATAGCGGTTCGTACAATACATTGCGTGCAATGGTGGAACATCACGTCAATACAGTGAAAGGAGTCACCAACTATGATCAAACACAGGCTAAATTACCGTCACGACCTGATCTGGATGCACTGGACTTTGTTGTGATGAACGATCCTGCACGTGTTGCAGAAATCGCAGCATATAGTGAAATACCCAAAATGAAGTACAGCCCCAAAGATGTCGACCTGATTATCGACTTTCTGAATGCACTGACGGATCCAAGTAGTGTTGATAATCGTGATGATGTTCCTGCGAGCGTCCCGAGTGGTCTTACGTTAGCTGAGTAAAACCTTCTAATGTATTAACGAGGGCAGTAGATCTGCTGCCCTCGTTTTATTTACAACAATTTCATTGAAATAGTCCGTAATAAATTAAATTTCCGGAGAAATCTTTGTGAAACACCTTTCATGCACGATAACTAGCACTTCAGTAAAAAACCGATAAAAGGAAAATATCATGAACAAACGAATGACATTAATTGGAAGTTCACTTCTTCTGTTGATTAGTACAGCTAGTCAGGCAGAAGATACTGTTGAGATAAAAAACGAAACGATGCAACAAACTCAATTGCAATATCGTATGCAATCAATGAATGAGCAAGATCGCAACCTCTATCAGAAACTAAATGGCAACAATAAAGGCAATGGCGACAAAAACCGTTACAGAAAAAGTGATGGTAGTGGCTCAGGCGAAAAAAAACGTTATAGAAAGAGAGAGAGCAATAGCGCAAGCAGCGATTATGGATCGGGCTATGGTTCACGTAGCGGTAGTGGTTCTGGTGGTGGCAAGGGGCGCGGTCATTAACCCATTGTATAAACTTTGCTTTTGCCTTTAATCAGGAAACATCGAAATGATGACTACAAAACGTCCTGCATGGGTATGGATTATCGCTATCACCGCCGTAGTCTTTGGCGTAATAACCATTAAATCAGGTGGTAGCGTACTCTTTATTGATGGAGAAGCCAGACGCGCCGCAGGAAACTATGTTGATTTTGTACTCTGGTTCAATTTTTTCGCCGGTTTCTTCTATGTGATTACTGGAATTGGCATTTGGTTAAGAAAAACTTGGGCCCCTGCGGCGGCAATCTCCATAGCCGTATTGACCCTATTGATTTTTGCTACCTTTGGCATCCATGTCTTTTATGGTGGCGAATACGAACAGCGCACTGTAATCGCAATGAGTTTACGCACAGGTATCTGGACAGCTATTTCTTTGATAATTTCTATGCCACAACGCCGGACAAGGTAACCGCTCACTACCTCATCATCCCACTACCGCCAGGACCATCTTCATCTTCAACCAAGGTCATGCCATCAATGGCGTTATCCATTTTATCCACGGCTTCTTCGTCACCGAGTTTAATCATTAAGCGAAGTTCATTCGCTGAATCGGCAGAGTGAATTGCATCTTCGTAGGTAATTTCACCTGCGGTGTAAAGATCATAAAGTGCTTGGTCAAAGGTCTTCATACCATTCTGGTTCGACTTACGCATGAGCTCTTTGAGTTCATGAATCGCACCCTTACGAATAATATCGGCAGCCAGTGGTGTGTTGATCAAAACTTCAATCGCAGCACGTCGACCTTTACCATCTGGTGTCGGGATTAATTGCTGCGCGATAATACCTTTCAAGTTCAACGACAAATCCATCAACAATTGATTACGACGATCTTCAGGGAAAAAGTTGATAATACGATCGAGTGCTTGGTTAGCGTTGTTAGCATGCAAGGTTGCTAAACAAAGGTGACCAGTTTCAGCAAAGGTAATCGCATGTTCCATTGTTTCACGGGTTCGAATTTCACCAATCAGAATTACATCCGGCGCTTGACGTAATGTATTTTTCAACGCCACTTCAAACGACTCGGTGTCAAGCCCCACTTCACGCTGAGTGATAATACAGCCACCATGTTGATGAATATACTCAATAGGGTCTTCGATACTAATAATATGACCGGTAGTATTTTTATTACGATAACCAATCATCGCCGCGAGCGATGTTGATTTACCTGTACCCGTACCACCAACAAATAAAACCAGACCACGTTTCGTCATAGCCAAGTTTTTAATTACTGCAGGCAAGCTTAGTTCTTCAAGAGTTGGGATCTTGGTTTCAATTTTACGCAGTACCATGCCCGCATGATTTCGCTGAATAAATGCACTGACACGAAAACGCCCGATACCAGAAGCCGAGATAGCAAAGTTACACTCGTTATGTTGAGTAAACTCTTCTTTTTGCGATTCACTCATAATACTAAACACAGTTTCTTTCGCCTGTGCTGGCGTTAAAGAGCTTTTTGTTACGGGTGTGAGTTTGCCGTTAATCTTTAACGATGGCGCCATCCCTGCAGTAATAAATAAATCCGATGCATTTTTTTGCACCATCAATTTCAATAACGATTCGAATTCCATCGCGGCTTACCCTCTTAATATTCTAAACTAATATAATTTCAAGCCAATATGGTTTTAAGCTAAAAATTGATCTTTATTCATCGCACGCATACGCGCATCTTGAACAGTGATCTTTCCCTTTGCGACCAAATCCTTGAGACACTGATCTAACGTCTGCATACCAATACCTTGACCTGTTTGAATCGCTGAATACATCTGTGCAATTTTATTTTCACGAATCAAGTTACGAATCGCCGGTGTACCAATCATAATTTCATGTGCTGCAATACGACCACCACCAATTTTCTTAATCAGTGTTTGTGCAATAACCGCACGCAGTGATTCTGAAAGCATGGAACGCACCATGTCTTTTTCTGCTGCTGGGAATACATCAATAATACGGTCAATGGTTTTTGCCGCAGAACTAGTATGCAAAGTACCGAATACAAGGTGACCTGTTTCTGCCGCAGAGAGGGCAAGACGAATGGTTTCCAGATCTCGCATTTCACCAACCAGAATAATATCTGGATCTTCACGCAATGCTGAACGTAAGGCCTCATTAAAACCTAAGGTATCGCGGTGAACTTCACGTTGGTTAACCAGACATTTTTTACTTTCGTGAACAAATTCGATTGGATCCTCAACAGTCAGGATATGACCAAACTCATTATCATTCTTATAATCAACCATCGCGGCGAGCGTAGTTGATTTACCCGAACCGGTCGGCCCTGTCACCAACACAATGCCACGAGGTACATCGGAGATTTCTTTAAAGACCTCAGGACAACCCAAATCTTCTAAAGATAGAATTCGAGAAGGAATGGTACGGAACACACCACCAGCACCACGGTTATGATTGAAGGCATTAACACGAAAACGAGCTAGACCAGGAATTTCAAAAGAGAAATCAGTTTCATAGAATTCTTCAAAATCTTTACGCTGTTTATCGTTCATGATGTCGTATATCAAACTATGAACCTGTTTGTGGTCCAAAGCCGGTACGTTGATACGGCGAATATCACCATCAACACGAATCATCGGTGGCAAACCTGCCGATAAATGTAAATCCGAGGCATCGTTTTTCACACCGAAAGCCAGCAGTTCTGCAATATCCATGCAATCCTCCATCTGGGTAAATCTGGGCTACGCAAAATTTATTGCGTATAATAAGGCCATGATTCATCGAACAAAGCCACGATTTTCTACAGTATAGCTTACCTACAGAGTTTGACATGACCGACATTTCACAAAATATCACTGAGGTTCAGCAGCGCATTGTAGCTGCTGCCGAAGCGGTAAACCGTGATCCTGTCGAGATCACGCTACTGGCAATCAGCAAGACCCGCCCCATCGAAGACATCGTGGCAGCGATTACTGCAGGGCAACAGCATTTTGGTGAAAACTATCTACAGGACGCTCTGGCTAAGATTACTGAATTAGAAAATGACTACCCGAACCTAGAATGGCATTTTATTGGTGCTATTCAATCTAACAAGACCAGCGACATTGCCAAACACTTTAGCTGGGTGCATACCGTAGAAAGACTCAAAATTGCCCAACGACTCAATGACCAGCGTCCTGAAAACTTATCGCCCATTCAAGTCTGTATTCAGGTCAATATTAGCAACGAAGAGAGTAAGGCCGGCATCCCCACTGAACAAGTTATGGCATTAGCAACAGAAATAGCCGAGCTTCCAAACTTGAAATTACGTGGCTTGATGGCAATTCCTGCTGCGACTAAGGAGCCCGCTGAACAACGAAAGGCATTTGCTGCACTGCGCACGCTCTATGAACAGCTCAATCAGAAAGGCTTTGCGCTAGATACACTTTCAATGGGAATGAGCGGTGACCTAGAAGCTGCGGTTGCAGAAGGCAGCACACTGGTACGAATAGGCACAGCTATTTTTGGCGCGCGAGCATAATTAAGGTATGTTGAAGTTATGAAAAAATACTCCATTGGTTTTATCGGCGGAGGCAATATGGCCTCCAGCATTATCGGTGGTTTAGTTGCCGATGGCTTTCCTGCTAACGCGATTTATGTCGCTGAACCAAACGAAGAAGCTCGCAGCCAGCTTGCTGCCCGTTTCGGCATTCACACTGAAGTCGATAATGCCCTGGTCGCCGCTCAAGTTGATGTGCTACTGCTTGCCGTCAAACCACAAGTATTAAGAAACGTTGCCGAGCAACTCGCTGCCAGCGTGCAAGACAAGCAATCATTGGTTGTTTCTATCGCAGCGGGTATCCGCAGTAGTGACCTCGCTCACTGGTTAGGCGGTGATGTTGCCATCGTTCGCAGCATGCCCAACACGCCCGCATTAGTACAAAGTGGTGCTACAGGCCTTTTCGCCAATAGCCATGTATCAAGCTCTCAACGTGAACAAGCCGAGTCTATTTTACGTGCTGTAGGTATTACGGTTTGGCTTGATGATGAACAACAAATTGATGCAGTAACGGCCTTATCTGGCAGTGGTCCTGCATATATTTTTAATGTTATTGAAGTCATGGAAAAGGCCGGTGTCAAACTCGGCTTGGATGCAGAAACCGCTCGACGTCTTGCCGTACAAACCGCCTTTGGTGCTTCTAAACTGGCACTTGAATCATCTGATGAGCCTGCCGTATTACGTGAAAAGGTCACCTCACCTGGTGGCACCACCGAACGCGCCTTGAGTGTGTTACGCGACGGCGGTTTAGAAAACCTCTTCATGGAAGCCCTACAAGCAGCCAGTGATCGCGCCGCAGAACTTGCCGACCAACTCGGTAGCAAAAATTAAATAAACCTCAGGAGTTTCCCTCATGGGCAACGGCTATTTACTCAACCCAGTTATTTTTCTTATCGATACACTCTTCGGCTTGTACATATTGGCAGTGATGCTGCGTTTGTTGCTGCAGATCGTTCGCGCTGATTTTTATAATCCGTTTTCGCAATTTTTGGTCAAAATAACCAATCCACCACTCAAACCATTGCGCCGAATTATACCGGGCTGGGGTGGCATCGATGTTTCATCGTTAGTGCTGCTATTTTCCCTACAATGCGCCTCAATTGTCATTATGGCGCTATTGCATGGTGGTGCACTTGAGACGCTGAGTATTGCTGGCTTGCTCATGGCCACTTTTACCAAATTGATTTCACTGTTCATGTATATCTACTTCTTCAGCTTGGTTATTGTCGCCCTGCTTAGCTGGATATCGACCGGTGGCTATAACCCTGTTACCGCAATAATGAGCAGCATAACTGAACCCCTATTACGACCTATTCGCAGAATTATGCCTCCCGTGGGGATGTTAGATTTATCTGTATTTGTGACCATTTTAGGCTTAGTTGTCGCACGCATGCTGATAATGCCGCCTTTATATGCTTTATCTATACACTTGGGCTTCCCTGGTTCACTGCTGAAATTGCTTTACTAAGATTTGAATGACGGCTATTACCAATGGCAAGGTGATGACCTCATTCTATCGGTACGTTTGCAACCCAAAGCCAGTCGTAATGAGATTATTGGCGTACAAGACAATCAGTTAAAAATCAGACTCACCGCCCCGCCGGTGGATGGCAAAGCGAATATTGCTTTGTGCAAATTCATCGCCAAAAGCTTTGCTGTCGCAAATAGCCAAGTTGAGCTTATGAGTGGCGCACACAACCGCCAGAAACGCTTACTTATCCACTCCCCGACCCAACTCCTCGACGGTATAAAACCTGCCAATTAAGCTCAGATTCAGATACTGAAGCATTAAGAATCAACAATTTGGGCCGATAACCTTATATAAGACTGCATTCTTATCAGAATCGTCTATAACTAATAGACGCTTGCGATTTACTCTGTGATCGAGTTCATCTCAAGCCTAATTGTTAAAATATAATGTATTCAAGTGTTTAGCGGTAAATACCGCATTTTGGAGTAGTACCAGCATGCCAGAAAATGAATTAATGCTTCAGATCGAAGCCTATGCAAAATGGAAAAACGATCTGATCCGTGAAATCAACGCCTATCTTAGTTGGCTAGAAGACAATGATCTCAATGATGCCGAGAATGACCTGCGCATCTACGAAACACTTGAATCACTTAAATCTGACAAGATTACCGTTGCGTTCGTCGCCGAGGTATCTCGCGGTAAAACCGAACTCATTAACACGCTGTTCTTCTCACAATACAAACGTCGTTTATTACCATCGCAGGCGGGCCGCACCACCATGTGCCCAACTGAAATTTTTTATGACGATGAAGTCGAGCGCCCTTACATACGCTTGCTGCCCATTGAAACGCGGCTTGACGAAAACAACAGCATTGCCGATTACAAAAAAGAAGAAATCGAATGGACCAATATTCATCTCGACCCTGAATCGGCCGACTCGCTTTCCGAAGCCTTTAGTGAAGTCACTCGCACCAAACGTGTGTCCGTTGAACGCGCTCGTGAACTCGGTCTCTATGATGAAAAAGAGTTTGCCCATTTATCATCTCAAGATATTCCAACGACCCATATTGAGATCCCGAAATGGCGTCATGCACTTATTAATTTTCCACACCCTCTGCTACAACAGGGTTTGGTTGTACTCGATACGCCCGGGCTCAATGCCCTTGGTGCAGAACCTGAATTAACCATCAACATGCTACCTAACGCACAAGCCGTATTATTCCTGCTGGCTGCCGATACTGGCGTCACCAAATCCGATATGGAAATGTGGCAACACCACATCAGTGGTTATCGTGTTAATCATAATAAAGGCTTACTGGTTGTACTGAATAAAATCGATACCCTCTGGGACGAACTACATACTAAAGAAGCGATTGATATCAGTATTCAGTCACAGTGTAAAAAGGCTTCTGAAGAATTATGTATCCCGATTGAAAATGTTTTCCCTATTTCTGCACAGAAAGCCTTGCTAGCGAAGATAAAGAAAGATGATATTTTACTCGCAAATAGCGGTATTAGTGCGCTCGAACATGCACTCAGTTGTGATGTCATTCCTGAAAAACACCACATTATTAGTCAAAAGGTCATTTCTGAAATTAGCACCATGATCAATGCCGACAAACAAATACTGGCTGATCGGATTAATTCAACCAATAAACAACGCGACGAACTGCAATCACTTTGTGGCAAGAATGCCGACGTCATTATGCATTTGTTACAAAAGACGCGCGATGAACAAATTGTCTATAACAAGAATCTTGAAGGCCTGAAGAAAGGCCGTCGCATTATGGACAACTACAGCAGCAAGCTACTTGGTCATCTCGACCTCGTTTCTATTGATAAGGTTGTTGCGAATACCCGCAAGAGCATGTCAGGTAGCTGGACAACAACTGGCATGAAAGGCGGCATGAAAAACTTCTTTAATGAGATGACGACAACAATGGATGCCGCCTCAGACCAAGCATTAGAGCTGCATAAGATAGTCCGCGCTATTTACCATAAATTTCATAAAGAACATGGTTTCCGTGAAGTTAAACCAAAACTATTTACAACCTTACGTTTTCAAAAAGAACTCGATTTACTCTACCGTGAAGCTGAATTATTCCGTAAGAGCCCAGTCACCACCATGACAGAGCAAAGCTTTGTTGTGAAAAAATTCTTTATTTCAATGGTCAGTAAGGCGCGTAATATATTCTTCAATGCCAACCAAGAGGCCAACCGTTGGGCAAAAGAAGTCATTAGCCCTCTCAAGGCCCAGATTAAAGAACACAAACTCGATATCGAAAAACGCCTACTGACACTGCGTAAAATTAGTCAATCGCGTGATACTTTAGAAGGCAAGATCGCTGAACTTGAGAAAACCTTAGTGGATCTCGAACAGCAAATATCGGCTATCAATCTCATGCTTGAAGTCGTCAAACGTCCATTTGTGCCACCGGTCAATGACGAACAACAAGCGGCAGATGCTTCTTAATCTTCACTACGCGCGGTCTTTAGTTGCCAGTAGCCTCAGGTATCTTTAGACTGTTCAATTAAGCCAGTAAAAGAAGATATTTTCAGGCATGCCTGACACACTCCCGGAAAATTCCGTTGGACTCGTAACAGCGCAAACGATGCATTTTGATGTGCCGTTAGCGCTTGCCTGTGGACGCAGTTTCGATAACTACGACATAACCTACGAAACCTATGGTGAATTAAACAGCGATCATTCAAATGCCATTTTAATTTGTCATGCACTGTCTTCCGACCATCATGCCGCGGGTTATCACAGCATGGAGGATCGTAAGCCCGGTTGGTGGGAAACCTGCATTGGCCCAGGTAAGGTTATCGACACCAATCATTTCTTTGTCGTCTGCATGAACAACCTCGGCGGCTGTAAAGGTTCGACGGGGCCTGCTAGTACTAACCCTGAAACCAATAAACCTTATGGCCCTGATTTCCCCATTGTCACCGTCAAAGATTGGGTAGAAAGTCAGGCGCGCTTTACTGACAAATTAGAAATTAAAACATGGCTCGCCATAATAGGTGGCAGCCTTGGCGGCATGCAAGTATTGCAGTGGAATATCGATTTTCCGGAACGAATTAAACATGCTGCGGTTATTGCTGCCGCCCCTAAACTCACTGCACAAAATATTGGTTTCAACGAAGTTGCTCGCCAAGCCATCATGCATGATGTTGATTTTCATGATGGTCGTTATTACGAACACGATACAGTGCCACGCCGTGGCCTGATGTTAGCGCGGATGCTTGGTCATATTACTTATTTATCTGATGATGCGATGCGTGAGAAATTTGGTCGCGAACTTCGTCAAGGTAAAATTAGTTACGGCTTTGATGTGGACTTCCAAGTGGAAAGCTATCTGCGTTATCAAGGTGAATCCTTTGTTGATCGCTTTGATGCCAACACCTATTTACTCATGACCAAGGCCTTAGACTACTTTGATCCTGCCGCTGACTTTGATGATGATTTATCAAAGGCCTTATCTCATGCTCAGGCAAACTTTCTAGTGATTTCCTTTAGTAGTGACTGGCGTTTTGCGCCGGAGCGCTCACGTGAAATTGTGAAGGCCTTACAAAATAATAACCATGATGTTAGCTATGCCGAAGTTGTTGTGCCACACGGCCATGACGCCTTCTTGATGCCAATAAACGATTATCTCGATGTGTTCGGTGCATGGATGGGGCATCTTGTTAAGGAGGTCTCATCATGAGCACCTTCAATAATAAAGTTCGTCCTGATCTGCAA
The DNA here is from genome assembly GCA_023134145.1 of Sulfuriflexus sp. Lineage (GTDB taxonomy): Bacteria > Pseudomonadota > Gammaproteobacteria > AKS1 > AKS1 > Sulfuriflexus. The sequence continues at coordinate 111,012 of JAGLUW010000018.1, read as the reverse complement.
ACCATTTGTGAATGGATTAAACCGGGAAGTCGTGTTCTCGATCTCGGTTGTGGTGATGGCACACTATTAGCCATGCTCAAAAAAGAACGTGATGTAAATGGTTATGGTCTTGAAATAGAAATTAGCAATATCGTGAAGTGCGTTAATGCTAATGTAAATGTTATTCAAGCTGACTTAAATGCAGGCCTATCTGACTTTGATGATAATACGTTCAGCTACGTCATCATGACTCAAGCACTACAAGCCGTTGAGCGTCCTGACCGCTTGCTTAACGACATGCTACGCATCGGCAGTGAAGGTATCGTTACCTTCCCTAATTTTGGCCATATACGTTCACGCCTGCAATTATTCTTTGGCGGCCACATGCCGGTGACTAAGACATTACCAAGTAAGTGGTTTAACACACAGAATATTCATCTCTGTACACTACAAGACTTTGAGACACTCTGTGCTGACAATAAGATCAAGATCGTACAACGTACCGTCGTTGATCATAATCACCGCAGTAGTTTCCTGATGAAGTTATTCCCTAACCTATTTGGTGAAGTGGCTATTTATCGTATTCAACGCAAATAACTATTTAAGTACTTCCAATAAAAAAGCCCGCAATAGCGGGCTTTTTTATTACTGATTATTTCATGACTTAGAATAAATAATTAACACCCACTGTCATTTCATTTCGATCATAATCAGAACTACTGATATTCGAATCATTATTCGTATGCGTGTAATCAACATACACATCGGTCTTCCTATCAATTTGATAATTCAGCTCTGCTTTCGCTCTAAAGCGATCATCATTACGACGAATGCTAACACCACTTACGATATTATCATCCTTATAACGGCTATCTCGGAAACGCACGTCAAATACAGTGCCCCACTTACCATTCAAAGGGATTTTCGCATTTGCACGAAGTGTATGCCGAACAGGTGAACTGCTACTAAATGAAGTCGCAGAACGACTACTGTCATTACGATCATTGGTTTCAAACGTATAACTTAAACGGTAACGGTTGCCGCCATGCTTTAAGCGATATTGTGCGCGTAGTTGGTGTCGATCGCCTTCAAGACTATTAAACTGGCTGCTTTCAGCATCAATATCGCTGTAACGGTAACGCACTCGCAATTCAGTCTTCTTAGTAAATTTATGACGACCTTCTGCACTCAGAGTAAAAACAGTTTCGTAAGGATCACCACCAAACTCAAGGTAGCCATATTTAGCACCAAAACGACCATGCCAACTGCCAAACTTCTTATGGTAAGCCAAGCCACCACTGACTAATAAGAAGTTGAATGCATCCTCAGTATTATATTCACGGTTATACAAGGTACCGGTCAAGCGAATACCATCATCTTTATTACCCTTGAGGTAACGTCCTGCTGTACCAAGAATATCGAGGAAATTATCTTTTGCATCACTTGCAACAACATTGCTGTCATCACCAAGAGTTACATTGTCATCATGACCCAATGTCGCTGAAACGAGCCCAGCCCATTCACCAGCCATAGCGCTACCACTAAGTAATGCTGATAAAGCAAATATGGCTAAATTTGTTTTGTATTTGTTTTTGTTTTTCATTGTCATCCCATCAAGCAAAATGTTTAATTTCATAATATATTATTAAATAATCTTAACTTATTGATATAAATAAGCAAACCCCTCACCTCATAATGAGGAAAGGGGCTGCGTATTACTGGCTTAAGAGCTAATTAAATAATTAGTCTTCTTTGTCTTCAGAAGCGTCTTCAGAATCGTCCTTGGCATCATCTGAATCCTCGTGAGCGTCTTCAGAATCTTCCTTGGCTTCATCTGATTCATCATGAGCATCTTCAGAATCTTCCTTAGCTTCTTCAGATTCTTCCTTGGCATCTTCAGCTTCATCTTTTTCGTCGTGAGCCTCATCCTTGTCATCTTCAGCATCATCTTTTTCGTCGTGAGCCTCATCCTTATCATCATCAGCTTCATCTTTTTCGTCGTGAGCCTCATCCTTATCATCATCAGCTTCATCTTTTTCGTCGTGAGCTTCGTCCTTGTCATCTTCAGCGTCGTCTTTATCGTCCTTAGAGTCATCCTTATCATCATCGATGTCGTCTTTCTCATCTTCAATTTCAGGTTTTTCTATCTCTATTTCTATAATGTCTCCAACCGCTGGTAATTCCATTACAACAGGTTCAATCGTTGGCACATCACCAATCGGTATAAGCTCACCGCCAACCGTTCCAGACTCTTCAACCGTTACTCCACCATCATCAACGATAACAATCTCAACGGCTTCTGCTTGCACTGCACCTAAGGCTAATAAGCAACTTGCTGCAATGGTCGTTAATTTAAATTTATTCATTATCGTTTTCCTTAACTTTTATTGTGTGGGCCACTCGGCTTATGCCGATTTAGGGGCCTCCAGCGTAGAGAAACCTGGCTTTGCTACATTCAGGTAAAATTGCATTGTCTCCTGCTCTTCACCTGTTCCAATCTTGACAGTAAATATGCCCTTATCCGAACGAAGTGCCGACAGCGGTAAAGTTAATACATTGCTACCCTTGTGCAGCTTGGTAAACCAAGCAATCTGTTTACGACCGGGATAACCCTCAAGTTCCACATGTTCAGGCAAAACCAATGACACGCGTACCTTTTCCATATTCTCCGGTGTATTAAAAGAGAGTTTGACCCGACGCGTTTCGTAAAGGCTAATACTCAGTTCAGCCAATTGTGGTTGCGACGTTGCGAGCTCTCCATTCGGGCCAACAACGCCCGATACAAACCAGAGCACAATCCCGGCCACCAACGCTGCTGCAAAACCGCCCATAAAAGCTCGGTTGCGGACAGGATGATGACTTACTGCATTGGCTGCCGCAGCTCGACGAAGGGCACGAGCAGCAAAACCAATCGAAGCATCAGGAACAGGCATGTCCATTAACGCTTCCCGCATTGCCTTCTCTTCCGCAAACGCACCGCGACAATCGGCACAATGTTCGAGATGGCGATCCATCGCGGCACATTCCATCTCAGACAACTGGTCGTCCAGTCGGTCGTCGATGTGTTGTTGAAGTTCAGCGCACTGCATGGTTTTGTCCTCTGTTACCCGTTTACACGAACGGCGACGCCAAAAGGTTCCTTCAAATACGATTACTTTGGCTTTCTTCTTGAGCGACATGGGTTTTTACTTATTTTTCAGCTAGTTGCTCACGTAGGCTGGCACGGGCACGATGCAGCCGTGATTTGAGCGTGCCAAGAGGCGTGTCTAACATAGAGCTTAATTCAGGCAGGGTATAACCTTCCATATCATGCATCGCGACCAAGGTTCGCTGATCGAAATTGAGGGTAAATAAGGCATTTTCCAATCTGGCAAATTGTTGTTGGCGAATCATATATTCATCTGGCCCAGCATTAACACAAGCCACCGCTTCGAGTTCAATGCCGATACCTTCGGCCAAGGCAACCGGCGAATTTGTTACGCGGCGAGCTTGATCGATAAATAAGTGATAAAGCGATTTAGACAACCACGGGCCAAGCTTCTCAATATTGTTTAGCTCTTTACTACGTGGGTATAACTTGACCAATAATTCTTGAACCAGATCTTCAGCGTCATGGCGCGTGCCACTAAAACGATAACCTAAGCGATATAGACGATCGATATGCGGCGCTACTAACTCTTCAAAATCCGAATTCGAGTTCTTGCGTGCCTGCCAAATTGAGAAAATATTCTTCATGGTGCTGAAGTATAAGCAAGAAAATGTCACTAAAATGTGACGAAGTCCTGATTTTTACTGAATCAGCTTGCCAAAGCTTGCTAATATCGGCCTCACACATAACTAATCGCAATACCGAGATCTTTATGAGCATTGAATCTGTATACATGGCACTTGCTGGCATCGCTTTAATTTTATCTATTATTTTTAATAGACAATCAAAACCACAATGGTTTGTGCTTAAACTGGTCGGTGTCGTTGCTTCAACCGTGCCCATTATCGGTATATTGCAAGGCGGTATGTTTCTTGAAAAAGATCCGCCCCATTCACGCGCTTGCTTCCTTCAAGCAGCCGTAACCATCACTACCTATTTTATTTTACTCTATGGTTTTGATATCGATATGCTATAGCACTAATGCCCAGATGCTTGTTCTGCCGACAATTGCTGCCGTCGTGCCAAAGGACTCAGAGTTAAATACAGTGCGACAATAATCGCAGGAATGCCTAATACCGCCGCATAACTAAAGAACCATTCGTAACCATAGCCTTCAACGATCACGCCTGAAAAACCACCGAGTATTTTTGCAGGCAAAGTCATGATCGAACTAAATAAAGCATATTGCGTCGCGGTATAAGCTGAATTAGTCAAACTGGAAAGAAAAGCAATAAAGGCCGAACCGGCTAAACCACCGGAAAAATTATCTGCGCTAATGACAATACTTAACCAAACTAAATCTGGCCCCAACGTTGCTAAGTAAGCAAATAGTAAATTGGTTACCGCAACCAATATCGCACCAAGAACTAATGGTCGATGAATGCCATAACGCACCACCAACACACCGCCAACCAATGCGCCAAACAGACTCATAAAGAAGCCAAATATTTTTCCTATATTGGCAATCTCGATCTTGCTGTAACCCATATCGAGATAAAACGGGTTTGCCATCACTCCCATCGTAATATCAGAGATACGATAAATGCCGACAAAGATAAGAATAATAAATGCAAACTTGCCGTAGCGTTTAACAAAATCTACAAATGGACTCACCACCGCAGTACTAAACCACTCTTTTATACAGTGCCATGTTGAATCAGTTGGGCCACCATCAAAGACTGCAGCAGTATTTGTTTCCTGATCTCGCGTTGCACCACTAATCACATGCTCAGGTTCGCGAATAACCAATACCGTACACATGCCGACACCCATTAGTAATGCCATGACGATATAGGCGGTTGGCCAATCGACATACTCTGCAATATAAAAAGATCCTGCACCGGCTACCAATAATGCAAACCGATAACCAAAGATATATATCGCCGACATCGCTCCTTGGTATTCTTTATCCATCGCCTCAATACGGTAGGCGTCCAATGCTACGTCTTGCGTTGCCGAACTAAATGCAACTAATAAACCGAATAAGGCAATCGTTTGTAAATCTTCTGTCGGGTTAATGCTTGCCATGCCTAACAGGCCGCAAGCAATACCTATTTGCGCCACTAGCATCCAGCTGCGTCGCTTGCCCAATACTCGCGTCAAGAAAGGCAGGGGTAAACGGTCAATCACTGGCGCCCAAATCACCTTGATGGAATAGGTAATGCCAATCCAACTAAAGAAACCAATCGTAGCCTTGCTTACATTGGCATCATTCAACCAAGCAGAAAGAGTAGAAAACACCAACAGAAATGGCAGGCCTGCAGAGAAACCGAGGAATAGCATACCAACCACACGAGGCTTGGTATAAACCAATAGCGACTCACGCCAGCTATGCAGCGGCTGGAAACCATTCGATGATGAAGACATAGAAGAACCGTGGTCGTTTTATTATTTAGGCCTACTCTAGCACGCAGTGAAGCGTATACTCAGCATTATTCACACTGACTATTTTTCACACGGACTGAAAAGGAGACATGTTATGAATATTTCTAAAGTAGGTGCACCCATCCGCTTTTTCTTATTATTTCTAAGTTCAGTAATCTGGCTTGGTATCTGGCATACCGGGTTTGAAGTCGTTAGCTGGGTTCTCTATATACCAGCCGTGTTCTTATTATTTGCTGCCATTACCGGAATTTGCCCGGGGATTATGTTTTCTAAGATGTTGTTTAAAAACAAATCAGACTAATACAGTAGGGTAAAAACGAAATCTTATATCGCCTCCACATGGGCAATCCTGCATAATAAACAAACTGTATTGTTTATTTAAGTTAAGGAAATTCCCATGATGTTGCGTTCCATTTTTGTGCTTATGTTGGCCTTTGGCCTAAGTGGCTGTGCCAGTCTTTCTAAAGAACAGTGTCTCGCTGGTAACTGGAGTGACATTGGTTATCGCGATGGTCGGCAAGGCTATAAACCTGAGTCAATTGATACACACGCAAAAGCTTGTGCCGAACACGGCGTGCGACCTAGCCGTGAAAAATATACACAGGGTTATAACAAAGGTATTAGAACCTATTGTTCACCGTCTAATGGTCGTCATGTCGGTGAAGCCAATCGTTATTACCATCATGTTTGCCCCGCGGATCTAGAGCCTGAATTTTTAGAGAATTACCGCTACGGTAAAAAACTCTACGATGCCGACAAAAAAATTAAAACAGCAATTGATGATCTTCGCAAAAAAGAAGATCAACTCCGCGTAGAAAAAAATTCTGTCGTACGTGACACACTGCGTAGCGAAATCAGCGCACTCGATGATCTGCTCCGTACCTTACAACGCACCTATAACCACTTATTAGATCACGCACCACACTAGTTATAGCTCGTAGTCATAATCGATGCTTAACGGAGCATGGTCAGAAAACCAGTTCTCTGTATAGACACTGGCTTTCTTGACCTTATCCGCCAGCCCCGGTGTGACTAGCTGGTAATCAATGCGCCAACCGACGTTGTTGGCGCGGGCATTACCGCGATTTGACCACCACGTATAATTATCTGGGCCCTTCTCTACAACGCGAAAGGCATCCGTCCAACCATCTTTGTTCAACACGTCATCCATCCACTGACGTTCGGCATCGGTACAGCCTGAATTTTTACGGTTGGGTTTAAAGTTCTTAATATCAATTTCGGTATGCACGGTATTAAAGTCACCAGTGATAATGTATTCACGTTTACGGCGGCGCATCTTTTTCATTTCAGCGCGAAGCCTATCCATGAAATCTAGCTTATTGGCATGACGCTCATCGCTTGATGAACCCGATGGTAAATACAACGACACGACCGTGAGCTTACCGAAGTCTGCCTCAATCCAACGACCTTCGGTATCGCAATGCGGCCAACCCAGACCCGTACGCACCGCATCTGGCTCTTGCTTACAGTACAAAGCCACACCGCTATAGCCCTTTTTCTCGGCATCAAAGAAATAATTGAAATAACCCTTGGGGTGAAAGGCATCGGCACTCAGCTGTTCTTCCTGTGCCTTGGTTTCCTGTATGCATAGCACGTCAAGCCGCTGCTTCTTCATCCAGTCAAAAAAGCCCTTGCGCTCAGCGGCGCGAATCCCATTTAAATTTGCAGTAATAATGCGCATACGTTCCAACCTTTGCTCACAGCGTGTATATTACGCGGCATCATTCCACATACTGACATGGCAATACAATATGCAAGATTACCAACATGAATTTCTCGACTTCGCGATCGCAACCAATGTGCTGTGTTTTAGCGAATTTACCCTCAAATCTGGCCGTGTTAGCCCTTATTTCTTTAATTCAGGTTTATTCAACACTGGCGAGAGCTTGGCGAAATTAGGTCGTTACTACGCCCAATCGATTCAAGATAGCGGCATCGAGTATGACTGTATCTTTGGTCCAGCCTACAAAGGCATCCCTCTTGTAGCGACGGCCAGTGTTGCTTTGTTTGAACATCATGGCCGCAACGTGCCTTATGTCTTTAACCGCAAAGAAGCCAAAGATCACGGCGAAGGTGGTATGACAGTCGGCGCTAAACTTGAAGGCAAAGTGCTTATTATTGATGACGTGATTTCATCTGGTATGTCGATTGATGAATCTGTTGATATTATTAAAGCCGCAGGTGCGACTGCATCAGGCGTATCCATTTCTCTGGATCGTATGGAACGTGGTTTAGATAGTGACCTCACCGCCATTCAGGCTGTTGAACAACGCAATGACCTCAAGGTCGCGAGTATTGTTGTGCTCGATGATTTGATCACTTATCTTTCTGATAAACCAGACCAAGCTGAACACCTAGATAAAATTCGTGCTTATCGTGCGGAATATGGGCCGAAGGCGTAGGCAGGAAGACTGGCTAGATTGCCGCGCTATCGCTCGCAATGACGGCACACTTCACGAGACTGTGGCCTGATAACATACACGTCACATTGACAACCGTTCCTAGCTATCTATTCGGTTATTATATCGACGACATTAGCGTTCATTCGCAGAATGAATGCGGAGGCGATGTAATAACCGGATAGATAGCTAACCAACAATCAACTTCAAGCCAATCAACAACGTGATCGCTTCGTAAATTCGTTTGATCCAACGATTTCCTTTCACGATGGCCAAGTGCGCACCGATATAACCACCGAGTAGCGAACCGGCTAACAACGCTGGCAACCATGGCCAATGAATTTCGCTCAACAGGCCCAAGGTAATAGCACCCGCACCATTCCAAAATAGCCCAACCAAGATCAAAGTGTGTGCAACGGCACGTTTGTAATCGAGACCAAACCAACGCACTAACCATAAAGTGACAAATAGGCCGGTGCCCGAGGTCAGTGAACCATTCAGGACACCTATCAGAAACAACACCGCAGTACCTATCGCAAATCCTCGTCGGTCTCGATTCATTGGGGTATGAGCCAAACCTAATTCACGCTTGGTAATAGAATAAATACCTAAGCCCGCCGTCAATATCCCCAAGGCGATTTCAGCGGGTCTATCGGCTACATACAAAATAAGGTTCGCCCCCAAAACAACACCCGGGAGTCCCGCCAACAGCATATAGAGAACGAACTGACGTTCTAACCCCTTCTCTCTCGCATGGCGAATTGTCGCTCCAACGCCAAGTGCCACACTAGCCACTTTATGAGTCGCCAGCGCAACAGAGAAAGGTAAACCGAGGAATAATAAGGCCGGTAATTGAATAAGCCCAGCACCACCACCGGCAAATGCAGAGAATATATTCGCCACTAAAGAGATGAAAAATAACCATATTTGCTCAATCATGCAAAACTGGCCTGTGTACGGAAATATGTGCAAATATCATAATAAACGAACTTCATATTAATAATAATGACTAATAAACATCCACTGACTATACTCGAATGAAAGTATAAATAGACTCTAGCAGGTAACCATCGTGACCAACATGAAACTCGTACATAAAATCTTTATCAGCAGTGCCATCATGGCGCTTACGCTTAGTAGCGTATCCGTACAAGCCGGCAAAATTAAGTGCTGGAAGAACAGCGATGGTTTCCGCGAATGCGGCAATATCGTTCCACCTGAATACGCACAAAAAGGTCATGACGAAATTAATTCTCAAGGCATTAAAACGAAACACCACAAACGCGCTCTTAATAAAGAAGAACTTGCAGCAGAAAAAATACTTAAAGAAAAAGAAAAAGCTGAAAGAATTGCCAAAGAAGCAAAAGAACGTAATGACATGGTGTTGCTCAATACCTTTGCTAGTGAAGATGAAATTGTCATGGCACGCAATGGCAAGATCACATCTATTCGTACTGAGATTAGGCTAACTTATAAAAGCCTTAATAAAGCCAAGGACCGCCAAGGTGTTGCACGCAAACAAGCGGCTGGATTAGAACGTGCTGGTAAAGCTGTTCCTAAGGCAGTCACTGATAAAATTCAGCAAGCACAGAAACAGATTATCAATTACGAAGAATTTATCGCGTCAAAGAAAGCTGAATTAGATAAGATTAATGGTCAATTCGAAAACGATATGGCTCGCTATAAAGAGCTACGCCGACCACGAAAGGTATCAACTAATCCGAAATAATCATTCCCACGGTCACTATCTGCCACTCGGCTAACCAATCCGCCAGTGGTGGCTGTGAGAAATCACTGCGCACATAACGATGCAGACGACCTTCTATAATCGATAAGAGTAAGCGACTATAGATTTTGATTTGCTCATCACTGATCTCAGCCCCTTGTAAACGTGATTCACGTAAGACCTGTTTCAATTGCGTTTCAACACGCTCGTAAAATTGATTAATACGTTCGCGTAAACGCGACTTTTCACCCACCAAGGCATCACTCACAAGCAACCGAGTCATGCCCGGATTTTTTTCCGCAAAACCAAGCAATAAAGAAAGAATCTTTTCACAACGCGATAAAGGCCGCTTTTCTTCATCGAGAATACGATTCACCAAAGAAAAAATGGTGTCTTCGATAAATTCGATAAGGCCTTCAAACATTTTAGCCTTGCTAGGAAAGTGACGATATAACGCGGCTTCAGATACGCCGACGGCTTTTGCTAACTGCGCTGTAGTAATTCGCTCGCCGGGCTTTTCTTCTAGTTCACGAGCCAAGGCTTGCAAGATAGATTCGCGCCGAGATATTTTCGCTGCTTTATCAATTCGTGGCGACATATCGATTAACCACGAATCAAGGTGCCGACACCTTCATCTGTAAATATTTCTAACATCACGGCATGCTCGACCCGACCATCAATAATATGCGAGCTGGTCACACCACTGCGTACAGCATCAAGCGCACTACTAATTTTCGGTAACATACCACCATGTATGGTGCCATCAGCAATCAATTCATCAACACTCTCGCTGGTTAAGCCGGTTAGGAGTTTTCCATCTTTATCTAACAAACCTTCTGTATTGGTTAGTAAGATCAATTTTTCAGCCTGTAAGGTTTCAGCCATCTTGCCAGCAACTAAATCAGCGTTGATATTGTATGACTGACCATCCTCACCCGAACCAATCGGTGCAATAACCGGAATAAAGTTACCCTGCGTGAGCATGTCCACTACCGAAGTATTTATACTCGCGACTTCACCAACATGACCAATATCAATAATCTCAGGTGCATCCAATTCAGGGTTATCCCGTGTGAAGACCATTTTCTTAGCGCGTATTAAATCGCCATCTTTACCTGTTAGGCCAACCGCCTTACCGCCATGTTGATTAATAAGATGAACGATATCCTTATTAACGAGACCACCGAGCACCATTTCAACCACGTCCATGGTTTCGCTATCGGTTACCCGCATACCATCGACAAATTCACTTTGCTTGCCGATCTTCTCAAGCAGCTGACCAATTTGTGGGCCACCGCCGTGTACAACAACAGGATTAATACCAACCAATTTCAATAAAACAATGTCACGCGCAAAACCAGCTTTCAGACTTTCATCCACCATCGCGTTGCCACCATATTTGATGACAATTGTTTTACCGACAAACTGTTGGAGATAAGGCAGCGCTTCTCCAAGCACGTTGGCAATATTCATCGCTGCCTTGTTAGTTAAACTCATAATCCCATTCCTATTCTTATATCTTCTATAAAACTCAACGCAGTATAGCCTCGATTCTTTAGAATGAAAGCTTAAGCTCTGGGTCTACTGATAACATCAGCTCACGAAAACGCTTCATGATCTTCGCTAAGGCGGCATCTGTATCCGCTTCAAAACGCAACACCAAGACCGGCGTTGTATTTGATGCACGTACTAAGCCCCAACTATCTGGAAAATCAACACGAAGCCCATCAATAGTCGTCACCTCAGCATCATCAAAACTAGCCTTTTCTAATAGCTTCACCATAAAGGCATGATGCGTGCCTTCTTCCATGGCAACATTGATCTCAGGTGTATTAACACTGTCTGGCAAGTCATTAAAGACATCAGCAACAGATTTATCGCCCGTCATTGCGCCGAGTAATTCAACTAAACGCGCTGCGGAATAAACACCATCATCAAAACCATACCAGCGTTCTTTAAAGAAAATGTGTCCACTCATTTCACCGGCTAACAAGGCGCCAGTTTCTCTCATCTTCGCCTTAATCAACGAATGTCCGGTATTCCACATGGTGGCCTTGCCGCCATGCTCCTCAATAACTTGCTTGAGTTTAGTTGAACACTTCACGTCAAAGATGATTTCTGCACCGGGGTTACGCGATAAAATATCCATCGCATAAAGCATCATGACGCGATCTGGCCAAATAACTTTGCCTTCACTGGTAATAACACCAAGTCGATCGCCATCGCCATCAAAAGCCAAACCGAGGTCGGCCTTGTGCTCTTTAACCGCAGCAATAACATCTTTAAGATTTTCTGGACGAGAAGGATCTGGATGATGATTCGGGAAATTACCATCTACATCACAGAAAAGCTCAATCACATCACAGCCTAACTCTGACAATAATTGCGGGGCAATCACACCCGCCACCCCATTACCGCAATCAACAACAACTTTAAATTTCTTCAGTAACATAATATCTGACGTAACACGTTTCGAATACGACTTAAGAACTTCCTTCTCAGTCACTTCGCCTTTACCTTCAAGGTAATCAGCATTCTCAACACGCTTGCGTATTGTTTGAATGTCATCACGCGCCAAGGTAACGCCATCAAGAACCATTTTAAGGCCATTGTAATCAGGTGGATTATGACTACCTGTTAGCATGATCCCTGATCCAGAACCTAATACCTGCGCTGCGAAATACAGAAGTGGTGTTGGTACCATTCCTACGTCGATAACATTAATACCAGTTGCACATAAGCCTTCAATTAATTTTTTAATTAATGCTGGTCCAGAGTTTCGACCATCACGAGCTACAACCATGATCGTCTGCTTTCTTGCTTGTGCTTCACTGCCTAATGCACGACCGATTTCATAAACGGCTTCTTCAGTCAATGTTTTTCCTACTACACCACGAATGTCATAGGCTTTAAAAATAGAAGCCTCCACATTAACTTTACTTACCGCCATTGAATCAGACTCAACTTCTTCCACCACTAGCCCTTCCCCTGAATTAAAAAGTAAATCATCACTGGACTCATCAGTGACACTTTTGTCCACCTTACGCAATATTGTTTCAGGTGGCTCACGAGCATCACGCTCCGCCTTAATTCGACGGTTATGCAATGCATCACGAGTAAATAAAAATAAAGATATAATTAAAATCACTGCGGCAAAACTACTCACCAATAAAATCTGTTGCCCAGCATAATCAATAATTTGTTCTGTCTTGTTGGTTGCCGGCCAATATGAAACCGACCAACGCGTACCTGCAATTCGAGCTTTATATGGAGCAAAGGCACGCTCACCTTTTTGTCCGCGCGTTGCTAATACCTGACGGCCTTGTTGCAATTCAAGATCACCCTCAGCAACAACGACACCTTCTAAAACCTTTTCTAATACGCGAATATTAAAACTTGCCAAGACTGCACCAACAGCCTCATTATTTTTATTTTTAACCACTTGCACAAAATCGACATGTTGCGCTTCATTGCCAAACGAATGAACCTCAATCGGTAATGATTTATTTTTAGGCGCTTGTTTTACAGACTCATAGACCATGTCAAAACAGGCGTAACTTAATGCCGGTTTTTCATCATCATTCGTATCACTTGCCGCACTGGTTAATAAACGTAGTGCTAATAAATTGGGTAACTGAGCATCTGTTTCTTTTAATAAAGTTGCCGGAGCTTGCTGCAGTTTCTTTACTGATTCAGCTGACTCTGTAAATACAGTCAACCGTGATCTTACTTGCTCAACATTTGTCGCAATGTCATTTGCGAAACGTTTCACATTCGCTTTGTAAACAGGCGTCTTATCTATCTCTTCTGGCATTGGCATGTCTGACTGAAATACATAGACAAACATGCCTAACGACGCAACCATTAGAATGATCGGAACAATGCGTGAACGCAGATCTATTTTGTGATCTACTTTAAATTTCGATTTTTTTAAAAACGGCTTCATATTCAATTAGTGCCTACCTGTATGACCAAAACCGCCTTCACCACGTTCGCTATCATCAAACTCATCGACTATTTCAAACTCTGCCTGCACGACAGGAACAATAATCATTTGTGCGATACGCTCACCCGGCTCTACCGTAAAAGTTTTATCTCCACGGTTCCAACACGAAACAAATAATTGACCTTGGTAATCAGAATCAATCAAACCAACTAAGTTGCCAAGTACAATACCGTGTTTATGCCCAAGTCCTGAACGAGGCAATAACATCGCTGCATAATCTGGATCAGCAACATAAATAGATAAACCGGTTGGCACAAGGAAGGTTTCTCCTGCAGCCAATTCAATCGCCTCATCTAGGCAGGCCCGCAAGTCCATACCCGCTGAACCTTCGGTTGCATAATCTGGCAATGGAAATTCACTACCAATACGTTTATCAAGAATCTTTAGTTGAATTTTATGTTTCATCGTCTCTACTTTGAAGTCTGTTTGTTATTTTAGTGTTTGTCTTTAAGTTATGAATTTAACGTGCAACTCGCTCGGCAATTAACTCAACTAATTGACGTGCGAGCTTTGATTTTTGCATTAATGAGAACTCTTTTTTACCACCCTGCCAATATACGCTCAAGGCATTTTTTTCATTCTCAAAACCAATTGCTGAACCATCCTCAGCTTGACCAATTTGATTAGCTGCAATCATATCTAATGACTTGGCTTGTAGCTTACCTAATGCATGCTTTTCTAGGTCATTTGTTTCAGCGGCAAAACCTACCGTGAAAGGTGCGTCTTTTAATTGTGCGACTGATGCAACAATGTCGGTAGTTTGCTCAAGTTCAAAGCTTAAACTCTGTGTCTGTTTCTTTAATTTTTGCGCAGCTACTTCAAGCGGTCGATAATCTGCTACCGCCGCCGCCGCAATAAAAATATCGGAATTAATAATCTGTTCATTCACCGCTTCCAACATATCTGCGGCCGATTCAACATCAACACGAGTCACTCGTTCTGGCGTTTGCAAGCAAACTGGGCCACTGATTAAAGTCACTTCTGCGCCAGCTTCAACACATGCCTCGGCCACCGCATAACCCATTCGACCACTACTTCGATTGCTGATAAAGCGCATCGGGTCTAGGGCTTCTCGGGTTGGCCCTGCCGTAATTATTACCTTTTTACCCGCTAATGAACCGGTCGCAAACAACCGACTGCATTCAGTGACTAACTCGGTCGGCTCCAACATACGACCACTGCCGACTTCACCGCAAGCCTGCTCACCTTCTGCTGGCCCAAGTAAATAAATATCACGTTCAACTAAGGTATTCACATTCGACTGTGTTGCGGCATCCGCCCACATTGCCTGATTCATTGCCGGTGCAACGGCCGTTGGTGCTTCGCAAGCCAAACTTACCGCACCGAGCAGATCATCACCTCGGCCTTGTACTAAGCGAGCTAGGCAATCTGCACTGGCTGGCGCAATCAACAATAAATCAGCCCAACGAGCCAATTCAATATGCCCCATGCCCGATTCCGCCTCAACATCCATCAAGGTCGTGTAAACAGGATTGCCTGAAACGGCCTGTAAGGTCATTGGCGTAATAAACTCTTGTCCACCGTTCGTCATCAGCACACGCACCTGCGCACCCGCCTCACGCAAACGACGTGTCAGATCTGCACTCTTATAGGCAGCGATACTGCCCGTCACCGCAAGTAAGATTCGTTTGTTAGTCAGGCTAGTCAATTTAGGTCAATTCTTATCTTTATTATGTAGAGCTGGGATTTTAGCAGATATGTGCCCATAGAAACTCACTCCTGCTACACTCAATTTACATATGGAAGGATTAATAGCAGCATGCCAGGGAGGCAATATGCGTATATCAGATTGGCCGGTCGCCGAGCGACCACGTGAAAAGCTCATGCAACGAGGCCCACAAGCCTTATCCGATGCCGAATTACTCGCCATCTTTCTCCGTACCGGCAGTCGAGGGCTTTCAGCCGTTGATCTCGCTCGGAGCTTACTCAAACGCTTTGGCTCTCTCAGAAGCCTACTCGATGCTAATCAGCAGCACTTCTGCGAAGCGCCCGGTCTTGGCCCAGCTAAATACGTGCAATGCCAAGCCGCCCTTGAGCTCAGCCGTCGCCATCTCGATGAAACCCTGCAACGCGATGCGGTGTTTACCGATCCCATCACAGTCAGGCGCTACCTCAGCACCCGCTTACGGGATAGGAAACGTGAAGTCTTTGCCTGCTTGTTTCTGGATACCCGACATCGGCTGATTCATTACGAGGAACTGTTCTTTGGCACCATTGATGGCGCCAGCGTGCATCCACGTGAGGTTGTGAAACAAGCCCTCTCCAACAACGCAGCGGCAGTGATCTTGGCTCACAACCACCCTTCAGGCGTAAGTGAGGCAAGTCGTTCTGATCTCGCTATTACCCAGCGATTGGTTGAGGCGCTGCAGTTGGTGGAAATTAGGGTGCTCGACCACTTTATTGTCGGTGATGGTGAGCCGTGGTCATTCGCAGAACATGGAAAAATATAATTTTGATAGCAGAATATGCCTATCACCATGATTTTTAATAATATTATGTGCAATGGTGAATTAAGGTATTTACAGAAATCCTTGCTCTGCCAGATACCTTCTGGTATAAAGTGCGGCTCGTTTCATACGTAAGCGTATGGATCCACAGGTTTCGGAGGTTTAAGAAGATGTCCAGAGTATGCCAAGTAACCGGCAAACGCCCAATGTCAGGAAATAACGTGTCTCACGCGAAAAATAGAACGCGTCGCCGTTTTTTGCCTAACCTACACAACCATCGCTTTTGGGTAGAAAGTGAGCAGCGTTTCGTACGTCTGCGCGTTTCCTCAAAAGGTATGCGTATTATCGACAAGAAAGGTATTGATACCGTTCTTACTGAAATGCGTACCCGCGGCGAAAAGGTCTAAAGGAGAACATCATGGCTCGTGATAAAATCAAACTCGTGTCTAGTGCCGGAACCGGTCACTTCTACACTACTGATAAGAACAAACGTACTATGTCTGAAAAACTTGAAATGAAAAAGTTTGATCCAGTTGTACGTAAACATGTCATGTACAAGGAAGCGAAGATTAAATAATCTTGTTTCGGTATTTTGATGTGTAAAAAAAGCCTCGCAATGCGAGGCTTTTTTTATGGTCGTTATTTCGCAGCCCTAAAGCATTAAACCATCTGCGGCTGTAATGAATAATTTTTCAAACTCTGTGAAAATTCCTGCAAAGATTTAATGCCGCTAGCTTCTGCTTGGCTACACCATTCTTGTAAGGCGGCTAATAACTGTTCTTGACTGTCAGTGGTCTTTTGCCATATTGCCTCTAAACGCTGGCGGAATTCATAAACGGTATCCAGTGCTTGATGCTGTGATAATGCAGTCGCCAGCTTCTCTTGCGCAGAGATATCCATTAAGAAATTATCGCGTACCAATAATTTGCGAACTTTCTTTAATTGAACGCGTAAAACACCATCTTCTGTACGGCGGACCTCTTCTTTATAAACCCTTTTCATTACCTGACGTGCGTAGTTCGACATCACTTGAAAACGGTTTGTAACAAGTGCCATCACCGCATCTTTATCCAAAGTAAGCTTACTACCATCTAGTATAGGTTTAGGGGCACGCTTCTTAACCTTCGCCAATCCAAAGAAACTCAAGATTTGAATGTACATCCAGCCAATATCAAACTCCCACCACTTAACGGAAAACTTGGCTGAACTACCAAAGGCATGGTGATTGTTATGTAACTCTTCACCACCAATAATAATGCCCCATGGTACTAAATTGGTTGAGGCATCACTGACCTCAAAATTACGATAACCGACATAATGCCCGGCACCATTAATAATCCCCGCCGCCCAAAATGGGATCCATGCCATTTGCACAGCCCAAACAGTGAGACCTATTGGTCCAAATAAGATCAGATTAATAACCAACATCAAGGCGATACCTAATTTATTAGTTCGACCGCTATAAAGATTATTTTCAAGCCAGTCATCCGGCGTATTGTGTCCATAGGCATCAAGTGTTTCTTGTTTATCACCTTCTTTTCGATAAAGTTCCGCGCCAGTCCACAATACCGTGTTAATACCTAAGACAATCGGGCTATGTGGATCTTGTTCAGTTTCACACTTGGCGTGATGTTTGCGATGAATCGCGACCCACTGTTTAGTCACCATGCTGGTGGTTAACCAAAGCCAGAAGCGGAAAAAATGGCTAACTAATGGATGAACTTCAATAGCGCGATGCGCCTGAGTACGGTGTAAAAAAATCGTCACGCTGACGATAGTAATGTGGGTAAAAATCAATGCGGCGATAAGCGTGCCCCACCATGGTAAATCCAACATCCCGTTCAGCATCAACAATTACTCCTTAGCACTCGATATTTAGGTTGTACTATAATCAATTCGACCTCATTGCGTCCATCCCGGCATTCTACTTACCGAGTAACGACTCATCATAACCTTATGATAAATATATAAATTTAGATTCTAGGCTTTTCCGCATTCATACTCATTGTATATCGGACTGAATAAGCAAAATACAAGGTCAAATTATACAAAAATTGGCCGCGGAGATTTTTTTGTAACTCGCAGCCAGCCTAATTTCCATACCAATTATGTGTTTATATTTTTCATTCTTGTGCCGATACCTTTATGTAGCCACTACTAACAACCATTTTTAGGCTCATACTCTATGAACATGCCCGCCGATCAAGCCTCTACCAACGAAATATTTGTCGGTCGCCAAGCAATATTTGATGAAAAACTTGAAATATTTGCTTACGAATTATTATTCCGTGATGGTCAGGTTAATGCCGCCAGCGTAGTTGATGGTAATCATGCCACTTCACAAGTCATCATTAATGCCTTTCTTGAGATGGGCGTTGAACAAATTGTGCAACAACACTGTGCCTTTATAAATCTAACCCGAGAATTCCTGTTAGGTGAAATTCCTTTCCCTTTACCTCCGGGGAAAATTGTTCTCGAAGTACTTGAAGATGTCGTCGTTGATGATGCACTCGTCGAGTCCGTTAAACGTCTGAAAGAGGAAGGCTTTAAGATTGCCCTTGATGATTTTATTTTAGATGACAAGAACCATGTTCTCATACCGTTTGCCGACATTATTAAGATCGACCTAATGGCAATGACTCAACAAGAATTAGCTCAACAAGTCATGGCTCTTGAGAAATACGATGTCGAATTACTCGCCGAAAAAATTGAGACCAAACAAGAGTTCGAGTTATGCAAGCAATTAGGCTTTAAATATTTTCAAGGCTATTATTTCTGTAAACCAGACATCGTTTCCGGGAAGCAATTGCCCCCCAATAAATTAGCTCTATTAGAAATGATTGCGACACTTCAAGATCCAGAATGTCGCTTTGATGAATTAGAATCAATCATTAGTAAAGATGTTGCGATGAGTTATAAATTACTACGCATTATTAACTCATCGTTTTATGGATTATCACAAAAAGTTGAGTCAATTCAAAAAGCATTAGTTGTACTAGGTTTACAGTCTTTGCGTAACTGGATGACAGTTATTGGTCTATCTCAAATAGAAAACAAACCGCAAGAACTCATTACCATTTCTCTTACTCGTGCAAAAATGTGTGAGCTACTTGCACCCGAATTAGGCTGTGACAAAAACTCATCTTTTACCATTGGCCTATTTTCAATGCTTGATGTGTTAATGGATCAACCGCTAAACGAGTTACTAACTCAACTCCCCTTGGCAGAAGAAGTGACAGAGGCATTACTAGAGTATAATGGCGCTCTAGGAAATTTATTAAAAATAGTTGTTGCCTATGAAAAAGGTGATTGGAAAGAACTAGAGAAAATTGCAACATGCTCGCCAAGTTCATTGCGAACATCTTTCTTAGATAGTTTAGCTTGGTCCGATGAAATTACTTCACAAATGAAATAATCATTAATCAATTCGTTGTAACAATAAATTCCCTGAGCCATGTAGCCGTGCTTGCCAGCCTTCAGCTAGCCAAGTCGTAGAGATTTTTTCGGTGACCAAGGCTGGCCCATCCAAAACCTGCGATTCAATCAGTTGTTCTCGCTGATAAACAGGTACTTCTTTTTTCATGCCGTACACATTGATATAAATAGCTTCACCTTGTTTATTTTCAACCGATGAAACTGAAAAATCTAGGGCAACTGATTTCTGTCGTAAGCAAAGCCTAATGGTGACCAATTCAACGGCTAACTCAAGACGGTGTCCATAACGCTTTTGATGCGCCAGATGAAACTGTTCAATTGCTTCATCTATATTTTCCCATGCCACCATCAAACTAGATGACTGACCTTGGTAGCAAAGATCTAAGCTTGGCTCGATGAGTAGTTCATCGTTACCCACACCTTCTTCATTTAATGCTTGCTGCCCTTGTTTTAACATCAATGCGATATGTTCATTAATATCCCCAACATTCATATCCGCAAGTGGCGTATTAACACTTCGAGCATATTCTCTGCCACGCGGCGCGGCCAGCATACCAAGAGCAGACAACACCCCACCATGCACCGGCACCAAGGCTTCACGCATCGATAAAGCATCCGCGAGTGCACAAACATGCAAGCCACCGGCACCACCAAAACTAGTTAAGCTACATTGACGAGGATCAATGCCGCGTTGCACAGAAATAACCCGCAAAGCTCTGGCCATATGTTCATTGGCGATTTTAATAATACCTTCGGCGGCTTCTTCAACCGACACGCCCATCTCGTCAGCAATTTTCCCTACTGCCTGCCTTGCCGCCTGTTCATCAAGCCTCATTTCGCCACCAAGAAAGGCATCGACCCGCAGCCGACCCAAAACTAAGTTCGCATCCGTTACCGTCGCTTGCTTGCCTCCCTTGCCGTAACAAGCCGGTCCTGGGCTAGCTCCGGCTGACTCTGGCCCAACCTGTAATAAACCGCCAGCATCAACTCTTGCTAAGGAACCACCACCAGCACCAATCGTGTGCATATCAACCATTGGCACGGCCACGGGGTAACCTGCAATTTTACCCTGACTCGTCAGGCTTATTTCTCCATCAATAAGTGCCACGTCGGTAGAAGTTCCACCCATATCGAAAGTCAGCAGTTTCTCCTTGCCAACCATTCGAGCAACAGACTGTGCACCTGCCAAACCGCCAGCCGGCCCCGACAATAATAAATGCACGGCCAATTCACCCGCCTGTTCAGCGGCAATAGTCGATCCGGAACTTTGCATAACAGAAACAGATGCGGGAGCAACACCGTCTTTAAGACACTGCAAGTAACCTTGCACAAGTGGGCCAACGCTAGCATTCAGCCATGTCGTCATGCCACGTTCATATTCTTTATATTCTGGTAATACCAAAGATGAGCGAGAGATAAAAACACCTTCAGGGATAATTTTTTCAATCGCTTTTTCAGCGGTGTCATCTAAAAAAGAAAATAATAAATTAATCGCAACCGCTTGAGGTTTCAGCTCGACAAGTGATTCTTTGATTGCTTGTAGATCGGCATCAGTCAATGCCTCAATGGTTTTTCCGTCGGCAGAAATTCTTCCGCCAGTTTCAATGCATAAATTCGCAGCAACAGGAGGCGTAGGTATTGATGGTTGTAAATCATAGAGTGATTGGCGTGCTTGTCGACCAATACTCAAAACATCGGCAAGGCCACGGTTGGTAATGTAGACAGTGCGAGCGCCTTTACCTTCAAGTACTGCGTTAGTCGCAACCGTTGAGCCATGAACAATTATAAGCTTTTGACAATCTGTAAAACCAAGTTCACGGATACCTTGAAGAATCGCTTCCTCAGGTGCGTGCGGTGTGGAAAGCACCTTGTGAACTTGTAAACCCTGCTCAGTCAATAAAACAAAATCGGTAAAGGTTCCACCCGTATCAATCCCTAATAACATCTGCCCCACTCATCACAACACAATTCCGCCCTTGAGCCTTAGCCTCATATAAAGCCGCATCTGCTTTATTCAATAACACCATACTATCACTTTCCGACTGAGCAACAGCAACACCCTGACTAATCGTGACCTGAATATCTTTTCCATCAAATTGAACAATATTTTCACTGATACTCTGACGAATACGTTCAGCTACTTTCATGGCAACATTCTTTGTTGTATGACGCAGCACAATCATAAATTCTTCTCCACCAAAACGGCATACCGTGTCAAAATCTCGAACAGCAGAGTTAAGCAGTTTGCCAATTTGACGTAACACCTCATCCCCAGCCAAATGACCATAGGTATCGTTAACTAATTTGAAGAAATCGATATCTAACAAAATGAGGCAAATATCATTTTCTACTTCACCTCGAATCAACAATTTTTTCAGTATGGCAAGGCCATAATCTCTTGTAAATAAACCCGTCAGCGAATCTGTTTGTACCCGTTCACGTAATGCTGCCTTCTCAAAATAAACATTATCCAATTCATCTTGAATATCCATTACCAGTGCGTCGTGATAAGTTTCTATCGCTAAGGCCATGTCTAATGTGGTTATTTTATGAATAAAACAACAAAGATCTCGACCATTAACACCATCCTGCATAAAATTTTCAGGGATCTCATTAAGCATGAGTTGTTGTAATTGGCGATAAGCACATTGATACAAACCCAGCGTCAAACCCACCCTCTTATGAGCAAGCCCAATCCGCAAACGGTAATCAAAGTAATCACTGCTATCAAAATCGACCCCAAAACTGCGTACATAAGCTGCCTGAGCCTGCTTAAGAGCGGGGATCAAATCAGGTTCAAGCAGCAAGGCATATTCATTATGCTGTAATAGGTAATCATAAAAATCATCAACAATTTTATCGGACTGTTTATCAAGAATAACCCGATGTAGCACTTCAGCTACTTTATGGTCATCCGTTTTAAGCTCAAGCAGACCTAGCAACGAAGCACGCCGCTCAATATCCATTGCATAAATTTTGCAAAAATCACTCATACTTACTAACACCACATTAAAAAAGGCAATCTATGAACTATATCGGTACAATTAGATTAATCTTAACATTATACTTAAGTACTAATAATAAGCCGTAAATAACGGCGGAGAGGGTATGTCGAGAGAAACACTCATTCAGGTTGAAAACCTGTACCGTGACTATGGTAATTTACACGCTCTGGCCGACGTTAACCTGACCCTGAAACGAGGTGAAGTCCTCGGCTTTCTGGGACCCAATGGCGCGGGCAAATCCACCACCATGCAGATCATTAGCGGCAATCTGGCACCAACATCAGGTCGTGTGCTGATTAATGGTTTCGATATTCTCGATGAACCACGCCAAGCCAAAGCAGCACTTGGCTTTCTGCCAGAACAACCGCCTTTATATACTGAGCTAACCGTTATTGAGTATTTAGAGTATTGCGCAAAACTTAACCGTATTCCTCGCGCGGATATTAGCAAAGCAATTGCCCGAGCTTGTGAGCGTTGTGGATTGGGCGATGTACAAAAACGACTTATTGCCAACCTATCTAAAGGCTATCAGCAACGCGTTGGTATTGCTCAGGCTATTATTCATACCCCTGAGGTTGTAATTCTCGATGAGCCCACCGTCGGACTAGACCCGATTCAGATACGTGAGATTCGTACCCTTATTCGTGAACTCGGTAGTGACCACAGTGTCATCCTATCAACCCATATTCTGCCGGAAGTGCAATCCACCTGTGACCGCGTGATCATTATCAACCGAGGCAAAATCGCACTTGAGGATAGTCTTGCTGGACTTGATTCACGCTTACGGAAAAATATTATCACTGTGTCATTAGGCAACCCGCCCGAACTCGCAACACTAACTGCACTAAATAATGTCGATACGGTCGAGCAACTAAGTGAAGGTCGTTATCAATTACATTGCAGCGATGATTTTAATCCTGCTGACTTTGCCAGTAGCGCTGTCAATAATAGCTGGCAACTTAATGAACTTACGCCACAAACCGGATCTCTTGAACAAATGTTTATTGATATTACTTGTAGCGATAACAACTCACATCAAGCAGAAGAAGTCACCGCATGATCATATTCTCAATTGCTCAACGTGAATTACGTAATATGTTTAATTCACTATTAGCATGGATTATTCTTTCTGGCATCAGTCTTATCGTATTCCTGATACTCGTTACCCTGGTTAAATCATATTTAGATAACCCATCAAATAGTATTGGTGGCGTTGGCGTAACAGGCACCATTGTTTCGACTATATTTTATTTTTGCAGCTATCTATTTATTCTTATCGCACCCATGTTAACCATGCGTAGTTTCAGTGGTGAATTTAAAAACAAAACCTCACAGTTACTTTTCTCTGCGCCCATTAGTATGAGTGAAATTGTTTTAGGAAAATGTCTGGGCCTATACCTATTTGGTCTTATTACAGCAGTCATTCCACTATTAATTACACTATCGCTTGTATTTGGTACACAACTTGATGCCGGGCTTTACTTCTCTTCCCTGCTTGGCTTCTTATTAGTGACGTTTACCTTTATGACTATCGGAGTATTCGCATCATCTCTAACCGACCATATGGGCCTCGCGGCATTTAGCAGTATCGGTATTATTTTATTTTTGTTTTGGTTGGTGGAATTAGTTGCCTCTTTAATTAAAGTCGATGCCGCACAAAGCGCACTACAGTATCTGTCCATATCAAAACACGCATCACCCTTTTACAATGGTCAGGTAAATAGCTCGGATGTAATATTTTTCATATTAATCATCACAACCTTCATTGTGTTAACTATCCGCAAGCTAGATAGTTACCGCATGCAACATTGAGCCAATGTCATGCAAGTAACAAAAAAAACTCACCTGCAAATACGCTTACAGAACATAATTTTTGTCGCGTTATTCCTTGTTTTTGTCGCCATGCTGGCATGGCTTGGCGAACGTTATAATGTAAGCAGTGACTGGACCAAGAACAGTCGCAATACATTATCTGATTCGAGTATTGCCTTACTCAAGAAAATTGACGGGCCTATTTCGATTACTTCCTTTGTTAGCCGTAATGAGCAAATTGAAAATTTCGTGCAGCGTTACCAAAATTACAAAGAAGATATTAAGCTTAATTTCATCGACCCTGATATCGAACCACAATTGGCAAGAGAAAATGGTGTGCGCGTTAAAGGTGAACTTGTCTTACGCTATGGCGAACGTCGCGAGAACCTGCAAACATTGACCGAACAAGCAATGACAAATGCCCTGCAACGTCTTGCACGAAATGCTGAACGTTTTATTGTGTTTCTTGAAGGCCACGGCGAACGTAGCCCACGTGGCCGCGCCAACCATGATCTATCTGACTGGGCAGTACAGTTAGAGTCACGCGGCATCAATACACAAACCATTAACCTTGGCGTAAACCAACAAATACCTAGCAATGCTTCCGCACTGGTTATTGCTAGCCCACAGGTTAATCTGCTGCCTGGTGAGGTTTCTATTATTGGTGACTACCTTGCCAAAGGCGGTAACCTATTATGGTTAGCTGATCCCGGTGAAGCTCATGGCCTCGGTGTTCTCGCCGAACAATTAGGTATCGAGTTTCATCCCGGTATGGTGGTCGATCCAACTACACAGCGCCTAGGCTTAAATGATCCACGTATTACCATTATTGCTGAATACGGCACGCAAGCCGTGACGAATAACTTTTCGAATTTAACCCTATTTCCGCAGGCGAGTGCCATCGAACTAATAGAAGGCAGTGAATGGCAGGCTGATCCATTTTTGATTACTGCACCAGATAGCTGGTCTGAAACCGGCGAGTTACAAGGCGAACTGGCCCTTGATGCCGGTGAAGATATTCCGGGCCCGCTCAACATCGGCGTTATCCTAACTCGCAACACCAACACGGAAGCCGCATTAGAACAACGCGTTATTGTTATTGGCGATGGCGATTTTCTCTCTAACCAATATCTAGGCAATGCCGGCAATCAAGATTTAGGACTCAACCTTGCTAATTGGTTAAGCCGCGATGATGCCTTTATTAATATCCCGGCAAAAACCAGTAGCGATTTATCACTCGAATTTTCAGCTTCAACCGCGGGTATTATTGGATTGATTTTTATTTTGCTACCACTAATATTACTCGCCACTGGTTTTATTATTTGGCAACGTCGTCGCCGAACATAAAATGAACGCCCGTTTATTACTTAATCTTTCTCTATTGGTCGGTGTTATTGCTATCGGTGTATTTATCGCGAATAGTCCCGATAAAAATGAAGCTGATATCATTCGACTAGGTGGGCCCGATATTTCAGAAATAAAAAACATCTTCATCCAGAGTGATGGTCTTGCTGATATTCAGTTACAACAAACAACTGATAATAATTGGTTAATGACGCAGCCATATAAAGTAAAAGCCAATAGCACACCTATTAATGAGATTCTAAAATTAACCAAGGCCATTAGTCATTCGCGTTTCTCTGCCGTTGGGAAAAATCTGCGCGACTATGATTTACAACCTGCCAGAGCCAGTCTGCATTTTAATGATGATGAATATGTATTTGGTAATATCGAACATATTAATAAACGTCGCTACCTATTAAAAGACAACACCATTCACTTGGTTACCGACCTTTTTTATCACCGACTACGTACCAATACTGAAAGCTTTATTAGCCCGCAACTTGTTCCTGATGACGTTAAAATTACTTCATTAAAACTACCTGAGCTTGAGCTTAATAAATCAGCCCAAGGTGAATGGATGATCTCGGGAAATAAATCATCCAAAAATAATATTCCAACAGATGCAATACAAACACTGCTCGACCATTGGCAGCATAAACGTGCTATTCAGATCCTGCCGGCTAAACCCACTGATAGTACGAAAGAAATATTTATTACATTCTCTGATGATTCAAAAATACGTTTTACGCTGGTTCAATCTAATAAAGAACTTATCCTGATTCGTGCCGATCTTGGTTTTCAATATCATCTTCCCGTAAGCGCTGCTAACGATCTACTCACGTTAGCCGGCAGCAATGCTACGAAATAGATTTAAATAACCTCATGCCTGAATTACCTGAAGTTGAGACCACCCGAGTAGGCATCAGCCCACACATACAAGGCCAAACCGTTACGTCGGTTATTATTCGCAATGGTAAATTGCGCTGGCCAATACCTACGGCCATTAAGAAAACACTTCCCAAGCAAAAATTATTGTCAGTAACGCGACGTGGGAAATATTTACTACTCGAATTTCCAAAAGGCCATTTATTAATGCACCTTGGCATGTCCGGTAGTTTGCAAGTTGTCGACCGCAACACCGAACCTCGCAAACACGACCATTTCGATCTCGTCTTCGCCAATGGAAAATGTTTACGCCTACATGATCCGCGTCGTTTCGGCAGTGTTCTTTGGACAAACGAGCCACCCTTCGAACACAAACTACTTAAAGACCTGGGCTCCGAACCACTCGATACAGAATTTAATGCCAAGTATTTATGGCAAACCGCTCGCAAACGAAAAATCAGTATTAAACAATTCATTATGGACAGCCACAATGTCGTTGGCGTTGGGAATATTTATGCCAGTGAATCTTTATTTCGCGCCGGCATCCATCCTCGCCGTGCCGCAGGAAAAGTGAGCCTCGAAAATTACACGCTATTAGTCCGTGCCATCAAAACTGTTATCAAAGCAGCGATTAAACAAGGCGGTACAACCCTGCGAGACTTTACCGGTGGCGATGGTAAACCGGGTTACTTTCAACAACGTCTGAATGTTTATGGCCGCAAAGGTGAACCTTGCAGGAAATGTGCTAAACCAATTAGCCATTGCGTAATGGGGCAACGAGCGACCTACTATTGTACCGCCTGTCAGAAATAGAAATACTTCAGCACGCAATGACCGCAACCCTTTGACGCTACCGACTACACAGTAGTAGTATCAATGCAGCTAACTTAATGAAAACATAAGTGATATCCCATTTAGAGCAGAACTACTACATATCACTCCTAAATCAATACGGAACATTGGTGCATAAGAATATGAAAGCAAAGGAAATTGCGTCTAAGCAAACTATCAACAACACAAAATCGGGCGTGCTATGTAGCACTTATGCCCCATAACTATAGTTAGCTGTAAAAGGAAGTCATGAGCATAGTATCAATTGGAGTACAGTCTGGAGGCCCAAAAGATGGTGACATAGGTCGAATTAAGGTCGATCTATATAAAGCATTAAAAAATAGCTGCACCTCTACATACTGCGATGCTATTGATGAATACGCTCCTGTTATACGTGTCGACGGTTCAATACAAAAATTTGGTGAAGAAGAAATAACAAGACTCAGGTTTGCTAAAAAACAGCGATATATAACTGCTGATATTCAAATCCCAGAAAGTGTGTGGGAACCTAAGTCTAAAAATAATATTAGAGACTATATTGCTTCAAGAGTCAGAGAAACTATTGTGCTGTTTGTAACTAGGCTTAAAAAGAATAAACAAGAAATAGATGAAGCATCTCTTTTCAAGGAAATTGATTTAGGCATAAATGAGTTCAAGAAAATAAACTATGAAAACAACAGCTAACAAGGCGTTCAACCCGGACGCGAAAAAAGACTCGCGCCCGTTAACTTAAACGTTATGCCCATGAAAAATAATATGCATAAAACTAAACTGATTTCTATATTTATCTTGCTTGTTATTTCCAGTACAAGCTTATTAGCAGAAACAGTTAAAGTAGACCTAAGTAAACTTGGTCATGGTATGTTGGGGGTTGATATAAAAGGCGGACCATATTACATAATTCGTCGTTCTGTTGAAGAAACCAAGCTACTCATCAAAAAATATGGAAAAAATAATCTTAGATCTGGAAATCCTAACTTTATGCTTATAGAAGCCACAAGCCCCGATAGCAAATGTGCTCTATTACATGTCATAAAAGGCAATAAAGAATATTCAAACCATCCTGTCTCTCTAACAGGCGGTTTCTTAGATCTCTGTTCATGTGCGTGGTTTGATTTAACAGGGAGGCGTATATCTAGTAACTGTCCTGGTTCGGATATTAACCCAGCACCACATGTTTTTATAACAGATAAAGTTGTACTTGTTGGAGATACTGCTAGGCATAACAAGTCGCTCAAGTCAGGGACACCGCAAAGCGGCGCCCCTTAGCTCAAACGTTAGCTGCTAAGGATAACTAGTGAAGATACTCATAATACTATTATTAATCTTTGTGTCTGAATCTTCGTACGCTGATTGGAGTCCACCATCAGAACCAGATCCGCGATCAATTCTTAACGAAGCGAGAGATGATTACAGAGCCGGAAACTATAAAGATAGCTTAACTAAGCACATTTGGTTCCATGATAATGCATTGAAATATAGAAGATCGTTGTATGGTGTGCGGCTATCATTTGCACTGAGTGACTGGCATCATTTAAGCACTATTTACCCACCCGCACTCGTAGCGCTAAAGGCATCTAGGGATAATTCTGAAATAAATATACGTAATGGCGTTAACGCTCGCGATTATTTTAATGATTTCGAATCCATTAATAGTAAGTTACACGCGGATGAGAAAACAGTTAATTTATTTGTTTGGTTAGATAAAAATCACACAGATAGAGCAAAGCTGGTTTATGACTTGGCGGAAACTTTGTTAATTAGCGCTAAAAAATACGAACTATGCGGTAGATACATAGATCCGGATAACGCCTTTCTCAGATATGTAAAAAACTTTCATTCATTTTTGAAATTCGCCAAGGCCAGGAATCTGCCTGCTAAAAGAATGAGCTTTGCGTATAATAATTATTCGAACAACGTTTCTAATCTTGTAGCTCTATTAATAAGGAATAAGAGGCATCAATTAGCAGAGGAAATAGCTGATATGGCACTATTGGAGTGGGATGATCCAAATTTTAAGATACAGCTAGAGATGGCTTTAGATGGGCAATTTCCACCAACTTGGCCATGAAATTATATTTGGGGTCAGAGTAAAAACTCTAGAATCCTGAGATTTGACAATGGATAAAGAACAAAAAATTCAAAAAACGGTAACCAACTATTATTCGGCTGATAAATGGACAATTAAACATTGGTCCGCATTGATACTGTTTATATCCGCATTTGCATGTGCCGCGTATTTCGAAAATACCGATAGTGATATTATTAAAAAATATGTTGGTACGTATTTCGGATTATCAATTGCGCTGTCCTTAGTATTTTGGGGTTTAATAGATCTTGAAAGAGGCTATGTAAAAGGCAGGATTAACCGATACTATCGAAAAGACAATCCCAAAATGTTTGGGTTTTTATTCCTATTTAAAATTCTTCTACCTGCAATAGGCATGTTGTTCGTTGGTTTTGTCTTTGCATTCAAATAGGTGAAAATAAATTAAATAACGTCAGTAGTTAGATGACGGTGAATTCCAAGCGCGCCGCAGGCCGCTTGTTGAGCCGGCAGGTAATTACTGGCGGTGTTTTAAACTATTCTTCATCTACATACTTAACAGCATCACCAATCTTAATCTCACCACCCCAAATGACTTGCGCATTGATTCCACCATGACCACGCATGGCGTTATAGCCGCCGGGGCCGAGTATTTTTTCCATACGCGAACAAGGAGGACAGTTTCCGCTGCCCTGCAGCAAGACATCGCCAATCATAAAACGTGCTTTTCGCAATGCATAAAGATTAATTCCAGATACAACCAGATTCCTGCGCAACCATTCAGGCGGTATAACATCGTGACCCGTAATCGCTTCTAACACGGGAAAATGTTCAGCCTGAATGATTGTCACCTGGCGTTTACCGTCTTCACGTTGTGTTCGATGATCACCCACCAGACCTCTATTTTCAATTACCTCAACCTGCTCAAGAACAGTTAATGGCTCACGCTTAACCTCGCGGATACCAATCCAGTCAAGCCGTCCGACTTGCGGCATGGTTGCTAATAAGCCAGCGATAGTAATTGATCCATTGTTCATTATTTTTTCTTTATTTATTATTTTTCTTTTTATTTTACAGTCGCACTACCTACACCACGAGGATCACTGGCTGCATCCAGCGTATTGCTCTCACGTTCCCACAGGACAACTTGCATATTTCCGTAGTCATCTCGCTCTTTTAAAATATGACCACGCAACTGTAAATCATCGGCTTGCGACTTTGAGAAAGCGCCACGCTCATGTTGAATTTCATCTGGTAAATATTGGTGGTGATAACGTCGCTTGCTCACCATGCTATTCGCATCGCCACCATTTAAATAATCTAATATACCGTTCAGCACCATAGTAATAATTCGGCTACCACCTGGAGTCCCCAATACCGCAACTCCACGCGGCATTTCTATAAAACTCGGTGACATACTCGACAGCGGGCGTTTACGTGCTTCAATAGAATTCGCTTCAGCACCAACTAAACCATAAATATTAGGTATGCCAACCTTAGACGAAAAATCATCCATCTCATCATTCAGCAACACACCGGTACCGGGTGAAACAAAACCACTGCCGAAGGGATAGTTAACACTTAAGGTTGCTGCAACACGGTTGCCTTCACGATCCATAATCGAAAAATGCGTGGTGTCGGTACCGGCATTTTCTGACACAGCAATAGCCGGCAACTCTGAACTGGGTGTGGCATTGTTCAAATCAATACCAGCACGTAACTCATCCGCGTGTGCATCACTAATTAAACGCGATACTGGCACATCGACAAAATCATTGTCGCCAAGAAATTCTGCCCTGTCTCGATAAGCACGCCGCATTGACTCAATCACAATATGATCAAAATTTGTATTACGATCAAAACGACTAAACCCATCGATTTGTTGTAATATAGATAGTAAGGCAACACCACCCGATGAAGGAGGTGGTACGGAAATGACTTTAGTCTGACCAATCATGCCACTTACAGGCTTTCTCTCAATCACATGATACTTAGCCAGATCTTCCAAGCACCAAATCCCACCTGCATCACGCGCCCCTGTGACAAGACGTTGCGCAATATGACCACGATAAAATCCATTAGATCCTTTCTCTGCAATTTCCTCTAAGGTGTTCGCTAAATCGAGCTGGCGTATTTTATAACCCAGCTTAGGAGTTTCATTTTTATCGAGAAAAATTTCTGCTGCTGCAGGTGAGGCACGTAATGCTGCTAAGCGAAAACCCACCATGCGCTGATACATTGCATCGACAGGAAAACCATTTCGGGCTGCTTTAATCGCTGGCTGTAATGAAGTGGCTAATGGTAATTTTCCATAACGATGTGCGAGATGTTCCAACGCCGCCGGAACACCGGGGATACCTGCGGCAAGAGGCCCATCAATAGAAGCGCCTGAACGTACATTGCCAGCGTCATCTAAATACATATCTCGATGCGCTCGACCCGGCGCCATTTCTCGTCCATCAAGCATGACTTGCATGCCGTCACTGGCTCGGTGCAATAACCAGAAACCACCGCCGCCCAATCCTGAGCTATAAGGTTCAACTACAGCCAAAGTTGCCGTCACTGCAACGGCAGCATCAAAGGCATTACCACCTTGAGCAAGGATCTGGTGACCGGCTTGAGTTGCTAGAGGATGCGCCGTCGCAATACCGGCATGTGGAAGACTTTGCGCAAGAACACTCGCACAATTAAAACTAACTAAACAGGCAATTAATACGTTTCGTAACAAAATGACTCTCTCCCACTCACGCATAAAAAAGGCCCCACGCATGGGACCTTTTCAAACGAACTAAATTCTTATAATCGCAAACAGACTCAACCTGCAGCCTGCAATTTATCGTATTTAGCCTGCAATTCTTGTTCAGTCTCAACCCGATCAGGATTGGTCGGAATACAGTCGACGGGGCAAACATCCACGCACTGTGGTGTATCGTAGTGACCTACACATTCGGTACATAGATCAGGATTGATCTCGTAGATCTCATCGCCCTGATAAATTGCTTCGTTTGGGCACTCAGGCTCGCAGACATCGCAATTAATGCATTCATCGGTAATCATCAGGGACATACTAAAAACTCCATATAACCAGTTCTGTGCTCACTAACATGAGCGGCGGGCGTATATTAGCCGATTCTGTCAGAGAGTGCAGCCATGACTTTTGTATGGACAAAAGCAGAGACATCACCGCCATGTGCGGCTATCTCCTTGACCAAACTCGATGAAATATAGGCATATTGCTCAGCAGGGGTCAGAAACAGGGTTTCTACCTCCGGAGCGAGACGGCGATTCATACCGGCTAGCTGGAATTCGTACTCAAAATCAGACACAGCCCGCAGACCACGTAAGATCACCCGAGCATCATGATCAGCAACAAAAT
This sequence comes from Sulfuriflexus sp., assembly GCA_023134145.1. Taxonomy (GTDB): domain Bacteria; phylum Pseudomonadota; class Gammaproteobacteria; order AKS1; family AKS1; genus Sulfuriflexus. The sequence goes on along the minus strand of JAGLUW010000018.1, from coordinate 78,145 downwards.
CAACCAATAAGGAGTTAAATCCCTTCACTTCGACGTTTGGCAGATCCGCCAAAACCTCGGTGGTCATAGCCACACGCTCTTCAAGACTAAAGGTCGCCCCCTTACCGGGGTTCTCTGCGACACCGACAATCAACCGATCAAACAACGTCGAGGCGCGCTCAATAAGGTCAATATGACCATTGGTAACGGGATCAAAGGTCCCTGGATAAACTGCTGTAATCTTCATGGCGAGAAAATTACCATGTGTACGCCTTGCTGTCAGCCATTAGCCACGCTCATATTGCAATAATATTGCCGTCGCCTGCCCTGCTTGGCTCTCTTTTAGGCGCTGCCAATGCTCTGGTAACGATGGTGCTGGCTGATTGCTGTCATGTTCAAGGTATATTCGAGCACCCTCGGCGAGCCAACCCGCATCTAGCTGTGCGATTATTTCTGGCAATAAGTCGCTTTGATATGGCGGGTCAAGAAACACCACATCGAATAATTCTGGCGTACCTTGCAAGAAACTCTGTGCGGTTTTTTGCTGACATTTGATATTGTCATAACCAAGTAACTGCAAATTTTCATTTAAGCGTTGAGCCGCCTTAGCATCTTTCTCAACAAATATTAGGTCTCTCGCACCACGTGATAAGGCCTCAAGCCCCAGCGCACCACTGCCAGCAAATAAATCCAAACAACGCGCATCATAAATAACAGGCTGCAACCAATTGAATAAGGTTTCGCGCATGCGATCAGGTGTCGGGCGCAGGTTCGGCGCATCAACGAAATTAAGTTTTCGTCCTCGATGCTCACCGGCAATAATGCGTAATGTATTGGTTTGTTTAGCCATAACTATTTAATTTTAACGACAATGCCGTTCATCCGGCTTAAGGGCTTTAATCGGTCGACGTTGTCGAACCGTTTCTTCGTCCAGCCACTGCACCGTTTTAGCGCCTCGATACTTTCTAATTACTTTAAAGTTACAACTAATATTGCTGCGTTGATCTAATTTTAATTTATTATAAATCACATAGTCATGATTAAATTTTGGCCTAAAGGAAATCATCACACGACAAGATTCACGTCGATTGTTATAGCCCAGTTGAAAAGCCAACAACTCGCCACCTCGAACAGGAAGTGACTGCGCATCTTTCAAATATGGATTATGTGGAATCTCTAATTTTCCAGCCCGCGAACAATCCTCACCCTTCTCAAAGAAGAGTAAGGATTTAATATTTTTCATGTCAATACGAATTTTAGGATGCGTAGGATTGTTCGGTGGCGCGTAGCTCGTAACACAACCACCTAAACTTAATAAACTAATTAACACCCACCACTTCATACTGATTTACTTTTCACCACCCACCATGACGGTGACTAATTTATCCGGATGTACGCGTCGTTTAAAGGCGTCTTTAATTTTCGCAACCGTTACCGCTTCAACGCGATCATTAAATGTATCCAAGTAATTTAAAGGCAAATCATAGAAACCGATCATCGCAATATACTCAGTAATTTTTTTATTGCTATCAACACGTAAAGCAAAACCGCCAGTAATATTTTGTTTAGAGCGTTTTAGTTCATCTTCCGATGGACCTTTTTCTACATACTCCATTAACTCTTTATTAAGTAACTTCAATGCATCATCGGCTTGTGAGTTTTTAGTTTGCATGCCCATCATGAACGGGCCATCTTCACGCATAGGTGAAAAATAACTATAAACGCTATAAGCCAAACCGCGCTGTTCACGAATGCTATCACTCAACCGTGATACCAAACCGCTACCACCAAATATGTGATTGCCTACATATAAGGTAATGTAATCAGGGTCGCCACGATGCATACCGGGTTGACCAACTAAAATATGAGTTTGTTGTGACTTATGTTTAATACGTTTAGTAATTCCAGTTGAAAGACTAGCAACCTTGACTAACTTAGCTGCATGCTCGCCCTTTGCTAAACCACTTGAAACCCGATTGGCTAATTCTTCTGCACGGGCGCGTGATATTTCTCCAACAATGGCGATCACTGCATTATTTGCAACGTAGTACTGCTTATGAAAAGCCACTACATCTTGGCGTTGCATACTCGTCAAACTAGGCTCGGTGCCGCTACCATCAATCGCATAAGGATGATCGTTAAACACCTGCTTATAAAACGTTTTACTCGCAATAGCGCTTGGTCGTTGACTGGCAACTTGCAAACCAACCAACATCGCTTTGCGATTACGTTGAAAGGATTTCTCTGGCAATGTAGGCGCAGCAACAACCTGACTAAATAGATCCAAGGCCTTATCGAGAATAGCCTTATCGCTCAAACTACGCAGACTGACTACCGCCATATCACGCAGTGATGAACTACCATACTGCGCACCAAGCCCTTCAAATTGTTCTGCCACTTGATCTGCATTTAACTTACCAGTGCCTTCATCAAGCAAACTACTTGTTAAACTCGACACGCCTGGTTTACTTGCGTCACGCGCACTGCCCGCGTCAAAGACAATTCTTAGATCAACAATCGGTAAGCCCGGTGCATTAACGTAAAAAACCCGCGCGCCATTTTCTGTTTGCCAATGTTCAATCTTCGGCCCGGCAATACTAACGTTTGCAACCAATAATAAACTCAACAACAATAAAAGATTATTTCGCATGATCTGCTCCCTTTACTGCTGGCTCTTTATTCTTTTCTGTTTCATCTTTCATTGGATCGAGTATCGCAACCGTCAGGCCTTCATCGATCAAATATTTCTTCGCTACTGCCTGAACTTGCGCTGGTGTGACTGCGCGAACTCGCTCAACATATTCATCAAGCTGCTTATGATCTAAGCCAACTGTTTCCAATGTACCAATTTGCATTCCTTGATAAAAAACAGAATCGAGTTCATAAACCTTCGCAGCAACAACCTGCGCCTTAATTCGATCCAGTTCATCTTGCGTTGCCAAGGTTGTTTGCAAACGCGCTATTTGTTCACGCAATGCCTTCTCTAATTCTTCAATACTATGTCCTGTTGCAGGGCGACCATCGAACAAAAATAAATTATCAATTCGATCGTACATGTCATAACCCGCGCCAGCCGACACAGCGATTTGCGTGCCGCGTACCAACTCACGTGCAAAACGCGCACTGTTACCGCCATCAAGAACACCCGCCATCACTTCCAATGCGTAAACTTCACTTGGATCTTTTGCGGTTAATAAAACCGGCACCTTATAGCCCATTAATAAATAAGGCACTTCGGCTTGCGCTCTGACTTTAAGACGACGCTCACCACGTTGCTTGGTTTCACGTTGCGGTTTCAATGGTTTAACTTTCGAGCCCGGTATCGGACCAAAATGTTTTTTCGCCATACGATAAACTTGGTCGGCCTGCACGTCACCAATAATTACCAGTGTTGCATTTGAAGGTGAATACCAACGCTCGTACCACGCCTGTAAGTCTTCAAGCTGCATACTGTCGAGGTCTTCCATCCAACCAATTATTGGATGGTGGTAAGGACTGGACTGAAATGCCGTCGCTATAAATTGCTCATAGGTCAATGAAGTTGGTTTGTCTTCTGTACGTAAGCGACGTTCTTCTTTAACAACGTTCACTTCCTTAACGAAGTCTTCTTCGCGCAGCGATAAGTTATGCATGCGATCTGCTTCAAGACGCATACTCACTTCAAGGCGATCTTTATGTAGGCGTTGAAAATATGCTGTGTAATCTTTACCGGTAAAGGCATTCTCACGACCACCATTGGCGGCAATGATCTTAGAAAACTCATTCGGTCCGAGTGTTTTTGTACCCTTGAACATCATATGTTCCAGCACATGTGAAACACCGGTAATTCCATTGTGCTCGTAACTCGAGCCCACCTTATACCAGACCTGTGACACCACCACGGGGGCACGGTGATCTTCCTTAACTAAAATCTTCATGCCGTTGTCCAGCATGTATTGCCTAACGTCTGATGCACCATCACGATGCTTGGCCTGCAATGGCGACACTAGGCTAACTGCCAGCACTGCTGACAGGACTAAATTGGGTACTAAACGCATGTTTTTACTGCTCCCTCTAAAATATTTTTTCCGCCAGACCGACACAATGGTACGATAGCGCCGCGCATAATGCGCACAATCTTATTATCCTCTGCGAGTCTATGACAGTTGTAAAGTATGTTTGGTTTCGGAAAAAACAGCAAAACTCCCTCAGCATCTGCTGAACAAGACACCGAAAAGGAGTCTGTTGGTCTATTTGCACGCCTAAAACAAGGCTTGAGCAAGACTCGCAGCAGTTTTGGTGGGGCAATTGCTGATTTGGTTGTCGGTAAAAAGGCCATTGATGATGACCTGCTCGAAGAGATTGAAACCCAACTCTTGCTAGCCGATGTCGGTGTTGAAGCCACTGGCCAAATCATTGCCGACTTAACCGAACGCTTGGCTCGTAAGCAACTAACTGATAGTGATGCCTTACTTACAGCCTTACGCGATGACCTCGCTGCCATGCTCGAACCCAGCAGCATCCCTTTAGATATCCCCGTTTCTAACTCACCGTTTGTGATTCTAGTGGTTGGTGTAAACGGTGTTGGCAAGACCACCACCATCGGCAAACTCGCCAAACAACTACAAAGCGATGGCCGTTCTGTGATGCTCGCTGCTGGCGATACCTTCCGCGCTGCTGCTGTCGAACAACTACAGGTTTGGGGCGAACGTAACGACATCCCCGTGGTTGCCCAACATACCGGAGCCGATGCTGCTTCAGTGGTCTTCGATGCCCTGCAATCTGCGCAAGCCAAAGGTATTGATGTGTTGATCGCTGATACAGCGGGTCGCCTACATAATAAAGATAACCTCATGGAAGAACTCGCTAAGATTAAGCGCGTTTTAGGCAAGCTCGATGCCGCAGCACCACATGAGGTTCTAATCGTTCTCGATGCCACCACCGGCCAAAATGCGCTGGCGCAAACCGAGCAATTCAATAAGATTATTGGCCTTACCGGTGTTGCCCTCACCAAGCTCGATGGCACGGCAAAGGGCGGCATTATCTTCTCTATTGCCAATAAGACCCAACTGCCGATTCGCTTTATTGGTGTTGGCGAAGGTATCGATGACCTTCGACCTTTTGTCGCCAAGGATTTTATCGAGGCTTTGTTTTAAACATTGAAGGCTACGGGGCTTGGTTCATGCCGCCGGTTCATGCCACAATGGTTAAAATAAGTAAGTATCTATAAAGATGATTGAATTTCACAACGTCAGCAAACGCTATCCCGGATTCGGTGATGCCCTGAGCCAAGTCAGTTTTAAACTGGCGAGTGGCGAAATGGCCTTTCTCACTGGTCACTCTGGTGCAGGAAAAAGTACCTTATTGAAACTCATCGCTGTGCTGATTCGTCCAACCAATGGGCAGGTGCTGGTTAACAACGAAAACATCGGTCATATCAGTCGTCGCCGTATTCCCTATGTACGCCGTAACGTTGGCATTATTTTCCAAGATCATAAGCTGCTCTTCGACCGCACTGTGTTTGATAATGTTGCCCTACCACTGGTTATTTCAGGACTTTCGCATCGCGAAATTGGTCGCCGCGTACGCGCCGCTCTCGATAAAGTCGGCTTACTCAGCAAGGAAAAATCCTTGCCAATTACCTTGTCGGGTGGACAGCAACAACGTGTTGGCATCGCTCGCGCCGTGGTGAATAAACCACCTATCCTGCTTGCCGATGAGCCTACCGGTAACCTTGATCCAGAACTGTCACGTGAAATCATGGATCTCTTCGCCCAGTTCCAACAGGTTGGCACTAGCGTATTAATTGCCAGCCATGATTTAGATTTGATTGCTCAAATGGGCAGTAAGGTGCTCACGCTTAATGAAGGCAGAATGACCGCTGGTGGCATGCACAACGAACCACAAGGCGGTTTCAGATGATTTCGCCTACTGTTTATCTCGCCCGCCATATGCAAGTCATGTTATCGACTCTTGGTCAGATGATCCGTTCACCGATGTCGAACCTAATGACGATTGCAGTAATGGGTATTGCTTTGGCTCTACCGGCGGGTCTGCATATTATTTTAAAAAATGTTCAGCAGGTCACCGCACAATGGGATGGCGCTGCACAAATTTCTCTGTTCCTAAAACAATCGGTCACCGATAAACAAGCTGAACAATTGACCACTATTTTACGACAACGCCAAGACATTAAATCGGTCACTAACATCACGCGCAGTGAAGCATTAGAAGAATTCCGCCAAAACTCCGGCTTTGGTGAGGCGTTAGAATCACTAGAAGAGAATCCCTTTCCTGCTGTCATCGTTATTTATCCAACCGAGCAATCCGATAATCTACTTACTGTGCAAGGCATGCTCGCCAATTTTAAAGACCGACCCGAGGTAGAACTGGCACAGCTCGATATGCAGTGGCTGAAACGTCTTTATGCGATCATGGATTTTGGCCGACGCGGGATCTGGGTACTGGCCGCGATGCTGTCGCTTTCTGTTTTACTCGTCGTGGGTAATACCATTCGTCTCGCCATTCAGAACCGGCGTGATGAAATTGAAATAATTAAACTCATTGGCGGCACCGACGCGTTTATTAGACGCCCCTTCCTCTATACCGGTTTTTGGTACGGGCTTAGTGGCGGTATTTTGAGCTGGTTACTCGTCACCCTCTCCATTTGGCTACTCAGCGGCCCTGTTAGCCAGCTAGCGACCTTATATGATAGTGATTACTCACTTTCTTCGCTTGATTTGAATAGTAGCTTTATCCTGCTCGGACTAAGTATCTCCCTAGGCCTAGCCGGTTCCTGGCTCGCCGTTAGTCGGCATTTACATGCCATTGAGCCAGAATAACTAAAAAACCCCAATAAAAGCCGTAATTCACATTGCGCAATCCCGATCTAGTTGCCACACTGTTACTCATAACAAAATAACTATAAATCAATAAATTGCCGTGTATGGATACACTGTGGGATAACAGCTAAATGCAACAACGCCAAACCAATATTATGATCGTTGATGGATCAGAGGTCTCACGGACGATTATCGCTCGCATTCTCAAAAACGAAATTGAGAACGTTAATATCACCTCTTGTGAGTCGGCCAAGGAAGCGCTTGAGCGACTAGGCAACTGGGAACGTTTCGACCTTATTACGACCTCCCTGATGCTGCCCGATATGGATGGTCTGGATCTATGTACTAAAATCCGTTCTTCTGAACGTCACCATTACACACCCGTGATTGTTGTGTCTGGCGATGCCGATAGCCGCTTACTGCGCGAAGGTTTTGCTGCCGGTGTAACCGATTACTTCGATAAATCCAGCGGCTATAAAGCCTTTGTCGAATTTATTAAATCTTTCTTACAACGAAATTCTGGATTAGTCGGTAAAATTCTTTATGTTGAAGACAGCCCCACGGCTGCCGCAATTACCATTCGCATTATGGAAAAACACGGCCTCAAGGTTGTGCACGTTACCCATGCCGAACAAGCTTTAGAACTACTGGAAGGCGTTGCCAATGGCTGGGGAAGTGAAGACGATGGCTTTGACATTATCGTTACTGATTTCTTCCTCAAAGGTAAGTTAACTGGGGGCGATCTTCTTCATGCGATCCGCACCCGTTTCCACTACTCACAACAGGAAATGCCAGTATTGGTCATCACTGTTACCGATAACCAGCAAAAACAGGCCGAAGTTTTTCATGCCGGCGCCAATGACTTTGTGCAGAAACCGTTGTTTGAAGAAATCTTCATTGCCCGAATTCGTTCATTACTACTGATTAAACAGCAATTCCTCGCCCTCAAACATCAAGCCGACGAAATGAGTCGCCTAGCCACAACGGACAGTTTGACCGGTGTACGTAGCAAACGTTACCTACTCGATAATGGTAATAAGGTTATTAATAACGCTGAAAACCAACCTGTTTCGACCATGATTATGGATATTGATCACTTTAAGAAGATCAACGATTTACTCGGTCATCTAACCGGCGATCATGTTTTATCTGGCATTGGCGCGCAATTGAATGACAGCTTTCCAGACAATATGGTGGTTCGTTTTGGTGGCGAAGAATTTTCAGTCATTATGACCAATACCACGGCGGCACAAGCGGCTGAACATGCCGAGAAACTACGTATAGAAATAGAACAACTCCGCCCTGCTAATGTGGATGTCACCTTCAGTATTGGCGTTGCCTGCACCACCGAACACGGCGATGCGGATATCACCCAGCTACTCTCACTTGCCGATAAAGCACTCTATGCAGCGAAGGAAAATGGCCGAAATCGTGTCTATATTGCAGGGAAAGATGGCCCAATTTCCCTAAATCAAGACGTAGAACAGGCAATAACCCTCTGATTTAGAAGTTTTTTCACCCATTTTAGGCAATTCCCCTGAACTTACGCTAAAATTAGCACTCTTAGTATGTGAGTGCTAATATAAGCATATCCGAATATATCCAAACTACTTTATAGGCAATGAGGATTAGATTCATGGACAACACCATGCAAATGCAATTGGCGGTACCGACAGGCAACATCTCGGGTTACATCACCACAGCAAATAGCGTCCCTATGCTGAGCGCAGAAGAAGAGCGCGCGCTCGCTATCGACCTGCAAGAAAATGGTAATGTTGAAGCTGCTCGGAAATTAATTCTGCCCCACCTGCGTTTCGTTATACACGTCGCACGTGGCTATTCTGGTTACGGCCTTAATATCGCTGACTTAATTCAAGAGGGCAATATTGGTCTGATGAAAGCGGTTAAACGCTTTGATCCAAATGTGGGTGTACGTCTGGTTTCTTTTGCCGTTCACTGGATCCGCGCTGAAATGCACGAATTCATTTTAAAGAACTGGCGCATTGTAAAAGTTGCGACCACGAAAGCACAACGTAAATTATTCTTTAATCTACGTAAGAACAAAAAGCGTCTAGGCTGGTTTACCCATGATGAAGTGCAAACCGTTGCTAGTGCGCTCGGTGTTAAACCCGAAACCGTATTAGAAATGGAAACACGTCTATCAAGTCGTGATATGGCCTTTGATGGTTACTCCGATGATGATGACGACAGTTACTACGTTGCACCGTCTCAATTCCTTGAAGACATGAGTGACGAACCATCTAAGGTAGTCGAAGCGTCTGACTGGAGTGAACACAACAACAAGCGCCTCGCGAGTGCGCTTGGTACATTAGATGATCGTAGTCGTGATATTTTAAATAGTCGCTGGTTAGGCGAAAAGAAATTAACTTTGCATAACTTGGCTGATCGTTACAGCATTTCAGCTGAACGTGTTCGTCAACTAGAAAAAGCGGCTATGCAAAAAATGCGTACGGCCTTAATGGATTAAGCGACCTTTTAATTACTTCAACAAAAAGGCTCCTAATGGAGCCTTTTTTAATACCTTCGAAAAAACTTTTAGCTATTAATAATATACAAAGAAAACTGACTACCCTTACCAAGTTCACTTTTAACCCTTAGCTCTCCACCCATTGCTTCTACTAATTGTTTACTGATTCCTAATCCAATTCCACTACCTTCAACCCCACTTCGTTCCGTTGAACGATGAAATTCATCAAAAATAGTATCTAATTGTTCTTCTGAAATACCATCACCCGTATCAATAACATTTAGCACATAATATTTACTATTATCCGGATGCTCAATATTAATTGTTACAACACCTTCCTCAGAATTATATTTAATCGCATTCGATAATAGATTAATTAAAATTTGTTTAAATGATCGTCTATCAATTAACACCGTTAATTTATCATCTTCCGATAATTGATTCTGGATCTCGATTTTTTTCGCCCTTGCAAGAATAGAAACTAACGAAATACATTCGTTCACAATATCAAACAAAATAACAGGCTTAACTTCTACTTCATATTTACCCGCTTCAATCTTTGCCACATCCAATAGGTCATTAATCAAATCAAGTAAGTGTTTGCCTGCATGTAAAATTTCACCAACAAATTCCTTTTGTTGTTGTTTATTAATATACTCTGATTGATATTCAATTAATTGTGCATATCCCAAAATTGCATTCATTGGTGTTCTAAGTTCATGGCTCATTTTAGAGAGAAAATCTGATTTAGCTAAATTGGCTTTATCTGCTTCATCTTTAGCTTGTGATAAAGCCGCTGTACGATGCCATACACGTGCTTCAAGTCTGCGGTTATGTAGAACAATATAGCTAATACCTATAAGCAACATAATAAATAGAATAAATACAATCACAGCTTCAAAACGATACTGACTATAAACTCGTTGCCATAAACTTTTATTAAAATTCACATAAGGGCCAACACCCAACTCTCTCATTAGCTCATGTACCGGCTCGTAATTTTGCGGAACTGTCCAGCCAATATAGAGCCCATTTCTTGCCGCATTTTGCGAGCTCTTTATTGCTAACAAGGCCAAGGCAACTTGCTTAGATAGGTCTTCTGAGGTGTTCTGCATTTTTGCAAAAGCCCACTCAGGATAAAGGGGCGTACTATGGTAAAAGGGAAATCCTTCTGTCTTATGTTGATTAATTATTTTAAAAAGATTGATGTCAATACTACCATCTGCAGATAGTCGCTCTAACATATCTGTTCGGACAATTCCTACGTCCGCTACACCAGCCCCAACAAGATCAACAACATCTGACTGAATTCCCCCGCTAAAATTTATTTGTGAAAAATCATCTTGATTAATACCATTTTTTAAAATTTCTCTTAATGCAACCCACCAACCCCCAAATGCTTTATCGGATACGGCAACCAACACTTTACCCTTAAGATCAGCAATTTCATTAATATCTTTACGACTTGCTAAAGTGAAAATAACTGAACCAAATTGAGTATAAGGTTTACCTTGTCGTTTGTTCTTTAAGGTAACGAGAGCCGATACGCCAAAACGCACTTTCATTTCAACAAAGGAAGAAGGGTTAGTTAAGATAAAATCAAATTCATTTCTTGCCGCTGCTTGCATAAGTTCATCAAGCCCGACAACAGGAATAAATAAGAATTCATGTTGAGGAATAGCTTTCGATAAATAATTTGCCGTTGCCTGCCATTGAAGGAGTCCCTTGGACACACCATTGTGTGCACGCAGACCAATTTTAATCGTATCTGCATACGTCAATATAGGTGATGCTATAAGCACCCCTAATAACAACAGCTTTATTTTAGATTTTAAAAAACACATATATCATTCAGGAGATAAAATTTATTATATTGCAATGCTAACTGAAAACATGAACCATGTCGTTATCGTACCAATTGATTATAAACCTTTAAACTATGACGAATTCCTTCTGCATATGTAAACTCTTCACCGCGTGCAAAATCTAACTGATGCTTGCTTATTTTGTATCGTTTCTTTTCACAATTATATAAGCCAACGTAAACATCATCTGCAGAACGTCCCATCTCTTCAATCTCTCTAGTTAAATTAAGCTCAATGCTCATTATTCTTTTCGCCTGATATTGTTGACATAATTGCTTACTAGTATCATGGTCTTCATCTTCAGCAATAATCTGCTTCACTATTTTTTGTGACGGTAAATAAACCATCGAACCTTTATTTAAAACTGTCTTAATCAGGTCAGCAACAGCTGTTGAGTATGCTGTTACATTATTAAATTCTGGCGAATAATCTATATCAGGTGTTGCCAATACCAACAATAATGTATCAATTGGCCCGGTAACCTTATTAATTGGTATTATTTTTTTCCCACTTGTTACAGGATCTCTTTTAGCCACAGAAATGGCCGCTTCCGGCTTTGCCGCTAATTGCCTCGTGCGAAGCTTCGCCAATACAGCAAACTGTCCTTGAGGATAGGTTTCCAAATACGCCGCAAAATCCTGTGCATCCTTACTATCTTTTATACTATTCCAAAAAGTTAATTCATATGCCGCTTTGGTATCAACACCGGCCACAGGTGCCACCGGAGCAACCGATACAACAGGGGTAACTACAGGGCGTGCAGTACGCTTAAAAAAGAGGAAATCTCCTTCATCATGCCCAGTAGCTCGAACATCCGAATATTGCGGCTTTTGAATTGCCGATGAATTAAGCGCCACTGGACGCTTAATTTGGCTATAAAGATTCTCAGCTTCCAACAATGGTTCATTATTACGTCTTAATGCGGATATCAATGCGCCTGCAAATACCGAATGACCATCGCTACCGCCATCATCTACCGGCTCTAAACCACCTGAACTCAGTGCAGTACGAGAAGCTCTGCTAGCTAGCTTGGCATAGTAACTGCGCTTATTCTGGCTTACATTCAGCCCTGCTGAAGCACTGCGGCTTAAAGTCCCTGAGAAACAACTATCTGAAATCACCAGTACATGTTTTGCTACTGTGGCACGTAGAGTATCTGTGATATCACTATTCGAAATCCATTCAGAACGACGACGCGGGCTAGCCGTAACAGGTAGCCAGTAACCTTCCCCGGTCGCGGGATCAAGATGGCCATGTCCAGCATAAAAAATCAGCAGATTATCGTTAGGCGTTAATCTCTCAACCAACTGATCCAGGGCATCCAAAGTCCCGGCACGATTCGTGTCACGCAAAGACGTTACTTTAAAGCCATAATCATTCCGCAATAGGGTAGCAAGCGCATCCGCGTCGCCATGCGGGGTCTTCAATGGTGAAAGCTGTTTATAGTCTTGATTTGAAATAATCAGCGCATGATAGCGACCTAATTCAAGATCATAAGGGGTGATCGCAGCCTGAGCCAGCGATATTGAAAATCCGAGTAAAACACTCAAAAATAATAAACTGCGCATATTCCCTCTGCTCTAGTTCTAAATTCGGTATTTTCTGACCAACATATGTGAGAAATTCACCTATAAACCGCTAAGATACTGCTATATTATTAGTCATAACAGAATGCAATTTAAGACCATAACACGGTAGTCAAAGGCATAACAGAACGAAACATGAGGGTCGGAAAAATGAAGATCAACGCAATTCTCGCATCAATGGGACTACTTATCAGTATTAGTGCTCATGCTGGTTTAGCACCTGTTGCCATTATCGAAGATATTGAGGCCACGGGAAGCAAATTATCTTTTATGGACTACGTCAATGAAGGCCAAGTCATTAAATTAGGCAGCGGTGGAAAATTAGTCATTGGCTACATGAATTCATGCCGTCGTGAAACCATTACTGGCGGCACCGTCACTATTGGTGCGCTGCAAAGTAAGGTCAACAAGGGTCAATTATTACGCGAAGACGTCGAATGTGATGGTGGTAACGCCAAGTTGTCTGGCCAACAGGCTGCAACCAGTGGAGCACTCGCCTTTCGTGGTAGCGCTAAGAAAAAGGTTGGTATTGGTAAAGCTGACTTAACTATTTATGGAACAGCACCAGTAGTTCGCGTTAAGCACGCCAATGCTGATATCACAATCGAACGCATGGACCAACGCAGCAAAACATATTCTTATCATATTAAGGGCCGACATATTGACCTAGCGAATAAAAAGCTTTCTTTACCTCTAGGTGGTGTTTACCGAATTTCAGTTAAGGGTGGTAACAGTAAAACCTTTAAGGTCGATAAATATGCAGAAATGGGAAAAATATCTATTGTTTCACGTCTTATCGATTTATAAATAATGAAGTATTCACATGTCATGATTGCGGGTGCAATTGCACTCGCAGCCAGTTTGCTTATGGCATTACCGCTGACCCAGCGACTAGAAAAAACATCGATCGACAGTCTATTCTGGTTACGTCACCAGCTACAACAAACCTTTCCTGAATGGCATACGAACGAAAAACCATCTGATGTGGTTATTCTTGCTATCGATGAAGAAACTTACCAACAACCAGGATTCAAAGACACACCTCGTGTTATGTGGACACCACAATACGCAGAAACCATCAATGCCATTATGGCCGGTGGTGCTAAGGTCCTTGGTTTCGATATTGTTTTACCAACTAGCCTCGAAACAAAACTACGCGGTTATGATAAACCCTTTTTAAAAACACTCTTCAAACATGGCCGTAAAGGAAATCTCGTACTTGGTAAGGTTCAACACCATGGTAAACCTGTTTCACCTTATCCTGGACATAGTCTTGCAGTCGGCAACCAACGAAATATACGTCTTCTAAATTTAGGCTTAAGCACTGAAGATGATGATGGCATCATTCGCGATCTACCTTTATGGTTTGATGCGGGAAACCGATTTGATCCATCTATGTCTGTAGAACTTGCTGCACGTGCAGCAGGCGAAAAACTTAAATATGTAAAGAACAAACCATTAGTAATAAATAATTATCAAGTTCCAGTTACTGAAAATAACACCATGCTTATTAATTTTAATACGCATGCTAATTACATCCCGACCTACTCTTTAGCCGACATCTATGCTTGTACACAGAAAGGTGATACTAATTACTTCGAAAAACATTTTAAAAACAAAGTTGTACTATTAGGTGCCGTACTTGGTCTTGAAGATCGTAAGAAAGCAAGTTCACATTTCGCAAATTCACGGGAAGGCTTAGTTGCACCCGAACGCTGTGCTATTAAATATGACAATAAAAAATATGCCAGCACAGCAATACGCGATGATATAGCCGGCGTTTACGTTCATGCACATGCCATCAACAATTTATTACAAGGTAATTCGCTACGAGAAATAAATAGTGTTTCTTATGCGCTACTCTCTATTCCTCTTGCACTAGCCATTGCGCTATTAACACTTTTCTTTGCGCCAATACGACTCGGCATCGCGGCTATTGCTAGTGTTGCGATCTGGACTATTATCGTGATGGTTAGTTTTTATGATGGTTTAGTTCTACCTTTACTCGATCCTATTATTGCTTCTGCAATAACGCTATCTGCGGTACTTGGTTTCCGCTTTATTGTTGCTGATAAAGATAAACGTCTTATTAAAGATGCCTTCGGTCTTTATCTAGAACCCGCTGTTATCGATCAAATGATGGCAGCAGGTGACAGTCCTGAGCTTGGTGGTGAAGAACGTGAGTTAACCGTTTGGTTCTCGGACATTGCCGGCTTCACTAGTATTTCAGAAAGTCTCGAACCACATGACTTGGTTGAATTCCTTAACCAGTATTTCACCGCAATGACCTGTATCGTAAAAGAACACGGCGGCTTTGTTGATAAGTATGTTGGCGATGCCATTATTGCTGTATTTGGCGCACCTCAATACGATCCAGAACATGCGTTGCATGCCGTACAATCTGCCTTGGCCTGTGATAAACGCCTTAAAGAACTAGAAGATAGCTTTGCTCTTCCCGGTGACTTAAAGGTTTCTGCGCGTATAGGTATCAATACAGGTGAGATGCTAGTGGGTAATATTGGTTCATCTGACCGCCTCAACTACACCATCATGGGTGATGCAGTAAACCTAGCCGCACGAATCGAAGGTGTGAATAAGATGTATGGCACCACTATCATGTTGAGTGATACGACCCTTGCCCAATGTGGTGATGCTATTCCAGTCCGCGAATTAGATATTGTTCGTGTTAAGGGTAAAGAAACACCAACAACTATTTATGAACCACTACAACCAGAGATGATTGCTAATCAAGAATTACGCGATAGTTTTGCAAACGCGTTAACGGCTTATCGCGCAACTGATTTCAAAAAGGCCTTCGATATATTTAGCCAACTTGCTGAACAAGGTGATATGGCATCAGAAAAATTCTCACAGCGTGCCAAGCGCTATATGGAAAACCCACCCGCTGCTGATTGGGATCAGATCAATACCCTCGACAGTAAGTAATCTGGCGAAAATAAATAGCATAAATAATTTAATAAGGGATGTAGTGATCAATCAATAAGAATGCAAACAAGGCCATTAAGTAAAAAATAGAATAACCAAAGGTCTTGATCGGCATTGTTTCATCTTCGGCTTTTTTAACTTCCAACGAGTAATATAAAAAGCCAAGCCCAAGAGCAATTGCCCCTGCCAAATAAAACACACCACTCATCAATGTTACAAATGGTAAAATCGTTACAACGATAAGAATAATCGTGTACAACAAAATTTGTAAACGCGTAAATTCAAGACCATGCGTCACTGGCAACATCGGCACATCAACCTTTGCATATTCTTTACAACGATGAATTGCTAATGCCCAAAAATGGGGTGGTGTCCATGCGAAAATGATTAAGAACAATAATAATGAATGCGCGTTAATGTCGCCTGTAATAGCCGTCCAACCTAGAACAGGTGGCGCTGCACCTGCCGCTCCACCAATAACAATATTCTGTGGCGTGGCGTATTTAAGGTACATGGTATAAACAACCGCATAACCAATTAACGAAGCAAAAGTAAGTATTGCCGTTAATTCATTCACAAACACGACTAAGATAATCATTGCAACGGCACCAATTGCAAAAGCAAAGGCCAATGCGCGTTTGCTATCCATGTGTCCGGTTGGTAGTGGCCTATTCTTTGTTCTCGCCATTTGGGCATCGATGCGTTGATCAACAACCTGATTAATCGCAGCGGCTGAACCTGCCGCTAAACCAATACCAATGGTGCCAAAAATAAATGGCTGCCATGGAAATAACGACCATGGTACAGCGCCGGGGACAGCAAGCAGCATCCCTACGACTGCAGTGAAAACAATCAACATAACGACCTTGGGTTTACAAAGATTGTAATAATCACGCCAAGTAATATCTTTAAGTGTTACTTCATCGGTTGTTTGTGTTTCATCATTCATCGCGCCGACCCTTTAACCAATTCTTGAATATTTGAGTAAACGCTCAAGATCTTTAACCACGCCTCTTGGGCTAATGTCACTTTCAAAGTGCATCATCAAATTACCGAGTGGATCAATAAAATAAATTCGTTGCGCCGTATTAGCTGATTTTAATCCTTCAAATTCAAAATTATTTAGCACTTCCTTCATCGTCGCTTTATCCAGACGAATAATATTCATGCCTTGGTGCTCTTCAATCACTTTTTCTAATTGAGAATTATTGCCATCATCAACGAGTAGCATCACACGTTGCACACGATCTTTTTCGCCACCCATGCCAAGTCGTGATTGACGAACGGTATAAAGGTTATTGAAACAGCTTTCATTACAACCAGCAGAATCAATGTAGAACATGGTCCACTTACCATTTAGCATTTCACGATCGAACTTTTTATTATCAATCGTTGTTGTGGAAAAATTTGCAATCGGTCGTACCGGTGTAACTAAATTTCCCCAGTTAGTAGTTGAGACCGTTTTAAAACCATCACCAATACTATGTAAAACAATCGCCATACCAACCGGTACTACAAATACTAATACCATTACGATAATCGTCATACGCGGATCCATACCCGACTTTTTTGACTGTTGTTCCACCGCTATTCCTCCGAACGTCGGCTATTCAAGCCGATAAATAAAATAAGTATCACCAATGCCATGCTGAACCACTGAATTGCATAACTCTGGTTCTTTTCTGGGCCACTCGCAACGGGTTGCCAATTCTGCGTATACGCCGCACTATTTTCCTGCGCTAAATGCAGTAAATATGGCGGCACATTGTACCCCAAGTCGAGGCTGATCTGTTCTATTTCAACATCACGAATGACCCGTGGCCAGCTGCCACCTAAAACCGCCGTATTAATACCAAAACTGGGTAATTTACCGGGTAAATCCGCCAAAATACCCCTAATAATCCGTGGCGTATTAACTACTTCAATACTTGGTAAATCCTCACGTGTCTTGCCCAATGGCAGCCAACCACGATTAACCAAGATAACTGCCTCATCGACAGCATAAACAAAGGGAGTAATGACTAAGAAACCTGGACGACCTTTCTCAACACGGTTATCCAATAGATACTGATGCTCTACATCAAAATGCCCCTGAAGTCGGGCATGCCTGAAACGATATTTGCCATTCTCATCAAGCGGGGTTAATAGATCTAATTCAAGCTGCTTCAGGTTTGATATAAGCGCCTGCTGAGTCTCAATCTTCAGCTCAGCACGATTCAACTGCCATAGACCTAGTGACATTAGAACAAGGAAAACCACCAACGAAATCAGTGTAACGAGTATGCTGGGCTTAAATTGAAATCGTCCTATTTGCATGATGCTCTCAAGCTGTGTCTGAAAATCGAATACGCGTATACTATGCGTACATTAAAGTTAGAGATATAGCAGAATGAAAATTATTGTACTCGCCATTTTAGCTGGCATCGTCTTCGCCCTATTCAGCGCTATGCGTTACATGGTTACCGATAAAGGTAAGAGCACTCGTACCGTTAAAGCCCTAAGTCTCCGTGTCGGTGCGTCAGTGGTACTGTTTGGCATATTGATGGTATTAGTCAAACTAGGCTATATACAACCCAACCCTAGCCCATACGGTCCGTAAAACTTTCTTTTCGTACTGTACAAATAAAAAGGCGCTGTCAGTAAAGACAGCGCCTTTTTTGTATCTTCTTTAGTTTCGTTTAAAGTACGTAAACGAAGATAAACAGACCTAACCAAACAACATCTACAAAGTGCCAGTACCAAGCGGCAGCTTCAAATGCGAAATGATTTTCATCTGTGAAATGACCCTTCATTGAACGGAACATCATAACTGTCAGCATAATTGCACCAATCGTTACGTGTAAACCGTGGAAGCCAGTCAACATGAAGAAGGTTGAACCATATACACCTGAAGATAACTTCAAGCCAATTGAGTAAGCGTGAATGTATTCGTAAGCTTGGAAACCAACGAAGACGAAGCCTAAGACAACAGTAGCGAACAACCAGAATGTTAAACCAGTGCGGTTACCTTTCTTCAGCGCCCAATGTGCCAATGTACACGTCACACCAGAAGTCAGTAATAAAGCAGTATTCAACGCTGGGATACCCCAAGCACCAATGGTTTCCTTAAATACGCTATAACCACCAGCAGCCGCATCCGGCATTACATTTAATGGCCATGATGGTACGAAACCGTCGTATAAGAAAGTGTTAGTCGCTAGATTGTTATCAGCACCGCCTAACCATGGCACAGACAATGTGCGAATGTAGTAAAGCGCACCGAAGAAGGCTGCGAAGAACATCACTTCTGAGAAGATGAACCACATCATGCCCATACGGAATGAGGTATCAACTTGTGAGTTGTAAGCACCACTTTCGCTTTCACGAATCACTTGGCCAAACCAACCAAACAGCATGAAGATGATAATCGCCATACCGATATACATCATGGTCAAGTCACCTTCGCCCATGATAGGAGTCTTATCAGACAACGAGCTAGCGAAACCAAATAACATAGTGAACATACCAATAGAGCCAATGATTGGCCACTTGCTTGGTTCCGGTAAGTAGTAGCTACCGCTTGCTTGAGACATACTATTATCCTCTCTAACTTTAATGTTACAAATCTGTTGCGTCATCTGCAATTGCATCGACGTTTATCATTATTGAGCCGAAGCCCTTATTATTGCGGTGTAGCATTTTCAGCTTTCGCTGAATCCTCCTCCACTCCGCTCTGTTTTGTATCAAAGAACGTATAAGACAACGTTATCGTATTCACATCCTTTGGCAAATCTGGATCGACAATAAACCGTAATGGCATTTCTTTGTCTTCACCTGGGCCAAACTTCTGCTGCGAAAAACAGAAACATTCTGTTTTATTAAAATACTTCGCAACTTTAATCGGTGTGACATACGGTACTGCTTGTCCCACAATCGTTCTGTTGCTCAAGTTCTTCGCATAATACGATACTGTTGCCACTTCACCAGGGTGAACCTCAATACGCCTTGTCAGCGCTTTGAATTCCCATGGCAAGTCACCATTCACATTAGCATCAAATTCTATTTTTATTACCCGAGTTTTATCAGGTCGCGTTGCCAATGCTTGTTCTTTCTCTATACGACCGGTACGTCCATCTAAACCGGTTATATTGCAAATCAAATTATACAGCGCTGGTAAAGCGACTATGGCAAAAACCACCATGGCCACTGCCGATAACGATAACTTCCCTGCTAGTCGTTTATTTTTCTGCTGCTGGTCTTCATTCATCGAAAAGCGACAAGTAAAATAAAGCCTACGTAGAAGCCAAGTGCTAACAATGCTAGTAACCCAACGACTATAACTGCTCTTTTTTGCTGTCTATTTTCCATAATTCTTTAATAACAGAAACTTCCCGATAGCATTTCTGCTATCGGAAAATTATATAGCTATTATTTAACCTCTGGCGCTTCTGCAAAGGTGTGGTAAGGAGCTGGTGATGGGATTTCCCATTCCAGGCCTTCTGCACCTTCCCATACTTGGTCAGTTGCTTTTTCACCGCCCTTGATACACTTGATAACAAGTGCCAAGAACAATAATTGCGCAAGACCAAAACCAAATGCACCGATACTAGACATGAAGTTAAAGTCAGCAAAGGCTGCATTGTAATCCGGAATACGACGAGGCATACCTGCTAGACCCAAGAAATGCTGCGGGAAGAAGGTAATGTTAACGAATACAATCGATGTCCAGAAATGCCAGTTACCTAGGCTTTCGCTGTACATGTGTCCAGTCCATTTTGGTAACCAGTAATATACTGCCGCAATAATTGAGAACAATGCGCCGGTTACGAGTACGTAATGGAAGTGAGCAACAACAAAGTAAGTATCATGGTATTGGAAATCAACTGGAGCAATACCGAGCATCAAACCTGAGAAACCACCGATAGTGAACAGGATGACAAATGCCAGTGCCCATTTCATTGGTAATTCAAAAGTCATTGAACCCTGCCACATAGTTGCGACCCAGTTAAAGACTTTCACACCGGTTGGTACAGCAATCAATACGGTTGCGTATAAGAAGAACAACTCACCTGCAACTGGCATACCGACTGTAAACATATGGTGAGCCCAAACAATGAATGACAAGAATGCAATTGATGCAGTCGCGTATACCATTGAGCTGTAACCAAACAAACGTTTACGAGCAAAAGTTGGGATGATCTGCGAAACGATACCGAATGCAGGAAGAATCATAATGTAAACTTCAGGATGACCGAAGAACCAGAAAACGTGCTGGAACAATACCGGATCACCACCGCCAGCGGCGTCGAAGAATGACGTGCCGAAGTTACGATCAGTCAACATCATGGTTACCGCACCTGCAAGTACTGGCATAACTGCAATCAATAAGAAGGCAGTAATTAACCAAGTCCATACGAACAGAGGCATTTTCATGAGTGTCATGCCAGGAGCACGCATATTCATGATAGTTGCGATGATGTTAATAGAACCCATGATGGACGAGAAACCCAACATGTGCACAGCAAAGATGAAGAAGTCAGTACTTGCTGGTGCATAGGTAGTTGAAAGTGGTGCGTAGAAAGTCCAACCGAAGTTAGGACCGCCGCCTTCCATGAACATAGTAGAAAGTAACATGGTGCCTGCGAATGGCAGAATCCAGAAACTCCAGTTGTTCATACGAGGCAATGCCATATCCGGTGCACCAATCATCATTGGTACAAGCCAGTTAGCGAGACCAACGAAGGCCGGCATAATGGCACCAAATACCATGATCAAACCATGCATGGTTGTCATTGAGTTAAAGAAGTTTGGATCTACCCATTGCATACCAGGTTGGAGTAATTCAAGACGGATAACCATCGCGAATGAACCACCGACTAGTAACATGGCAAATGCAAACCATAGGTACAAAGTACCAATATCTTTATGGTTGGTTGTAAACACCCAACGTAGCAAACCGCTAGGCGCGCCGTGGTGTTCGTGTTCTGCGTGAGCTGTACTCATAATTTTATTCTCCAGAAACGCGCACCGCTTTAGCGGGCAGCCTTAACGTCTTTAGGTTGTACGATACCTGCATCATTACCCCAGCTATTACGCTCGTAAGTAATCACTGCAGCCAAGTCGAGGTCATTAAGCTGTGCACCGTATGCAGCCATTAATGGGTTAGTCTTACTACCATTAACAACGATATCGATGTGACCAGCCGCTGGGCCTGTCGCAAGAGCACTACCTTTAAGTGGTGGGAATGGACCTGTACCTTCGCCATTAGCTTGGTGACAAGCAGCACAGCTAGTGCCGTAAACTGCAGCACCCTTAGCCATTAACTCAGCTTTACTCCAGGTCTTGTCGCTTGATGCGGCAGCCGCAGCAGCGTCAGCTTCAGCTTTTTTCGCAGCAGCCCATTTTTTGTAATCGCCTTCTTCTTTAGCGACAACAACAATTGGCATGAAGCCGTGGTCTTTACCACAAAGCTCTGCACACTTACCGCGGTAAGTACCGGCATCTTCAACAAGTGTCCATGCTTCATTGATGTAACCTGGAATAGCATCTTTCTTGAAGCCAAAGTCAGGTACCCACCAAGAATGGATAACATCATTTGACGTAATCAGGAAACGTACTTTTTTGCCGGTAGGGATAACGAGTTCATTGTCGACATTATTTAAGTAGTGAGCAACCTTTGTTACATCAATACCAGAATTCATCGCGCGGGCATCATTACTAGCTTTGTCCAATGAACTGAAGAACTTCACGCCCTCAGCATCACCATCCATATATTCGTACTGCCACTTCCACTGATACGATGTCACTTTAATCGTCATGTCAGGGTTGCTGGCATCTTCGATTAATAACAAGTTCTTAGTAGCTGGAATAGCTAGAGCAATAAGAATGATGAAAGGAATGACAGTCCAAAGAACTTCCACTTTATGACTTTCATGGAAACTCGCTGCAACAGCACCCTTAGACTTACGATGCGCGAACATTGAATAAATCATCGCACCAAATACGACAACACCAATGACAACACAAATCCACAATACAATCATATGCAGATCGTATGCATTGCGGCTCACCTCAGTGACACCTTTGCGTAAATTAAGACTGCTAATTTCAGCAGCCCACGCATGACTCGATGTCATGACCAGGACTGAGCTGAACAGCGCAATCACTGCCTGTTTCAGTTTACGTACGGACATGCTCCACTCTCTCTATAGTTATAATTACATTAAATTCGGTATATACACGGGCAGCTTTATAATGCCGCCTTCTTTATTTACCGCTAAGTGTGGGGGAATAATTCCATTCTAGGCAGTTAAATAAGCCATTTCTGACCCGCTGCCCACTCCCGTGAACCACAGACCATCAGGTTCACCCCTTAAATTTAGCACGAGCATACTAAATCATGCCCCAAAAGCGCGCTAATAGAATCTTTGAATGAGAGCCTCATAAATACTCATATTAGCAATGACTTATATACTTTTTCTTATACCAAGTCTTAACTTGAGACGCACCATGACACATATACACGCACGAATCAAAGGGGTATACCCATGACGTTGTCATGGTTACTATTTAAAACCACAAAATAACTGTGAAATAAGATTTTTTACAGACTGGAGACGTCGAGAAGAGAAGCTATTTTTACAATGTTTTTATCTGCTATTTGTGGGACGGTGCCCAATAATGGTGCAGCAATACGCGAAACCAGACTGGCAATATTTTCTTCAATATCCATGCAATCATCTGTTTCAGGTAAACCGGCATTAGCAATCCAGCCTGCAATGCACACGTCTCGTTGCTGCATATTTTCAACTGTTAATAAGGCATGGTTCAAACAACCTAATCGAATACCAACAACAAGGATCACAGGAATCTCAAACTGCTTCGCAAGATCAGCAAAGCTTTGTGTTTCATTTAACGGTGCTAACCAACCACCTGCCCCTTCAATCACAATACAATCAGCACGATCTGAAAGCTGCCTGGCTTGCTTAACTAAAGGTTCACTATTAATAGTGAGTCCTTCACGAACTGCTGCCAAATGCGGCGCCATGGGTGGTACAAAGGTATATGGATTAACTTCTTCGTAACTGGCCTCTGCTGTCATGTGTTGCATTAACAACAGCGCATCTTCATTACGCAAACCTTCTGAGGTTTCTTCGCAACCACTAGCAACCGGTTTCATCGCAATAGTTGTTTTACCCTGCTGCTTAAACGCCTCGAGTAAACCTGCCGCACACAATGTTTTACCCACGCCCGTATCCGTGCCCGTTATAAAGTAACCCTTCATGTAAGTGAACCACGCAAACTGTCAATGCTAACGCCATTACTCATGTCACCTACTTTGCTTTCATCACACCATGCATGACCATAAACAATTTCATAACTAGCGGGCAATACGCCATCGCTGCGAAATTGTTCATAAGCACTGACAACGGCTTTGAGGCGTGTTTTAGTTGTTAAGTTTCTATTTCGTTGCTGCGCAATATTATGTGCACCAATATTTTTAAGTTCGCGCATCAATGCATAGGCATCGTTATACGTTAAGGTCAGTGTTTCAACATCCATAACCGGTTGCGACAAACCTGCGCGTAACATGGCATCACCAATATCATGCATGTCGATAAAATTATGTACGTGTGGCTCTTTATCAACCTCGGCCCAACTAGCACGTAATTCTTTTAATGTATCTGGACCAAAAGTAGAAAATAGTACAAAGCCACCGGGTTTCAGTACGCGCCGAAATTCACTAAATGCCGCATCCAATGAACCGACCCATTGCAAAGCTAAACTAGAAAAAATAAAATCAATAGATTGATCTGCAATCGGCAAATTTTGTATATCACCACAGACTCGGCGAAGCGGACGTAACCAAGTAGAACGACGACGCACTTCTTTTAACATCGGTTCGGCAATATCCAAACTAATAACTTGCGCACCTTTATAAATCCTCGCAAGACGCGCTGAATATTCGCCAGTTGCACAACCCAAATCTAAAATACGTTTTGGACTCGCTTTAATATAATCAAGTCGTTCAAGCATCTGTGTTGCAACTTCACGTTGTAAGACAGCCGCTTCGTCATAGGTCTTTGCCGCATTGCCAAATGACTTTTGCACAGCCCGTTGTTTGTATGAAGTCAGATCGTTCACTTCGCTTCCTTATGTTTTTCTGCATTACTTCTAAAACAAAAATTAGTTAACACCTGAGAAAATTCATTTGGATGAGAAAGAAACGGTGCATGGCCCGCCCTTTTAATTACGTTGTATTTCGCATTTACAAACAGTTTACTAATAACTGATAAGGCCTTCTTTGGTACCAAGCTATCTCTTTCTCCACCCAGAACTAAAACAGGACACGAAATTTCATTTAATTCTTCGCGTAAATCAGTTGCAAGTAACAACTTCATACCCACATCCAATGCTTCGGGCTTTGGTGCAGGATTCAATAATGTTTTACGCAACACACGACTATCTTCACTCGCGGTTTTACTGCCGCGCGTTTGTATTGCTATAAAGCGCAATAAACTTACGCTTGGTTCACGGATTACCTCGGCATAAAATTCTTGAAATGTTTTTTCATCGACAGCTTCAGGCCATCCTTCTGATGCTACAAATTTAGGCGTCGAAGAAAGTAATATTAGTCTTTCAAAGCGAGCCTCCTCCATCGAGGCCGCACGTTGACCAATAAGGCCTCCAAGCGACCAACCCAGCCAGGTCGATTTTTCAGGAGCCACTTCCAATACCGCTTTTGCCCAGCTATCAATACCGTTATCAGCAAGCGCAGGGCTATTGCCATGGCCGGGTAAATCTATACAGGTCACGCGAAAATCTTTTTGTAAGATAGGCAAAACAGTTTGCCAAACACCACTGTGTGCACCCCAGCCATGCAGCAACACCAACTCTGGTTTTGATGTTTCATCTTCACCGTAAACAACTGAGTGCAGCATTGTCATACTAACGACTCCAATGCAGACAATAACTCTTCCACTTGTTTTTCATTATGTGCTGCACTAAATGTAATCCGCAGGCGTGCCGTGCCAGCCGGAACAGTAGGCGGTCTAATCGCGCTGACCAAGATACCCTTATCAGCTAATGCCTTGCTCATTTTTACAGCCTGTTCTGCACTACCAACAATAATAGGCTGAATAGGTGTTATGGAATCAGCCAGCCTTAATCCTAATTGCTGCGCACCAGCTCTGAATTGTTTAATTAATTGTTGTAACTTTTCTCGACGTTCATTCTCAGTTTGTACAATTTTCAAACTGGTACGAGTTGCCTCGGCAATTGCTGCGGGCATCGCTGTAGTAAAAATATAACTGCGTGCGGATTGAATGAGTGTTTCGATTAATTCTTCGCTACCCGCGACAAAGGCACCAAAGGTACCAAATGCCTTACCCAAGGTTGCCATTAAAATATCAACATCACTGTTGCAATCAAAATGCTCAACGCAACCACGGCCGTGTTGACCCAACACTCCGATGCCATGCGCATCATCCAATAGAGTCGCTGTATTTTTACTATCGCCGATCTTGTTAATGATTTCAGGTAATGGTGCGATATCTCCATCCATACTAAAAACACCGTCGGTAACAACGAGTCTTTTTGATGTGATTGGCTTTTCTAATCGCGATGCCAAGGATGCAACATCAGCATGTTGATAACGTTTTAACTTTGCACCTGATAATTTTGCTGCATCAATCAACGAGGCATGCACTAATTTATCCGCAACCACTTCGTCATTACGTCCGACTAACGCGCTGACCACACCGAGGTTGGCCATATAACCTGTGGAGAATAATAATGCTCTTTCACGTCCTGTAAATTCTGCAAGCTCTTCTTCAAGTGCATGGTGTGCTGAGGTGTGGCCATTAATTAAATGTGCCGCACCACTACCCACACCATATTGTTCTGTTGCCTTACGTAAACTGTCAGCAATACGAGGATCAGCCGCAAGACCAAGGTAGTCATTACTACAAAAAGAAAGGAATGGCTTTCCATCACAAACTTGCAACGGCCCCTGTGCGCCTTCACACGTTATGCGAGCACGATACAGTTCCTGCTCGCGCTGCTGCTGGAGAAAACCATCAAGCTCAAACATGTTTATGCTTCAGAACAACTCGTCGCTTCGGTTTGCAAACCTAGGCGCGCAAATAATTGCATGTCTTTATCTGCTTCTGGGTTCGGTGTGGTCAATAATTTTTCACCATAGAAAATAGAATTAGCACCGGCAAGGAAACAAAGTGCCTGCGTTTCATCATTCATGTTTTCACGGCCTGCCGATAAACGCACATACGAAGCTGGCATGAGAATTCTCGCTACTGCAATAGTGCGAATAAATTCAAAACTATCGAGTGCTTCGACACCTTTTAATGGTGTGCCTTCAACTTGTACGAGTAAATTAATCGGCACGCTTTCTGGATGCTTTGCCATGGTTGCTAATTCATACAACAGACCAGCACGATCACTACGATCTTCGCCCATACCAACAATGCCACCACAACAGACATTCATGCCGGCATCACGTACATGTTTCAATGTTTCTAAACGATCGTCATAGGTACGTGTGGTGATAATATCGCCATAATATTCACGCGACGTGTCAAGATTGTGATTATAATAATCTAGACCCGCATCTTTTAGTGTCTTGGCTTGGTCTTCTTTGAGCATGCCCAAGGTCATGCAGGTTTCCATGCCCAATTCTTTAACGCCACTGACCAATTCAACAATGTAGTCCACATCGCGATCATTCAAACTACGCCAAGCAGCTCCCATACAAAAGCGCGATGCACCTTTTTCTTTTGCTGCACGCGCCTCTGTCATAATATTTTCGATAGCGAGTAATTTTTCTTTTTCCAGCCCCGTATCGTGGTGAGCACTCTGTGGGCAATAAGCACAATCTTCCGGACATGAGCCGGTTTTAATACTCATTAACGTACTGACCTGCACAGTATTCGCATCAAAGAATTGGCGATGCAGTGTTTGTGCACGAAACAATAGATCATTAAAAGGTAGAGCAAATAGCGCTTCGATCTCAGCAACGCTCCAATCGTGACGCAGTGGGCTGTGCGTTATATTCGTTGTCGTATCGGCTAATGAAGTATTGCTGGTTGTCATGAGAGATTTCTCCGAAAAGTACTAAAAACAGTTAGAATGAATGCATCTTAGCCAGCGGAGTCTGGTTGTCAACGGGAAGGGAATTCCGTGGTTTACTACTGGTTAAAAAACAGTCTAATTAGCTTATTGCCTCAGCCTTGCCTTCTTTGTGGCGATCTTGACCATCAAGAAGCGGATTCAGCCCTGTGTAGCCCATGTTTAGCCGATCTACCGGTACTTGGTGAGACTTGCTTGCGTTGCGCTAACCCGCTGGAAAGCCGTTTTGAGAGGCTTGAGGGCTTCCTCGAAGAGTCACCCCTGCTACAAATACGACACTGTGGCCAATGCTTGAAAAATAAACCCTATTTCGACCATAGTCTGGCCTTTTTTCCTTATGCCCATCCTTTCGACTATTTCATCCATGCCATCAAATTTCGTAGCAAGCTCGCAATTGCGAGCTTACTGGGGCAATTAATGGCTCAACAAATCAGTAACACGGCCAGCCTGCTTGATGAGTTACCTGATGGCCTATTACCCGTGCCCTTACATCCCTCTCGGCAACGTGAGCGAGGCTATAACCAGTCTTTGGAATTAGCTCGGCCGATTGCGAAACTGCTAAAAATACCGCTTTTAAACGATCTTGCACAGCGAACTAAAGCCACTCCGCCACAATCCAGCTTGTCGTTACGTCAGCGCAAACAGAATCTAAAAGATGCCTTTATTATTAATTACTCAGTAAAAGATCGACATATTGCGATCATCGATGATGTTATGACCACCGGTACAACCGTCAATGCACTCGCTAAAAAACTCAAACAAGCCGGTGCGCGCCGTATTTCGGTTTGGTGCCTTTGTCGTGCTGAACCACCCTCATAATAGTTGTGTAATATAAAACTGGTAATATATTGTGGAATTCGCATAATGTGACGTAGATCGCATGCACTGCGTAGGGCTTTTACTACGCTTACCCCATGGACAGAATGGCTGCACATCTTATGCATGACACAAGTGTTGATACTCGCACCTTGCAGCGCAATATGCGTGTGCTGCTGGATGAAGCACGGCGCAACGAGGACAAATACCAACGTCTACAATCACTCGAACTTTTATTACTGGGTGCCGCCAGTATGTCTGAGTTGATTAGCATGATCCTGAAACAGTACCCACAAGACTTCGAACTTGATGCAATTAGTATTGAGCTTGATGATCCGCATTCGGAAATACGTACTATTTTAGAAGATGAGGGAACTGACCTATCGAAACTGCCACAGCTCATGTTCAGCGAAGACAGTATTGCACGACAACAGAAACTATCTTTTTCTGCCGAGCCGCAACTAGGTGCTTACAAAACCAAGTTACATAGAAAATTATTTGCTAATCATCACGCCAGCCTTAATAGCCTCGCGCAAGTACCTTTAGTACGACAAGGACGAATCATTGGTTTCTTAAACTTGGGTAGCCATGATCATAAACGTTACATAAATGGTACCGCAACAGATTTACTGCAACGACTTGCTGCGATTATTACTATTTGTCTTGAGAACACACTTAATCTTGAGCGCCTAAAACGTACCGGTCTTACCGATGCCTTAACAACTTTAAATAACCGTCGTTTCTTCGACCAAAGAATTATTGAAGAAGTAGAACGCTCAAGACGCAACACTCATCCACTTTCTTGTTTATTTATTGATATAGATTATTTTAAACGCATTAACGATGAGCATGGTCATCCTATTGGTGACAAAGTGCTGAGAGAAGTTTCTAAACATCTTAATGTGCACATGCGCCGAAGTGATGTGTTGGCACGTTATGGTGGCGAAGAATTTGCCATCTTACTCAGTAACACCGCGACTGAATCTGCTGAAGAAACGGCTGAACGTTTACGTAGCGCAATTGAATCAAATATTATGGCCACCGAAAATGATGAGCCACTGCATGTCACTATTTCTATTGGTGTAGCAACTGTTTATCCAGCACATAGTATTCTTAGTATTGAACAACAATCCGAACAACTTATTGCAAGTGCCGATGAAGCGCTATTGCATGCTAAACGTAATGGCCGCAATCAAGTTCACACAAGTAAGCCCAATACTTCAAACTAGCAGCTATCTATTCTTGCTGTAAAATCTGCATCCGCTTCTGAATAAAACGTTTTAACTCTACCGTTAACCCTTGTGTCGCTAATGCCTTTTTATAAGCCGATAATGCATCTTGCTTACGTTCGGTCGATTGTAATGATAAACCTAAGCCCATCCACCAAACTGCTCGACCAGGATAAACCCGCAATAACTTCTCATAAACGGCTGCTGCATTTTTATACTGCGCACTACGTTGATAAAGTGCTGCCAACAATGCGTAAAAATCACTATTTGAAGCAACATCCGGATTAATTCTTTCCAGCAAATCAACAGCGATAGGATCTTGGCCTCGTTCAGTATGAATCCGTGCTAATAAAAGTGTAAACGAAACATGTTCTGGGTGCTGGATACGAGCAAGTTCTAATACCTCGATAGCTTCATCATATTGTTGATCTCTAAATAATAATGCTGCTAGGGTTTGACGTGATTGAATATGAGTAAAATCTAACAACAACACTTTACGAAACAATCCTTTTGCATCACTTATTTTACCTTGCTGCAAAGCATTACTTGCCTCGGCATACGCCAAGCGTACCTGTTCATCTTTACTTAACGCCACCGCTTTTTTATTAAAGACATTTTTTATTTCTTGCGGTTCTTTTTCTACAATACTTTTTTTACTGGCAACTTCAATTATTTTTTTAGCCGCAGCAATAACACTAAATTTATATTCTGCACTATTATCACGATCTAACTGGGCAATAATCATCCGCCAATCATCTGGCAAAGTGCCGAGGTTTACATGCAATTGCATTTGCGTTTTGCTAATCACCTTAACTTGCCATGGCTCTAGATCTTTAAATGCTCGACCCTCATTCCATTCCATTGTCACCTTCACTGGTTCAATAAAGCCACTACCATGAACAGTGATAATTTCTCGTAAACCTGTAGCCGTTAATGGTGAAGGTAAAATTGCAGAAATAATCATTTCTGCTTCAATTGGTTCAGCTGAACGAATCTCTGCTATTTCATTTTTCACAATGGGTACTTGCTTAACTGGGGCAGGAATAACTAATGCTGGTTCTGTTATTGCTGTTTCCTTTTCAACTAATGACACTTTCGGTTCTGACATAGCCTCTACAACAACTGATTTTACTGGTGCTTGCTGTTTTGGCTTTTCCGCTATAGGCACAGGGCTTGGCAATTGTTCTTGTTGCCAAACTTGACCGAAGAACAAACCAACGCCAAGTGCAACGATAAGCAATAAACCAAACAACAACCAAAAGCCTTTCTTATTCGAAGACTCAACACCATCATCACCATCAGCACCGGCAAGGTCATCAAGCATATCTGCCCCATTATCAAAACCTTGTGCGCGACGTTGCTCAAGATCTTTGAGCATTTGATTAATGACACTCATGATATTGTTCCCATATAAATGTATACACCAATCGCAACCAATAAACTTGCCACAACCCCGACAAACCCATTTATCCACCGTCGTGTAACCTTATCCTCTACACTTGCATCTTCTGTATCGGCAATAGCTGCTTGCACATGTTGTGGAGAAATTTTCCGCGCCCCCTGCCCATAAGCAACCATCAATGATTTATGCGCCAATATATTAACTAATCTAGGGATACCTCGACTGGCTAAGAAAAGCTCCTCAACTACGCTATTATTAAATAAGGGTATACCTGCATAACCCGCCGTTAATAAGCGATGCGCAAGATAGGCCTGTATGCCTTCTTTACCCATAGGTTCTAATGCATAAGAAAAGATAATACGTTGTTTGAGCTGACGAATTGATGGGCGTTCTAAAATAACATCCAACTCAGGTTGGCCAAATAAAACGATTTGTAATAATTTACTTTTTTCTGTTTCTAAATTCGTCAGCAAACGTAGCGCTTCTAATGATGCTTCAGGCATCGCTTGCGCCTCATCAATTAATAACACAACCTGCTTACCTTCAGCCGCTAACTCAATTAAACGTTCATTGATAAGTTTGAGGACATTATGCTGACTGTCATCTTTATCACACTGCACACCCAGTTCTTCGGCGAGAGCTAGATTCAAATCAGAGGGGCTTAAATTGGGGTTCGGTAAGTAAGCAGTCACATACTGCTCGTCATTTGATAATTGATTAAGCAACTGACGGCACAATAAAGTCTTACCTGTGCCGACCTCACCTGTAATCTTAATAAAACCTTCACCGCTACGCAGGGCAACCTGCAATACATTCATTGCCTGCTGATGACTTGGATTACTAAAGTAGAAACCGGTGTCCGGTGTTATTGAGAATGGAAGTTCACTTAAGGTAAAGTGTTCCAGATACATGCACGTGCCTCACAGGGTCTATTCGCCCTTTATTCTATGTTACCGAGTCAGTGTTCTAAACCGACGAGCTGATTTTTCAATCGTATTCTTCCACGCCGCCGGTGTGTTCACCACAATAGGGCGTAACAAGATAACCAACTCACTCTTGGTACTCGATTCACGAGTGTGATTAAACAAAGAACCAATCAATGGCAATGAACTTAATCCCGGTGTTGAGCCCACTTCGTCTCTGCTTGTATTTTGCATCAAGCCACCAATGACAATAATCTGATTAGATTTAGCACGTACAATACTGTCAGACTCACGCACACTACTCCGCGCTAACGGTAGGCTTTGTACTTGTCCACCAATCGTAAAGTTCTTCACCTGTTCAGACACGGTGCTTACTGTAGGGTGAATATGTAAAATGACATTATCATCTTCATCAATTTGTGGAATCACATCAAGCGCAATACCTGAGAAGAAAGGCGTTAAGGTAACCGTAGGCGAGCTCGTTGTAGTCGTTCCTGTCACTGTCGTATTGGTCACGCCGGTAACAAAGAACTCATCATTACCGACCTTGATCACGGCTTTTTGATTATTAATTGTTGAAACACGAGGACTAGATAGAACCTGCACATTGCCCTGCGTTTCAAGTAATTCAATAAAGGCCGTGAAATCATTCAAATTTAAAGCCAATGAGAACACGCCACCAAAAGCGGTATCAACAATACCTGTAAAAGGGGCAACAGTGGGTTGTAAATTTACCGTACTTCCTGCTGTTCCTGTCACGCCCGTACCACTGAAAATACTACCGCCACCTGATTGCGCACCAAGCACTGTTTTACCCTGCCCGGGTTGACCTAATGCTGTCCAGTTAATACCCGACTGGAAGCCATCACTCAATTCTACTTCAATAATTTTTGCTTCTAAAATCACCTGACGTTCTACAACATCCTGTGTTGTTCCTAAGAAGCGAGACACGTCACGAATTTCTGACGGTAATGCACGAACAACGACAATGCCGGATTGTGGATTAACAATGACACTACGACCATCTGCATTACCAACAAGGGCTGTTAATGCAGAACGTAATTCTGACCAGAAATCTGCTTCTGAGTTCGTCTCAACCTGACTACCTGATAATTCGGAGATAGCTTGATTGTTTTGAGTTGTGTTGGTCGTGTTATTGCTATTTGTTGTTGTCGAATCTGACGTTGGCTGAGTAATCTGCCCAGAACTCACGCGAGTTTGCGACTTACCAACACGTACCACATTTAAGTAATTAACCTCGAAAATACGTGACTGCAATCGACGTGGTAAGACTTGGTAAAGACTACCCTTCAAACTAGATTCATAACCATATACATCGCGTAACACTTCCATTACTTCAGGAATGGTTACATCTTTTAAACTCAAAGAAATTTGACCCGCCACATCTGGGTGCACAACCATGTTGTATGGCGTACCTTTAACCAAACCCATGAAAAATACCGAGGCAGGTGCATTATCAACACCAATATCAAAACGCGCTTCAGGCACTTCTTCTGTGACAGGAACATTAATATTAATCGGTGGTAACAATGCATCACTAACCGCTTGAGGTGTTTGCGTCGATGCCTCATTTGATGCAACAGCTTGTTGTAAAACCTGATCAATTTCGGCTGCCGTACTTGTTTGCACCTGCCCTGATGCGGAGCAACCTGATAACACCACTAGTAACACTGCACTAGTTAACGTCATGCTTTGATTAATAATTGATTTCATTTTTACATTCATTGCATATCTGCCTGATATATAATTTTTTAATTACTGCGTATCTCGCGCAGTCTTAACTGAATGAGAAAACAATTTTAATAAAATTATTTCCCCGCGATATTTCAGCTTTACACTTGTTTCATTAATCATGACTACTTTTGCACCAGCCAAGGTTTCACCCGACTTCACGGTCTTACCATTAATAATAGCAACCCTGCGCTGAGGCGATACCAGTATTGAACTCAGATCCCATGATGATGTCACTGCATCTGTTGATGATGACACTACATTCGCTATATTGGCTGGCCGTGTTGGATCATCGAGTTGCGCTTGCGCAAACTGACTCGCCATAAAGAACAATGCCAATACTAGGATGCGCGTTGATAGGTTCAACTGTTGTTTAAAATTAAACACCGATCCAAGCCTCATTCAAACTCAATGTATTGACTGTAATAACAACGCGCGCCTGAGGATAATTCTCAACACTAAAATCAATACTTCCCCAATAAAATTGTTGGGACAATTCTTCTAGTTCACGCATGTAATTAAGCGTACTCAAATAAGAACCCTGAAATTCAATTCTCATGGCATGCTGATAAACACCTGGTAACTTATGCTTGCTACGTTTAGCGCCTTTCTTATCCGAATCATCAAACTCAGTAAGTGGTTTTGGTGCTAAGGCTTCAACACTAACTAGCTTTAAATCTGTTTCGCGCGTAAGTACATCTTCAAGAATCTCAGCCATCTTGGCGGGTTCAATTAAAGCACCCGTTAGTCGCTGCAAACGTTCATCAACGATCTTTATCGCTGCACGCACAGCTTCAATATCTTTTGTTACCTGACTATCTGGATCACTACTTGCACGTTCAAGAATTTGTGTTTGCTGATCGCGCACACGCGTTAATTCCTTGTTTTTCTTTTTTATTTCAACTTTTAATTGCTTCGCTTGCGCATCTAGTGGATCCAATAAAACCTTTTCCCAAACGAGAAAAATTGCAAAAATAATCGCAAATAAAATAAGCGCACGTTCACGCAAACTTTGGTTATCAATCCAATTTGCTAGCGTCTCAATTTTTTTAAGCATGTCATCTTTCATTTACGGCTTACTCCCGACAACTGTTCGGAGTGAAAAATTAACCACCGCATTATTATCTTTATTACGCTGCATACTAAATAATTGAAATTGGCTGCCAGCAAAACTTTCTTCTGCAGATAATGCTTGTATGAATTGCGGCACTAATTCTGGCTTCAAAGTACTACCGTAAATACCAATCACATCACCGCCACCAGCAAGCTCTAAACGGTCTACCCACATCCCGCTAATATTCTGCCTAGCTACTCCTGCAAAATAAGAAGAAAAGCCTGCGCTATTACCGATGCTTCTACCTGCTAAGGTTTTAATTAGGAATTGCTTAGCTCTACGTTCATTCTGTAAATCGTCTAATTGCTGTGCTAACAAACGACTCTTTTTCTGCACAGGATAACGCAGTGCTAAAGATTCAAGGCGCTTAACTTCTTTTGTTTGCTGCTGCACCAATCGATTGTTTTCAGTTGCAAGTGCAGCCACGTTCCATTTTGCATAACCATAAATCCCACCAAAAAGTAATATCGCAACAACCAATACAATCAACATACTCGATGCTGCAAAAACTTTTTCTTGCTTTCGGAAACGTGGCTGATAAAGATTAATTTGTTGTTGAATCGCCATGCTTAAAATACCTTCGGCTCATGACGTAAGGCAGCACCAATCGATAACAGACATTGCGACTGCAACTCATCGCTAAGTGGTTCATTAATTTTTAATACACTATTAAAATCTAAACGACTCACTGCAATACCTAGGTTAGCAGAGAGATATGGCAACACACCTGAAACTTCTTGTTCCATCGGCGCAATAACCAGCGAAGTAATTGGTGGCTGAGAAAAATGACTTTCGTAATAATCTAATGAGCGCTGCACTTCGAGTACAATTTTATCAAGCGCTTGTTGGGTTTCCGAATTCAATTCATCACTACCTGAACTAGGAACCATTTGCTTTGTACCCACATCGATATTACGAGAAAGATAAAGTGAACCCTGTCTCGTCAATGTGATAATTCCTGAGTCTTGTGATAAGTACAAAAAAGCAACGCCGCGAATATCATCATCAAGTAGAGCGGTGATATTGCGAATAGCCAACTCTGGGATATCAACAGTTTCTAAATCCAATGATGTTTTTTCAATACTGTCTACGCTTTTTTTAATTTTTGATGCTCGCGCAGCGACCGCATACATCAAGCGGGCGCGACCCGGTGCGGCATTATGTTCAGGGATTTCAAAAACATCAATAACGGCATCATCAATATGAAAATCAATTAGATCTTTAATTCGCCAACGAACCGCTGCCTTTAATTCTGTGGGCTGCACATCGGGTGCTTCAATCAACAGTAAGGAATGAGATTCAGGCGGCATCACACAAGTACATGCAGCTTGCTCTAATTCGTTTTCTTTGATTACAGCGACTAATTTTAGAGATTGGGTCAATTCGGCCGAAAGCCCCATGCTATTTTCCAACAAGGCATACTCGCAAGTTTCTAGCGTTGGTGGATTCTCATTGTCACGAGAAACTCGGCAAAAGGCGATCCCGTTAGAATCAAAATAGATTCCAACCAGTCCGTCAATCTTTGGCTTGCTTTTTAATAACGAAAACAGAGTGCTGTCCCCGGTTCAACCAGCCTACGGCTGATTATGAATAAAAACACCTCAATCGCAATATAGGACACCCCTATCCATGATATTACTAAACTTTACAGTTCTTAAGGTATTGTAACTAATGTAGTTTCTAAGGTTCACATAGCAAACTATTGTTGTCAATATATAAAATAGTCGTTTAAACCTGATTTTCCAGTCTTATTTCAGTACTAAATCACCCAAAAGTCCTAAAAATACCGCCAGACCAAACCAGTTATTATTCAAAAAGGCCTTCAAGCATTCTGCCGGTTGTCGGTACCAAATCAATTTTTGTTGATAAATTAACGTTGCCGCAGCAAAACCCAGACCAATATAGTAAATGCCGCCTAATTCAGCTTGGCGACCAACCAGCAACAAAACCAGCATCAATAACAATTGAATAGCACCAATAATGACGCGATCAGCCTCACCAAACAGTATGGCGGTCGACTTCACCCCTACCTTGAGGTCATCCTCTCGATCAACCATGGCATACATGGTGTCATAGGCCGTAGCCCACAATACCGTACCGGTTAGCATCAACCACGCTAAGGGCGGCAGTTCCCCCGTTTGCGCTGCAAAGGTCATTGGTACAGCCCAACCAAAGGCCAAACCGAGGAAAACCTGCGGCAAATAGGTGTAACGTTTCATAAAGGGATAAATCGCTGCCAATGCCACAGCCACGATAGATAGGCGAATGGTCAGCAAATTCATGAATAACACTAAAACAAAGGCCGTAAGGCACAGACCAATAAACAATACTAAGGCCTCACGCTCAGAAACACGTCCTGCTGTAATTGGGCGATCTTTGGTTCGCTCAATATGTTTGTCTATTTTACGATCCGCGAAATCATTAATCACACAGCCTGCCGAACGCATTAGGATAACGCCAAGTACGAAGACAATGCTTACGCCAACGGAAGGACTGCCATTAGAAGCAATCAACAATGCCCATAATGTTGGCCAGAGCAGTAAATAGATCCCAATTGGCCGATTCAGCCTCATTAATAAGGCATATTGTAGAAGGCGATCTTGCGTGCGATCAGGAACGTTCTCACGATAATACCGACGAATAAACTCTAAGGGATTCTGCATACCGCTATTATCGCCAAGCTATCGGGTTCGCGCCAGTTTTATCCAACTTTAGATAATAACTAAGGATGGTTCGGCGTACTGGGAAGGAATATCTCACTGACAAGTAACGGCTTATCATGCAGATTGAAAACTGAACGTCGCCCCCAAATGCTTTTCGGTTGCTGAGCCAAACGTTCCGTTGCACGTCTAAAAAGCTTTTGGCCAGAACCAATACAAGCCAACTCAACGTCACTGCGTCGCATACCGGGATCGGCAAACAACACCGCCCCTAATGGCTTATTACCCAGATGCATCAGGCGTCTTTCATGGCCGGTTAAGGTTGTTGCCGGTATCACCGTACGCGCGAACACCCACGGCTGATCATCACAATAGAGATAAACCTCTCGCAACAATGCACGTCTACCTTCCGGTAAACCCATGCAACGCGACTCATTGTGATGCGGCACACCCCAGCCCTGACTGACCACCTCAACATGAAATCGACCTGCACAAGCAAATTGTAACCGCTTGGTTAATGACGCGGGATCGATTAACCAGCGCCACCAATCCAGAGGGACGCGACTACGTAAAACATGTCGATGATGGCGCCAAACTGGCTCACGATGGTGCATTAACAACTACCTTGCTCGAATGGCCGATACCATACCACGTTGGTTTAAACATCTGCATAACGCTGAGCATCCCCGATCCATCGTCTTATCAATGGTTCAATATGCTCCGGCCAATGTTCAAAAAGCTGTGTCGCTGTTTGTTCTACTAATGGCAATAAATCCTGATCACGCAATAAATCAGCAACGCGCATTTCAGCAAGGCCTGTTTGACGCGTACCTAAAACTTCACCGGGGCCACGTTGTTCTAAATCATGGCGTGCTATTTCAAAACCATCGGTCGTTTCACGCATCACGGCAAGCCGATCACGTGCGCGCCTCGACAAAGGATTTTTGTATAGCAGTACACAACTACTTTCATGGCTTCCACGACCAACTCGACCACGTAATTGATGTAATTGCGCCAAACCAAAACGCTCGGCATTTTCGATGACCATTAAACTCGCATTGGGCACATCAACACCGACCTCAATAACCGTTGTTGCAACCAACAGGTCAATATCACCCTTTTTAAATGCCGACATAGCCGCTTCTTTTTCTGCAGCCTTCATACGCCCGTGCACTAAGGTCACTTTTAAATTAGACAACGCTTCCGTTAAGGCCTTTGCCGTATCTTCTGCCGCTTCACATTGCAGTGCTTCTGATTCTTCGATCAAGGTACACACCCAATAAACTTGTCGCCCTGATTTACAAGCCTGTTCGACCCGTTGCACCACTTCGTTACGCCGACTATCTGGAATGACTACGGTACTCACTGGCGTACGTCCCGGTGGCATTTCATCAATCACCGAACTATCTAAATCGGCATAAAAAGTCATTGCCAATGTTCTAGGAATGGGCGTCGCAGTCATAATCAATTGGTGTGGATGACCACCTTCACTACTGCCCTTCTCGCGCAATGCTAATCGTTGATGCACACCAAAGCGATGTTGTTCATCAATAATTACCAAACCCAATTTTGCAAACTCAACCTCGGCTTGAAATAAGGCATGTGTACCAACAATTAATTGTGCCGAGCCATCTTCAATGCTGGCAAGTGATTCTCGACGCGGTTTTGTTTTTAAACTTCCAGATAGCCACGCCACTTGCAATCCCATCGGTTCAAGCCATTGACGAAAGTTTTGATAATGTTGTTCGGCTAATAATTCTGTCGGCGCCATCATTGCAACTTGGTAACCTGCTTCAATCGCGCTTAGCACCGCGCAAGCCGCAACAGCCGTTTTACCTGAACCCACATCACCTTGTACCAGACGTTGCATTGGTACATCACGATCTAAATCCGTTTGTATTTCGTTTGCCACACGTTGTTGTGCACCTGTTAATTCAAACGGCAATGCATCGAGAAATTGTTGTTGTAATTTTCCGGCTGTTTTCAACGAAGGTGCTTGATGTGACTGCATGCGTTCACGCAATTGACGCATACTTAAGTGTTGTGCCAACAGTTCTTCAAAGGCTAAACGTTGTTGGGTTGGATGACGTGAGTCTGTTAATTCATGCACCGATATATCCGCAGCAGGTCGGTGCAATAACTTAATCGCTTCTTGCAAGGTGGGTAATTTTAATTCTGTCAGTAAATCGCTTGGCAACCATTCATACACATCATCAACATGTTTCAATGCCTGTTCCGTCAAATCGCGTAGTTTAAGTTGATGTACACCTTCCGTGGTTGAATAAACTGGAGTCAGATGTTCTTCAGCTTCGTGATTAGATAACGCAGTAACAATTTGGTATTCAGGATGAATCAATTCCAGCGTTGCTGCACCTTTACGTGCTTCGCCATAACAACGTACGGTTGCCCCACGTTCAAGACTGGCTTTTTGCGCGGCATTAAAATGAAAAAACCGCAGTGTTAATGAACCTGTGCCATCACTGATACGCGATAACATGCTTCGGCGCCGGCCGAATTTTATTTCTGTAAGTAAGACCTCACCTTGCACAACCGCTGACTCACCAGGTCGAAGACTACCAATGGGCACAACCCGTGTGCGATCTTCATAACGAAAAGGAAGATGAAACAAAACATCTTGCACGGTATACAGATTCAATCGCGCTAATTTCTCTGCGATTTTATTACCGACACCACGCAGTGATGTCACTAATAATGAAGCCGGATCCGCGCTCATCGTATAGCGACTAATCTAGTTGTAGCACAGCATCCATTTCCACTTCTGCCGCTTTCGGCAAAGCTGCAACACCAATCGCAGCACGGGCAGGATAAGGCTCAGAAAAATAACGCGCCATCACTTCATTAACAACCGGGAAATTTGTGAGGTCAGTAAGAAATACATTAAGTTTAACTACGTGAGAAAGATCACCGCCCGCTGCATTAGCAACGGCTAGCAAATTATCAAACACACGAGTGATTTGCGCTTCAATATCACCATCAACTAATTCCATGGTTTCAGGAATTAAAGGGATCTGCCCCGACATATAAACCGTATTGTCAATTTTCACTGCTTGTGAATAAGTACCA
The DNA here is from genome assembly GCA_023134145.1 of Sulfuriflexus sp. GTDB lineage: Bacteria > Pseudomonadota > Gammaproteobacteria > AKS1 > AKS1 > Sulfuriflexus. The sequence goes on along the minus strand of JAGLUW010000018.1, from coordinate 37,357 downwards.
ATCGCTTGTGGCGCTTTATCCGTAGAAATAATTTCGCGTGCCATGCTGGCCTCCCAATATTTTAACTTTTTTAGCTACGTGCCAGACGTAACACTTTTTTATTCGCGTGAATTTGTCGCATTATTTTTGCAAGATGCTGACGGTCTCTAACGCTTAAGGTGAAATTCATTGTGCTGTAATTACCTTCACGTTCTTCCATAATGACGTTTTCAATATTTGCGCCCATGTCTGCTATCGTTGCAGCGATCGTTGCCAGCGAGCCTCGCTGATTAGAAACATCAACCCGCAGGCTCACCTGGAATTCACCTTCAAGATCATTTTCCCACTGCACGTCGATCCATTTTTCAGGATGTTTACGGAAATCACCAACGTTAGTACACATCTCATTGTGCACAACAATACCGCGACCGGCACTGAGGAAACCAATAATCGGATCACCGGGAATAGGATGGCAACATTTTGCAAAGTTAACCAACATGCCTTCAGTACCCTTGATCATCAAGGCAGAAGAACTTGATTCATCTGCTAGATTGTCATTCACCGCAGTTTCTTCCGGCATCAACGCACGCGCAACTAACTGTGCCATGCGTGTACCAAGACCAATATCAGCCAGTAGATCATCAAGCGTCTTAAAACCATACTGTTCAAGTAAGTCATTGACACGTTGTTCAGGAACATCTTTTAATTCAACATTAAAAGCAGTTAGCGCCTTATCTATTAAACGCTGGCCAAGTTGTATTGCTTCATCTTGACGAAGATTTTTCAAGAAGTGACGAATGTTAGAACGCGCCTTAGCGGTAATAACAAAATTCAACCAAGCTGGGTTAGGTCGTGCATTCGGTGCAGTAACAATCTCAACATGCTGACCATTCCATAATGGTGTGCGTAATGGCGCTAGTCGTCGATCGATTTTTACGGCGACACAGGAATTACCAATATCGGTATGCACCGCATAGGCAAAATCGACCGCGGTTGCACCACGTGGCATTTCCATGATTTTACCTTCCGGAGTAAAGATATAAATCTCATCTGGAAATAAATCTATTTTTAAGTTTTCAATAAACTCTAAAGAGTCGCCAGCACTTTTTTGCATTTCTAAAATATTACGTAGCCATTCGCGTGCACGCACATGATCGGCTGAACCAACTGCATCGCCTGTTTTGTATCGCCAATGTGCGGCAATCCCTTTCTCTGCGACAGTATGCATTTCTTGTGTGCGAATCTGCACTTCAATTGGCACGCCATAAGGACCAAATAAAATAGTGTGCAAAGATTGGTATCCGTTGGTTTTAGGAATCGCAATATAATCCTTAAACTTACCTGGCACTGGTTTATAAAGGTTATGTACTACACCTAATGCCCGGTAACACTCATCAACGGACTCAACCACGATGCGGAAAGCATATACATCGAAGACTTCTGACAAAGATGAAACTCGATTTTTTATTTTTTCGTAAACGCTATAGAGATGTTTTTCACGGCCAATCACATCACCGCTAAATCCTTCTTGCACCAAGCGATGTTTAATCGATGTTTCAATCTTTTGTACAATTTCTTTTCGATTACCACGTGCTTTTTTCAAGGCATTATCCAAAACGGCATAACGCATTGGGTACATCGATTTAAAACCTAATTCTTCAAGCTCAATTCTTAATCTGTTCATACCAAGGCGACTGGCAATCGGTACATAGATATCCAACGTCTCGCGCGCAATGCGACGTCTTTTATCAGGGCGCATATGCCCGAGCGTGCGCATGTTATGTAAACGATCTGCGAGCTTGATAAGAATCACACGAATGTCTCGCGTCATCGCCAACATCATCTTGCGCATATTCTCAGCTTGCTGTTCCGCCTTACTCTCGAATTGGATTTGGGTCAGCTTACTAACGCCATCAACTAACTCAGCCACATCTTCGCCAAACAGCTCACTGAGATGTTCTTTTGCGGTTGGCGTATCTTCAATGACATCATGCAAGATTGCGGCGATGATGGTTTTATGATCCATTCGCTGCTCGGCAAGGATCCGCGCAACCGCAATAGGGTGATATATATAAGGTTCGCCAGACAGGCGATGTTGCCCCTTGTGTGCTTCCGCACCAAATAGGTAGGCATTATAGATTTCTTTAACCTGATCGTATTCAAGATACTCTTCAAGCATCTCGCACAGGTCACTAATCAGAAACACCTTCGCCTCTCCTTATGAGGTTTACCCATCAACAAGTAACTATTGTGTGGGGCGAAGCGCGGTGTGTAAAGAACTAAACGAAGTGCATTTAGTCCAGAGGAGATGGAAGCTCACTGTTCAAGTTGGCTTCTGCTTCAAGTGCAGCAGCTTCGGCAGCGGCAGCAGCGTCAGAATCAACTTTATCCATAATTTTGGTACTAATCAGACCTTCAGCAATTTCACGTAATGCAATAACTGTTGGCTTGTCATTTTCTGGCTCAACCAAAGGCTCTTTGCCGTTAGTTAATTGACGTGCACGACGCGTAGCAACCATAACGAGATCGAAACGATTTTCAACATTATCCAAACAATCTTCTACTGTTACGCGAGCCATGCTGTTCTCCAAAAATTATGCGGTGATAACCCGTTCAATGGTGACGGGCGGAGAATTGTACGCAAATCAGACCCTTCATGCTAGTAGATCCGCGATCATATTAGCTATTTCAGGCTGTTTTACCTCTTTTTTGAGCCGTCCAGCGACAAATATGGCCAATAACTCCTCTAATGCCGCGTCAAAATCATCATTTACGACGAGGAAGTCGAATTCATCGAAATGCTCAATCTCGCTGACAGCATCCTGCATACGGCGCGCGATAATCTCATCGCTATCCTGACCTCGACCCTGCAGACGTTCTTCAAGTGCCTGACGCGATGGCGGCAAAATGAATATACCAGTGGAAACACCAAAGGCTTCACGTGCTTGTCTTGCACCCTGCCAATCTATCTCAAGAATAACATCGGTACCTTCGGCCAAGCGTGCATCGACCCAATCTCGAGAAGTACCATAGGAATTATCAAATACCTGTGCATGTTCAAGAAAAAGGCCTTTTTCGACCATGGCTTTGAAATTATCAACGCTGACAAAATTATAATGCGAGCCATCAACCTCACCCTCACGCATCGCGCGGGTGGTATGAGACACCGACACCATCACCTTGTCGTCACGCTTTAATAAGGCATGCACCAGAGAGGTCTTACCCGCCCCCGAAGGCGCAGAGATAATATATAAGGTACCGACTGCTGAATTTGTGCTGTTTTGCATTATTGATTAACCATCATTCTATGTTCTGAATTTGTTCGCGCATTTGCTCAATCAAGACCTTCAAGTCGACCGAAGCACGCGTTGTATCTATATTAATAGACTTTGAACCTAAGGTATTGGCTTCACGGTTTAGCTCTTGCATCAAAAAGTCCAAACGTCGCCCGACTGGTTTATTACCATCCAGATTGCGCCTGACTTCATCTAGATGGGTTGCTAGGCGATCCATTTCTTCGTCGACGTCCATTTTATGCACAAGGATCGCGGCTTCTTGTTCCAAGCGACCATCATCCAATTCAACATCGAGGCCATTCAAACGCTCGATAATCTTATTACGTTGAGCAGTGATAATATCGGGTATGACCTTGCGTACTTCAGCGACAATAACGACCATCGCATCGAGTCGCTCAATGATCATTGCCTTTAAGCGATCACCTTCTCGTTCACGCGTGCTGATTAGATCATCCAAGGCCTCATCAAATAACGTTAAAGCCTCTTGGCGCAAGACACCCCAATCTGCTGAACTAGTTTCAATCACGCCAGGCCAGCGCAAAATATCCAGTGAATTAACCGCAGACGGGTTATATAACAAATGGTCAACCTCACGACTGGTTTGAACCAATTGCTTGGCAAATTCAGTATTAATATTCAGACCCGTTTGAGTCTCTTCTTGAGCTTGAAAACGGCAATTACACTCAATCTTGCCACGACCAAGACGCTTGGTCAGCCGCTCTCGCAACTTGCTTTCAATCACCCGCAATTCTTCAGGCATGCGGAAACTGGGTTCCAAATAACGGTGATTAACCGTGCGCACTTCCCAACTCAAGGTGCCCCAATCGCTACCGCGATCACAACGAGAAAAAGCAGTCATACTGCGAATCATAATAATGTCCTGTCACACTGAATTACTTAAGCCTATTTAATATCAGGCATATACGAGGTTTTATCAATATCTTGTGCTAGGCTTTAGCCTCTAAGAACCTAACACAAAGCCACGATTTAATGAGCTCTGCAGCTAAAAGCTTACCTAATGATACACGCATTGATAACTATGTTATCAGCAAGACCCTGAGTCGTGGTGGTTTTAGCTATGTTTACCTCGCTAAAGAAGTCGATACAGGTAAGCGAGTTGTTCTTAAAGAATACATGCCTTCAAAGCTCGCAAAACGTGACAAAGAAATGCGCGTTGTCCCAAAAAACGAAGATGCCACCGAATACCTCAATCATGGACGTAAACTGTTTCTCCATGAAGCAAAAACACTTGCGAAACTGCAACATCCCAATATTGTCCACGTAAATAATTTCTTCAGTGGCAACGGTACCGTTTATATCGTGATGGACTATGAACAAGGCCATAATTTACATAGTTATATTAAAAAACACGGTGGCTTTTTAAGTGAACAATTCTTATTAACCGTATTCCCAGCCCTATTAAAGGGTTTGGATATGATTCATAAAACCGGTTTTTTACATCTTGATATTAAACCCAGTAATGTTCATCTACGCCCAGGTGGTAGCCCATTGTTACTTGATTTCGGTGCGGTTCATCCAATCATGCAGACACGCAGTAGTCAGTTAACCCAAGTCATTACGCCGGGTTTCTCGCCCATTGAGCAATACAATAACAGCGGCTATGTTGGGCCCTGGACAGATATTTATTCGTTTGGCGCAAGCATGCGAAATTGCATTGATCACCGCCCGCCACCTGAAGCCGTTAAACGACATGAACATGACACGATGAAATCGGCTACTGAAGCCTATCAACGAAAATATTCAGAAAAGCTACTCAAGGCAATTGATTGGTCAATGGAAATCGATCCTATGTTGCGCCCACAAAGTGCCGCTGAATTATTAGATGCATTGCCACGCTGGGAAGCAGACGACAGTAAAACCAAGGAAGAGTCGGCCTAAATGGAACTGGATATCACTCAAATCAATCGTCTCGGTAATCGTGAGACCAATGAAGATCGACTTGTTGTGGTTAGTCGAGAGCAATCAACACTTGTCGTTGTTGCGGATGGCATGGGTGGCCATCGTGGTGGAGACATTGCCGCGCAACTTTTCGTTGATACATTAGAGAATATTTTTCGTCGCGTTCCTCTGCCTCTTTCTAATCCAAAAACCTTCTTAAAAAAGGCCATTGATGCGGCTCACAAAACCATTTGTGAAGAACGAAAGAATAATAAATCAACTATCGATCCACGCACAACTTGCGTTATCTGTATTCTGCAAGGGAACTCAGCAAGCTGGGCACATGTTGGCGATAGCCGTTTATACCTACTGCGCAACAATAAGATCCTTGCACGCACCATAGATCATTCCTATGTAGAAGAATTATTTCGCCAAGGTCTCATTAGTGAAGCCGATATGTTGACCCATCCTAAACGCAGTTACTTAACTCAATGTGTTGGTGGTGTTGAGCAAAAGCCCAATATCAGTTATGGCACAATGGAATCTCTTAAAGAACAAGATACCTTTATTTTATGTAGTGATGGTTTCTGGACCGCGATTGATGAACAAGCCTTATGCGATATCAATGAACAAGCTGATTTAAGTTCTGCGGTTAACCAATTAGCGACAATGGCTGAATCCAACAGTTACCCACAAAGCGACAATATAAGCGCCGTTGCACTACGGGTAATTAGTTTTTCTGAAGGAACACCTCAACAAGAATCTAAGCAATCGAATGAGAAATCCACACAAGCCGATAATGTTGACCATGCTGTTGCCGCTATCACCCAAGCCTTAGAAGATTATCAAAACGAAATGGATTATGATCCAGACACGAAATAATTTCTGTTAGTAAACTAAAACTGAGCCAAGGAACAACACTATGCGCCCCAGTGGTCGAGCTACAAACGAATTACGCCAAATTAAAATCACTCGCAACTACACTAAGCATGCAGAAGGCTCAGTGCTGATCGAATGCGGTGATACCAAAGTATTATGTACTGCTAGTGTTAGTGAGCGTGTTCCTGGTTTTCTACGTGGCAAAGGCCAAGGCTGGGTCACTGCTGAATACGGCATGCTACCGCGTTCTACTACTGAACGCATGGGACGTGAAGCCGCTCGAGGCAAACAAGGTGGCCGTACTATGGAAATTCAACGCCTGATTGGCCGCTCTCTACGCGCCGCCGTTGATATGAAAGCGCTCGGTGAAAACAGTATTAATCTTGATTGTGATGTTATTCAAGCCGATGGAGGAACCCGTACTGCCTCTATTACTGGAGCCTATGTTGCCCTAGCTGATGCTATTTCTCACATGTTAGAAAAAGGCACGATCAAAACCAATCCTTTACAAGGTGCCATTGCCGCCATTTCTGTTGGCATGTATAAAGGCGAACCGGTGCTTGATCTCGACTACCCAGAAGACTGTGAAGCCGAAACCGATATGAATGTGGTCATGAACGATGCGGGCGACTTTATTGAAGTTCAAGGTACAGCCGAAGGTGTTGCTTTCCGTCGCAGCGAACTCGACAGTATGTTGGGGTTGGCTGAATCGGGTATCAGTGATCTTATTAAGTTCCAACACGAAGCCTTAGAAGGGTAATCACCGTGAAAAAATTTGTGCTCGCCAGTAACAACAAAGGCAAACTACGTGAATTTAATGACATGTTTGCAAGCATGTCGATCAACGTATTACCACAATCAGAATTCGATATTGAAGAGGTCGAAGAAACGGGTCTGAGCTTTGTTGAAAATGCGATACTTAAAGCACGCAATGCCGCCTTGCACAGTGGCCTTCCTGCCATTGCTGATGATTCAGGTATTGAAGTCGATGCCCTGCAAGGTGCACCAGGTATTTACTCTGCGCGTTTTGCCGGAGTAGGTGCTAGCGATGCAGACAATCTGAAGAAATTACTTGATGAACTTAAAGGTGTACCAACAGAAAAACGGTCCGCACGTTTTCAGTGCCTATTGGTTTACATGCGTCATGCAAACGATCCAACACCGGTTATCTGTCAGGGCACATGGGAAGGTGTGATACTTGAAGCGCCACAAGGTAAAAATGGTTTTGGTTATGATCCAGTATTCTGGGTACCAGAAAAAAACTGTTCCTCTGCCCAACTCGATGCCGATGTTAAAAATAGCATGAGCCACCGTGGCAAGGCCTTGCAATTATTATCAAATACACTTGTAAAATGATCTGTTAACAAATGTTACATCGCTAGTTGTTTTGATATCAAATAGTTACCAAGAATTGGCGATTTATTACTCAATAATTCGAATACACATTGACACAAAACGTAACATTTCACCCCTATCTTAATTGCAAAAACTTCGTATAATTTAATCATAGTTTAACGACCTGTCTAACAGGTTTTAACTTACCGACATGCTTCCCCCCTCTCCCCCCCTGCATGTCGGATTTTATAAAGCGCGGCTTATGCCGCGCTTTTTTTATGCTCACAAATTATTCAACCAGCGAATAATTTCAACCTTGCCATTTTCTGGGGTCGCTTTATGACCTCCGTCCACAACAATATAAGAATTCTTTATATTTTCTGGTGCATGATTAAAAGCATAATCTTTACCTCGATCATGCATACGATCTCTTTCACCAATTATCCATAACAATGCCGTTCCAGATTTTAAATTAGCAATATTTACTGGCATTACTGCTGAGCCATTAGGCTTAAACCAACTCAAGTAAACCTCGGCACGCATTTCTTTTTCACGCTGCCGGCCCTGATTGACATCATTGAAACTATTTATGTCACTACCATGACCTGCTTCTACCATTTTCTTAGCACGCAACCAATCATGATCTATTTTATTTTGAAAACGATCCGATTCAGGTAAATGTCCCGGCGCAATAGCAAGAATTCCTATAACACCATCATATCTCGCACCATAACCCAAAGCCGCATTCGCGCCCATACTATGCCCACCAACGACAATCTTTGTTGCACCCTGCTGTTTTAACTCCACAACCTTTTCATTAATCTCAATCATCGATTCATCAAAGGTTTTGTCATAGTCACGTTGACGCGACCATGGCATATCTGGTGCCAAGACAATAAACCCATTACTTTCAAGAGACTCAGCAAGCCCACCAATTGGTGAACTAGGTAAAGCTGTTCCAGCCTTACCATGCATTAATAACACACCAATTTTTTCAGCTGCATACAGTAGGCCAGTATTAATAGAAAATATAAATAATGTAATAATTAACTTTATCATTTTCACCCCCTTTGAAGAACGCTATCCTTTTCCAAAATTTCAGCACCTTGCAAAAACGGTAAGTCACTATTTCTTTGTAACTCCACACATCGCTTTTGCAGATGAGCAATTGAAGGAATGGCTTTAACCGACAAGGGCATTAACAACACAATATTTTTATGTTCTGGAACACCCATACACAACGGCAAATGCCCAAATACCTCTTTCAACATCTTTAGTATATTTAAAAGATGTTCTTCGGACTCTGGAATAACATTAACAACCATAATGCCATTTTGATTAAGACTAGAATGGCATTCTTGCCAAAAAGAAATTTCTGAAAGAAAATTAGGCCAGCTATTATTGGCAACAATATCTATTAATAACAAATCATGTCGATGGGGTTTCTTAATAAATTCTTTAGCATCTTCGATTTGAAGCGTCAGTTGGTTTTGATCTGGCTTAATCAAAAAGTATTCACTTGCTATTCGCGCTATCTGTGGCTCCTTATCTACTGCTACTATATTCATTTTAGGAAAAGTCGATCTCAAATAACGAATAATGTCACCACCACCAATACCCAACAAACTCGCAGTCATTGGCAGATTTTCTCTCCGCAACAACTGCCACATCATCATAAATTGTTGATACGGTAATATTAATTTCGCTGGTTCAGCTAGTAACATACAGCTTTGAATCGCCTGTTCATCATCAACGCAAAGCCAACGAAATAATTTATTTTCGAAAATCTTTAGCTCGGCCTGTCTACTTTTGTAGCTAACTAATACACGACCATCTTGTAGCTGCTGCTCAAGCATCGTTAAGCGTTGTCACATGAAAAGAAACCGGCTGTTGTGTCTGTTTAATCATCGCGCCAGTATGTATTTGGAATTGGCCTTTTTCTCGATCAGAAAAATAGCGTTTTAGACTTTCAGTAATAACTGGGAAAGCAATCTCATCCCACGGGATATCCGACTCGTCAAATAACTCAACCTCTAAACTCTCAGGGCCAGCGGAAAAACTGAGCTCCTTAAAATTAGCCCGATATAGCATATAGACCTGATCAATATGCGGCAGACTAAACATAGTAAACAACTCAATGACTTCAACATTTGCACAAGCTTCTTCCTGTGTTTCACGCTCTGCAGCCTGCATGGTGGTTTCATTATTCTCCATAAAACCCGCAGGTAAAGTCCATAGCCCATGTCTTGGCTCAATCGCGCGTTTACAGAGGAGAATTTTATTATCATGCTCAACAAGGCAACCCACGACCATTTTTGGATTTTGATAGTGAATAACACCACAGCCTCCACATATATGCCGAGGACGATTATCTCCTTCAGGGACAGAGATATTTACCTTTTCACCACATTCACTACAAAAATTCATATCATTAAACCTATTTCTAATCGATAAGAGTACTTTACTACAGGCCCAGCTTGTCATTAAATGGCTATTCACTCAATTTAGGTACGGAATGTATGTCTGTTCAACACCCGGTTATTGCGATTACAGGTTCATCTGGTGCTGGTACCAGCACAATTCGTGATGCCTTTGCTGAAATATTCCATCGAGAAAAAATACAAGCCGCTTTTATTGGTGGTGATAGCTTCTTACGTTACGAACGTGATGAAATGACTCAGGCTATTGAAAAAGCAAATAAAGAAGGCCGACCTATTAGCCATTTCGGCCCAGATGCGAACCGTTTTGATCTATTAGAAAAATTATTTAAAGACTATTCTGAATCAGGCACAGGCAAGGTTCGCCAATACGTCCATGAAGATACCAGCAAGCTCTATGAACAAGCTGCCGGTACGTTTACACAGGAACAAGAATTACCAACAGCAACTGATTTGCTTATATATGAAGGCCTACATGGCGGCGTGATTGCAAAAACATGGACACGAAGACGAATGAGTTCTTCACATAATCCTGTCGTCGTTGAGCGTCGCAATCAAGCCAATAGCAAGAAAGGTGTTGATGTTGCTCAATATGTTGATTTTCTCATTGGTGTCGTACCTGTCGTAAATCTCGAATGGATTCAGAAAATTCATCGTGATAATAAAATCAAGGGTATTGCGATAGAGGAAACAACGACAACAATTCTGCGACGTTTACAGGATTATATCTATTTCATGACACCGCAATTCTCATTAACGGATATTAATTTCCAGCGCGTACCCTTGGTTGATACTTCGAACCCCTTTTCCTCGATCGATGTACCCACTGCGGCTGAAAGCATGCTAATTGTTCGTTTTCGTGAACCTGAAAAATATGACCTACAAAGTTATCTTGAAAAATTTGATAATGCCTTTATGTCTCGCCCCAACACACTGGTTATTCCTGGTGGAAAATTACGTATGGCGCTTGAGGTTATTTGTACCCAACGTATTCAAGAGTTAGTTACTGCCAGCAAACAGGCATAAAAAAACCGCTGACAATGCAGCGGCTTTTTATAATGGCTAAATAATTTTAATTAATACTAATTAGCTCAATATCAAAAATCAGCGTTTCGTTTGGTCCAATAGAAGCACCCGCACCTTTTTCGCCGTAAGCCAATTTCGATGGGATATAAACCTGCCATTTAGAACCTGTTGGCATCAATTGTAATATTTCTTGCCAACCCGGAATAACACCTTTAACAGGGAAAGTAGCTGGACTGCCACGTTGAATCGAACTATCGAAAACCTTGTCATTAATCAGGCGACCTTCATAATGCGCAACAACCGTACTGCTTGCTTTAGGTATCTCGCCATCACCCTTGATTAACACCTTGTATTGCAAGCCGCTATCAAGTGTCTTAACACCGTCTTTCTTGGCATTGCTGGTAAGAAACTTTTTACCTGCTGCAAGATTATTTGAGCCAATTTCGCTATGCTTTTTCTTTGCCTCATCCTGGATCCGCGCAACCACAGCTTTCATTTCATCAATCGTCAGTGCCGGTTTCTTTCCAGAAAAAGCGTCATGGACAGCCTTAGCAGCAGCATCTGCATCCAGTAATGCCCCTTGTCTCGCTAGATTCTGGGCAATTTGGTAACCCAATGTGTAACTAAATTTCTTCTTGTCATTATCAAGCTTTACGTCCGCTGCCTGAAGTTGGCCAACCATCATTCCAGCCATGACTAAACCTGTAAAAATTTGTTTTTTCATCATTCTGCCTATCCTTAAGAGTCAATCTGTGACTAATACTATCATTACTAACATGGGATATCCTGTCAGCCATTGCTGATATTTTAAATCTCTCCATATAGACGCGTACAATAGACGAATGTTCAATTTTACTGCCCTACCGCCATTATCACTCTATATCCATATTCCCTGGTGCGTACGCAAATGCCCCTATTGTGATTTTAATTCGCATGCTGCTGGCGAATCGTTACCAGAAAAACAATATATCCAAAGTCTATTTGCCGATCTAGAGCGCGACCTACCTTCTATTTGGGGACGTACGATTCAAAGCATATTCATTGGTGGCGGTACGCCCAGCTTATTTTCTGCCGAAACAATGGATGAATTACTTGCAGGCCTGCGCATGCGCCTAGCGATTGAACCCATGGCAGAAATAACCCTTGAAGCTAACCCCGGCGCAATTGAAGCAGGAAAATTTGCTGAATTTCATAGCACAGGTATCAACCGCTTGTCGATTGGTTGCCAAAGTTTTGATGATAAATATCTCGAAAAATTAGGTCGTATCCATTCTGGGCAAGATGCCATTAATGCCGCAGAAATGGCACATGCCGCCGGATTTGAAAATTTTAATCTTGATCTGATGTTTGGTCTACCTGGACAAACTCCGCAAACAGCGATGGACGATATTCGACAAGCAATATCACTCTCACCCAGCCACATATCTCATTACCAATTGACCATTGAACCCAATACCTTGTTTCATCACAGCCCACCCACCTTACCTGAAGATGAGTCGAGTTGGGCGATGCAAGAACAATGTGAAGAATTATTAGAGAATTCAGGCTTTGGTCACTATGAAATTTCAGCACATGCCAAACAAGGCAAGCAATCTTTACACAATCTGAATTACTGGCAGTTTGGTGACTACCTCGGTATTGGTGCCGGCGCACATGCCAAGATCACCAGCGCCGCAACACAAGACATTACCCGCAGCTGGAAACTGAAACACCCCGAACAATTTCTTGCCGCGGCTAGCGGTGAACATATTTCAGGCACCTCAATATTAAGTCGTGAAGATGCCGCCTTTGAATTTATGATGAATACTCTGAGATTAAAACAAGGCTTTGCAAAAACGTTATTCTCAGAACGAACTGGATTACCTATTCACCAAATTAGTGATGCATTACAACAAGCCGAACAACGTAGGCTGATTACTCAAGATTTTTCTAGCATTGTGCCAACCGAACAAGGCTGGCATTTTCTCAATGATCTCATTGCTCTTTTCTTAACGGAAACAACGGAGGATGCATGATCGAGACTAAACTCATTAGCTGCCCCTATTGTGGAGAAGAATTCGATACGACAATTGACACCTCCGCAGGTGACCAATCATATATCGAAGATTGCTATGTTTGTTGCCAGCCTATTGAATTCTCAATTCAAGTCGACGCCAATGGTGAATTGGCCAACATTGAATGTCGAAGTGGTAACGAATAATAATTTCTAGTTCAAGCCACCTTCACCAACTGCAATAAAGGCTGCCCAGAAAATAGGGTGCGCATAACTAAATAATTCTTTTCCGTTACGCATATAACCGGCACCGTCAATTAAACGTTTACGTGCTGCTTGTAATGAAGCCGCCCGGCCAAGTGTTTTATCTTTTATCGCTGCGCTAAACATCGTCGTCGTTAACTCTTGGGTTGAAGTCGACTCCACAGGCCAAAGCGAAACTAATAAAGCCCGCGACCCCGCATAAAAGAAAGCCTGTGTTAAACCAGTGAGCCCTTCATTCGCAAGGGACTTATCACCTGATGCCGTATTACACGCTGACAACACAACCCAATCTGCATTCAAATCTAACTCAAGCACCTCACCCATTGTTAGCAAACCATCATTCTCTTCGTCAGCTTGATCAGGCGGTGTTAAGGCCAACGCGGGTTGCTCCAAGCCATCTAAATCATCTGCGACCAAGCCATGTGTCGCAAATGCAACAACTCTAAAGTTCTTTAAATTTGCATCCTTTACATTTTGTTCACTGGCTTTACTGCCTAAATAAATATTATCTGCACTCGCCCCTAAGCTTAAAGCGATCTTTTCCAATTCTTCACGTGTTTCAGGCAAGTTAGGTAAACCATTTAAACTACGCGTATTAAATGCTGCACGTTGTGCAACACGAATACCACGTGTTTTTACCACATCAATAACCCCATCATCTTCACCGAATAAAGGATCACCAAAACCAATAAAAGGCTCTTCCGCTTTTTCTTTCTTCGCATAAGTTCGCATAGTCACTAATGCTGTTGCTGAAGGCATAATATTAATCGCGAATTTATTCGCCAACCATGGAACTACTTTATATTCAGAAAATGGCGTGCCAGCTTTCTTTAACTCTGTTTTGGCCATCACCAACGCACTGAATGGCATGCTCAATAATGCTTTATGCGGAACAATAATAAGATTACTAACACCTTCCAACTGCTTTCCAACAGGTGCTATCAATTCATTATAAAGTTCATGAGCAAGCCTTAAATTATAAGCAGGAATATCCTCAACGGTTGCAATTGCAACATCCAAGCCTGCGCGAATTCTTTGTACTCTCGCATAAATATCTTTTTCGGCTAGCTTTGAAACATGTAATGTTGCCTTCTCACTATCAATCGCCCAAATCAGCGTATTTTCCTTTTGCACATAATAAGCGAGCATCAATTCGCCGGGGACCAATAATTTTTGAACTTCTGAAAGTTCAGTAGCTGATGGATTAATCAGGCGATTATATTCAGGATATTGATAACTCATTTCCTCGCCAATCTTTTTCAATTCCCGAAGTGCCTCTTTTCGCAATCCTTCTAAACGTTTTCCCTGTTTACGATCTCCACGACCCACTTGTTTTACAAAATCCAGCTGTTGTTCTTCAATTAGCCCCAACTGCACTCGCAAGTCCTGTTCTTTTCGCACTAAATCGGAAAGATATTCATTTCGTGCTGCCGCACGTGCCGTCTGACCCAACATGGCGGTTTGTAATGTCTTGCTCCGTGAATTTTCTGCAATTGCAAAACTTTCAGTGACGGGTTCCGCATCTATCTTAATCCCCTTCTTATAGGCATTTACGATTAATTCCATATAAGAAAATAAGTAACGTTGCGATGCGGATTCTTGTTGTGCGCGGCCGATCGTTGAGAATGTCTTGCGATTAGCGAGAAAACCGGCATTACTTTCCATTACTTCACGATAGACAGTTATCGCTTTCGTATAATTTCTCTGCCAGACATAGTTTTTTGCCAAATAACTTTTCGTTTTAGATGTCTTGGGATTGAATTTCCCATGAAGTAATTCTGAAATTTTAACTGCTTCTAATAACAAAGGTTCAGCTGCTTTGTAATCGCCTTTGTTAAAATAAACAAGCCCAAGCCCCTGATAATAATCTCTTGTTTTCCCGGTTCTCTCAGAGGACGCATCCAGATAAATTTTAACTTTGGCATACGCTTGTTCAGCTGTATCTAGCTTTCCAAGCTGCAGCATGACCTGTCCGGTAAGATTATTAAGGCGCGAACCGATACGAGAAGTATCTTTAATACCATGTTCAACACGGGCAATGTCTTTTAATACGGCTTCTGCTTGTTTGTATTTATTTTGATCTAGGTAAATGCCTATAAGTGTCAATTGTGTTTGTATTGTTTTATGACTAGTTGCTCCTAGTGCAATTTTTTTTCTTTCAACCCCTTCTTTAACTAATTGTTCAGCCTCAACATAACGTCCCTGCTCTTTTAATGTTCTCCCCAATAAAGTCATCATGCCTAAACTAAGAGGATGATTTTGGTGCCTCTTTTTTGATGCAAATTCTACATAACCTTTACGTAGAACACGTTCGGACTTATCAAGTTTTCCCATTGCCCGAAATAATTTACCTAGCTTCATACGTGCAATTTGAAGCAGACGAAATGCATTTCCACCTTTTGAATTAAACAGGCCTATCGCTACTTTCAAGTGTTTCCTGGCTAATTTATATTCCCCTGCTCGAAAATATGCGCTACCTAATTGCATGTAGGTATAAGCGGTCCGACCATGATTTTCGCCAAACTCAACCTCGGTAAACTCCAGATATTTTTTTAACAATGAAAGTGCTTCATCATGCTTACCCAGGCTTGAGATATTTATCCCGTATTCAATGCATCTTTTGATAGTAACGCGGTGTCGTTCTCCTTTCTTTTCTGTCGCTTTGTTACAAGCTGCTTCTAACAAGGGCTGTGACTCTTCATAATTACCAACCACACGTAATGATTTTCCTAACAGAAAACGAATTCTCCCCTTGCGCTTCCCCTTAATATCTTGCTCTTCATACCATGCCCATGTATCACGAAGGTATGGCAACATCTTTGGCCATGCCCTGTAATCAAAGTAATGATCAATAATTTCTTCACGAAGACTATTCGCTGCCTCACTCATCCTTCCCGACTGGCCCACAACATCAATATATTGTTGCTTGGTATCTCTAATTTGTCCCTCTATCTTGTCTGCAGACATTGATATCGTTGTAAATAAACAAAAAAGAACGGATCCAAACAGCGTTTTAGACAATAAAGACATGCTATCTCCCCCCTGTGCTTCAACAAGCGCAAGGCAATTAAATAATATAAAAGCTTCCTAGCTAAACTTGTTCCATACAGACACTCTATATAGAACAACACTTCATTTCTGACAAGGTAAATAATACGCATCACCAGAATAGCGATCCTTCTCTCCAAGCCTATTTTCTAAAGAAAATCAGACGACTACCGATATCAGCAGTATAGATTGCCTCAGCTATACTTTATCTTGCGGCAACAACAAGGAGCGTGAAATGCAAGCCTATGATTTTATAGTGATTGGCAGTGGCCCTGCTGGTCAAAGAGCCGCTATTCAGGCAGCAAAATTGGGTAAACGCACCGCGATTGTCGATAGGCAATCGATGCTTGGTGGCGTTTCGGTACACACAGGTACGATTCCTAGTAAAACACTCCGCGAGGCCGCTTTGTATTTGAGTGGTTGGGATCAACGTGGCCTCTATGGACAGAACTACCGACTTAAAACCAATCTCACCATTGATGATCTCATGCAACGCCTGCACATTACCTTGCAGCATGAAACTGAGGTTATTCAAAACCAATTATCACGCAACGGCATCGACATTATTGAAGGCACCGCCACCTTTGTTAATGAACATACAATTTCGGTCGAACATAACGACAGCGGTGTTGAAGAATTCCGCAGTGACTATTTTCTCATTGCCGTAGGTAGCCGCCCTATTCGCCCCGAAGGTATTCCTTTCGATGATGAGCATGTCTTTGACAGTGATGGCATTCTCGAAATCAAACGCATGCCAAGCAGTTTGGTTGTCGTTGGCGCGGGTGTTATCGGTATTGAATACGCATCTATTTTTAGTACGCTCGATACCAAAGTGACCGTGCTTGATGGTCGTGACTCTATGTTGGGTTTTCTAGATCAAGAAATTGTTGACGAGTTAACCCACTCACTTCGTGATCGTGGAATTTCTATTCGCCTCGGTGAAAATGTCGAGTCCATCGAACCTTGTGATAATGGTCATGTCATTGTCACAACAAAAAGTGGTAAACGTCTGAGTGCCGATATGGTGTTATATGCCGCTGGTCGTATCGGTTCAACATGGGCGCTGCAACCTGACAAGGCGGGTATTGAGGTTGATGAACGCCGCTTAATAAGTGTTAACGAAAACTTCCAAACCAATATTCCACATATTTATGCCGCTGGCGATATTATTGGTTTCCCGAGTCTCGCATCTACCTCGATGGAACAAGGCCGTTTAGCAGCAAGCCATGCCTTTAATGACACGGAAACAAATATGGCGAAGAACTTTCCATTTGGGATCTATGCCGTGCCAGAAATTAGTATGGTCGGTGCAACCGAAGAAGAACTTCGTAAACAAGATATCCCTTATGAAATTGGTATTGCTCGACTACGTGAAACAGCGCGTGGCCAAATTATGGGGCTCAACGAAGGTATTCTTAAAATATTGTTCAGCATTGATGACAAGCGTGTACTAGGTGTTCACATCATTGGTGAGGGTGCCACTGAACTTATTCACATTGGCCAAGCGGCATTAGTACTTGGCGGCACGCTTGATTACTTTATTGATAATGTCTTTAACTACCCGACGCTAGCAGAAGCTTATAAAATAGCAGCGTTAGATGCTTGGAATAAAATTAATATATGAAGGCGTAAGGCGTAAGGCGTAAGGAATAATATTATTTTCACCTCACTCTTATCTCCTCACACCTAACTATTTTTTTTAAATATTAAATCCCAAACACCATGACCGAGACGGTGACCTCGTTGTTCAAACTTTGTCAGCGGACGTGACTCTGGTCTAGGCACATAGTCACCATCCTTAGATGTATTACTAAAGCCTTCCGCTGCCTTCATCACTTCAAGCATATGCTCGGCATACTGCTGCCAATCCGTTGCCATATGAAAAAATCCATTCGACTTTAAACGCTGACGCAACACTGCAACAAATTCTAATTGAACAATTCTGCGTTTATGGTGTTTCTTTTTATGCCAAGGATCGGGGAAAAATAATTGCAACTTATCAAGTGATTCTAAAGGAATTTGATCTTTTAAAATTTCGACTGCATCTTCTTGCATAACGCGAATATTAGTTAGGCCTTCACGCTCGATAACTTGTAATAAATTACCCACACCGGGGCGATGCACTTCAATACCTAAAAAATCTATCTCGGGATGTTGCTTTGCCTGTTCAGCTAACGATGCACCATTACCAAAACCAATTTCTAATACCCGTGGAGCTTTTCGTCCAAAGATCTCATCGAGATCAAGCAAGCCGGTGTCGTGTTCAATACCATATAACGGCCACAATTTTTCTAAACCACGTTGTTGACCACGCGTTAGGCGACCTTCGCGACGCACAAAGCTGCGAATTCTCCGTAGAAAAGGTTTTTTCTCAGAATCAGTCATAGTGCAAATACGTAGGCTAGCGACAGTGAGGGTCGAGACTCACAAAATCCTAGAAGAAAGTCCCATCGATAGGAGAAGACGCACTGGCAAAACGTTTGCGTGGAATACGCCCGGCAAGGTAAGCCTCACGCCCTGCTTCGATAGCTTTCTTCATCGCCGAAGCCATCAAGATAGGTTCCTTAGCACCGGCAATCGCTGTATTCATCAAGACACCATCACAACCCAGCTCCATCGCGGCAGCAGCATCAGATGCCGTACCCACTCCAGCATCAACCAGAATCGGCACATTGGCATTCTCAACAATAGTGCGAATATTATTCGGGTTCTGAATACCCAAACCGGAACCAATTGGCGCGGCCAGTGGCATCACCGCAACACAACCAATTTCTTCGAGACGTTTAGCAATAAGCGGGTCATCATTGGTATAAACCATGACCTGAAAACCATCTTTGACCAATATTTCAGCTGCTTCAAGCGTTTGAATAACATCAGGAAATAAGGTTTTTTCATCGCCAAGCACTTCTAATTTCACCAGCGAATGGCCATCCAACAACTCACGTGCCAAACGACAAGTCCGCACCGCATCGTCAGTGCTATAACAGCCCGCTGTATTCGGTAATAAGGTGTAACGATCCAGAGGAATGGCATCCAGCAAATTCGGTTCATCCGGATTCTGGCCTAGATTACTACGGCGAATGGCCACGGTAACGATCTCCGCCCCACTGGCCTCGGTCGCCAAGCGTGTTTCATCCATATCCTTGTATTTACCGGTGCCTACTAAAAGGCGGGATTGGTACTCAACCCCTGCAATAATAAGGGGCTGGTCATTTGTCTGAGTCATGATTATTCCTGAAAATCTGCTTAAATGGTTCTATAAAGGGGCTTAGTATAACAGCCGAGACTCAACCACCACCAATCGCGTGAACAAGCTCGACCCGATCACCCTCTTGCAGTGTGTGATTCGCATAATCACTACGGGGCACAATCTCAAGATTAACCTCCATCGCGATACGACGCTCACCCAATTCCAATAATTCAACCAAACCCGCTGCTGTAGAGGCATCCGGGATCTCGCGCTGCTCACCATTAAGGATAATATTCATTGGTATAGCCTACTGGCATGCACCCACGATGGTCAATGCAAAATCATGCTGAGAGCTATACAATCAATAAAAAAATAATAATCAAGGAACGAGGGGAAAATATGTCTCATAGCGAAGATATTATCACCACAGAGTCAGCTGGGACGCTTGACGGACTTTTTCGGGCGCGAATTCAACGCAGCCCCGATAAAATGGCTTACCGCCAGTTCAACAAATCGTCTGCCCTTTGGGAAGATTTCAGCTGGCAAGAGGTTGGCGAGAAAGTTGCTCGTTGGCAAAAAGCATTAAGCAAAACTCAGTTACAAGCTGGCGACCGCGTCGCCCTACTATTAAGGAATGGGGTCGATTGGGTTGTGGCCGAGCAAGCCGCCATGGGCATGGGGCTCGTCATCGTGCCTCTTTACTGTGATGATCGCCCTGACAATATCGCCTTCATCCTAAATGATTCAGCAACACAGATGTTGGTTGCAAATGATGCTATGTGGCGTCGGGTACAATCGGCCTGCGTTGACGTTGAATCACTAAAGAATGTCATCATCGTTCCAGTAGATAGTGAAGCAAAAGGTATTGAAGAAAACGAACAAGTTCATATTGCCGAAAATTGGCTAACGGATGAAGCCGGTGAATTGCAATCGCATGAACGAGAACCAAAGGAACTTGCCACGATCGTTTACACTTCTGGTACAACCGGTCGCCCAAAAGGTGTCATGCTCAGCCACCACAATATACTCTCAATCACTAATTCAATTTTGTTGTCATTTACAATCTACACGGACGATCTGTTTTTATCATTTTTACCCTTGTCACATACCTTTGAACGCACCGTTGGTCACTTCATGCCAATGATGGCTGGCGCGGCCGTTGCCTATTCACGTTCAATCGCATTACTCGCTGATGACATGCAACAACTTAAACCAACGGTACTAGTGGCTGTACCACGCATCTTTGAGCGTATTCATGGCCGTATGCAGCAACAACTCAGCAAAAAATCATTCATCGCGCGCGGATTATTTAATCTCACCGTTACGCTGGGTTGGTCACGCTTCAATAAGCAACAAGGAAGAGGCAGTTGGTTCATGCCATTAATTTACGTTCCCCTTCTAGCCATACTCAGCCCGCTTGTAATAAAAACATTTTGCCAGCGATTAGGCGGCCGAATGAGACTAACCGTCAGTGGTGGGGCAGCATTACCTCTACCTGTCGCACGCGTCATGATCGGTCTTGGCCTGAATATAACTCAAGGCTATGGCTTAACTGAAACCAGCCCAGTGATCTGCTCCAATCCCATTGATGATAATGACCCATCGAGTGTTGGCGTTACACTCAAAGGCATCGAAACTCGTATTGGTGAAAATGATGAACTACAGGTAAAAACACCGGGCATGATGTTAGGTTATTGGAATAACCATGCCGCAACATCTGAAATCATTAGTGCTGATGGCTGGGTACATACTGGCGATCAAGCTCGTATCGAAAATAATCACATTTATATTACAGGTCGCCTTAAAGACATCTTGATTCTTTCCAATGGTGAAAAAGTACCGCCAACCGATATGGAGTCAACCATGATTATGGATCCATTATTTGAACAAGTCTTGGTTATTGGTGAAGGGCAATCTTTTCTTAGCGCACTTGTCGTATTAAATACTGATGAATGGATTAAGTTAGCCAATCATTTTGTCGTTAACCCTTACCATAATGAGGGATTAAACGACTCACGAGTACATAGCCATATTCTTGCCATAATGAAGAAATCGCTTCATGAGTTCCCAAGTTACGCCAAAATACGTCGTGTTTCTCTTAGTTTAGAGCAATGGACGGTAGAAAATGATTTGATGACCCCAACATTAAAGATAAAACGCAATAAAGTAATTGAGTTGAATGCCGACAATATAATGAATATTTATTCATAAACATTGCCTATGTCACTCACTGAAAAAAAATGCTTTGAAGTTGCTATTGCTTTAGTAAAGCAACATCACAAAGAAGATTTACTCAATGCCTTCCAAAAAATCTTGGAAGAACTCTTTTCTGATGATCAAATAGACATCTACACTGTCAATAATGGCCTGTTATTAGATTCAGAAAGCATTTCTCACAAAGAAAGTTTATATCGATCCATCGCCTCTCGTAAAACCGTTTTCGTATTAGATGATAATCTTTTTATCTACCCTATTGTTAGTTTAGGTAAAGTTACGCATATTATTTCACTACAAGGCGATTCTGTATCTAAAAAACCATGCTTGCTTGAACAACTCATTACCTTATTTAGTCAGCAGCAAATATTACTTGATAACAATAATCATGATGCTCTCACTGGGCTACTCAATCGGCAGTCTTTTGAAAAACGCATCGCCAGCGTTATTGATGATCGACGTAGACGCGATGCCGAAAAGCCCCCCGCCTGTTGTTTTGCTATTTTTGATATCGATTTCTTTAAAAAAGTGAATGATAATTTTGGTCATCTTTATGGTGACGAAGTACTTATATTATTTGCCAACCTTATGGAAAAAATATTTCGCCATGATGACATGCTATTTCGCTATGGTGGCGAGGAGTTCGCCGTATTTTTAAAAAATATTGATCTTGATACGGCAGTCGTTGTGCTTGAACGCTTTCGACATAACATCGAACAGTATGATTTTCCGCAAGTTGAAACTATCACTGTAAGTATTGGCGTCACTGAATTTAACATCGGTTCAAGTCGTGCGGAAATAATTAGTCGGGCAGATCAAGCGCTTTATTATTCAAAGGATAACGGCCGCAACCAAGTACATAGTTTCGAAGCCCTTATAAGTGCTGGAAAACTAATTGACAATCCCCCTGATATCAACGATATAGAAATATTTTAAGGTCATTTCTGGCTTTTTTGCTATGCTCATATTTAGCGTGCCTCTTTATGAATATGGCTCAATACAAACCACATAGGAAATACGTATATGCGACTTATTAAAATTCTACTTAGCGTTATCTTCATCTTCATCGCAGTAGTAATCGCAGCACCCTTTTTCCTTGATCCGAATGATTTTAAAGATGAAATTTCTGAAGCTGTTGAAAAATCTACTGGCCGCACACTAGAAATATCTGGTGATTTAAGCCTTAGTATTTTTCCCTGGTTAGGTGTCAGTACAGAAAAACTTACCTTGGGTAATCGCAAAGGCTTTAAAGAAGGCCCTTTTGCGACTATTGAATCAGCACAAATCAGAGTTGAGCTACTTCCTCTATTACGTAGTGAAGTTAAAATGGATTCACTGGTATTAAATGGGCTTAACCTTCAATTAGAACGTCGTAAAGACGGTAAGGATAACTGGTCAGATCTTGCCGGAGACTCTCAAACACAGACAAAACCAGATACAGCATCAACAGATGCGCCTAAGCTTGCCGCACTGGCTATTGGCGGCATTATCATCGACAACGCCAATATCCGTTTTCGTGACGCACAAGCCAAGCAAGATCTAAAGCTCACTGATTTATCATTAAAGACTGGCAAACTCGAACTTGGTGCTCCAACGGATATACAACTGGAAACAAAACTCTCTGTTCAACAACCTGCAACCAAGGGCTCGCTATCACTTGATACGGAACTGCAAGCAAATCCATTTGCTGGAACCTATCAACTCAACGACAGTCGCATAAGTGTTGACCTAAAAGGGAAAGACCTACCTGCAGGAAAACTAACAGCCACATTGGAAGCCAGTATTGCAGCCAATCTAATCAAGCAAACGCTTGAACTCTCAGGATTAAGCTTAGTTAGCAAACCTCTTGCTATTAAGGGCAATGTGAATCTACGCAAAATATTCGCCAACAATCCAGGCATATCCGGAAAAATTAAAGTAGCTGCATTCAATCCAAAACAATTATTCAAGAAACTCGATATTGCGATTCCAGCAATGGCTGATGCCAAAGCGCTCACTCAAGCTGCTTTTGATACCAGCATCAGTGGCAATCTGAATAAGATTAAATTAACACAACTTAATCTTATTCTTGATGACAGTTTAATCGAAGGGCAGATAACCCTCGTTAACAACAAAAGAAAAAATATCAGTTATGCACTAAATTTGGATCGCATCGATCTTGATCGTTACCTCCCACCTAGCCAAACACAGACGAGTAATTTTAGTATTATTCCTGTCGCCATTGCCGCAGCGAAACCTGCACCACTATTTCCTATTGATTTGCTACGTAGTTTTGACATGTCCGGCAACATCAAGGCAGGCCAACTCATTATGAACCGACTACAGATCGATAATATTGATGTCAAAATAAAACAGCAACAAGGTGATCTGAAAATCGAACCGATCAAGGGCAATGCCTATGGCGGAAAATATCTTGGTCATATTCGCATCGATGCTCGTCGTGCGAATGGCAATAGCCCGTTAGTATCAGTAAATGAAAGTTTAACGAACATTAACATTGGCCCAGTGATTCAAGCCATAACCGGCAAAGATGCACTGTCCGGCACAGGCAACGTATCGGCTGTATTAACAACACGCGGTCAATCAATTAACGCATTAAAAAGAGCACTTAATGGTGAAATAAAAATATCTCTCGCCAACGGTGCATTAAAAGGTATCGATTTCGTTAAGATCATACGCGATACCTACGCGCAATATAAAAACCAGAGAACCGGAACAGATAGTGGCCAACAAGAAACCCCTTTCACTAATATGAACGTAAGCTTTCAAGTTCGTAACGGCATTATGCATAGTAACGATCTTATTATTCATTCTGCCCTGCCGCCGGTTCGCGGTAAAGGCTCCATTAATATTATTAACAACACAATCAACTACACCGTAAAAACCTCTACTGATAAAGAATTAGTAGAATTAGTCGGTATGGATAAATCATTAATTGGTGTTCCCGTAAGAATTAATTTGCATGGGAACTTAGCTAGTCCGTCATACAATGTTGATTGGTTACGCATTGTTGGCCGTGTATTAGAAAAGACTCAGAAAAAGAAATTGCTCGATTCTTTATTCGGCAAAAAGAAAAAGAAAACAACCAGCCCTGCGCCCACAGCACCTACAACCGCACCAAAGGTAGAAACACGCAAAGAACGTAAGAAACGCGAGAAAAGAGAGAAGAAAGAAGCGTTAAAGAACTTGCTCAAAGGACTATTCTAAAATACCACTATGAAATTCTTAAAGTTCGTCTCAATCATTTGGGCTCTATTATTTGTAAATATTCTCGCCAATGCTGGCGACATTATTGAAGCCAAGGTCGAGCATAAAGATAAACAATATTTTGTAACTCTCGAAGCTGTTATTAATGCTGATACTCAACGCGTTTATAAAATACTAACTGATTACGAAAATTTAACTCGTCTCAGTGACAGTATTAAAGAAAGCCGTCTTATTTATTCTCTGTCTGATACAGACCATCGTGTTCATGTAACAACCAAGGCCTGCGTTACTTTTTTCTGTAAAAGTATTCGCCAAGTTCAGAATGTTGAAGAACTCCCTAATATGGTAATTATCACCACCAGCCTGCCTAGTAAAAGTGATGTTGATTACGCCCATGCTCGCTGGAAATTGGAATCTGAAGATGGTCTAACTCGTATTTATTTCAATTCAGACTTAAAACCTTCCTTCTGGATCCCACCACTAATTGGCCCTCTACTTATTGAAAGAACATTACGTAATGAAGCGCTTGCTGTTATTGATGGATTGGAAAAACTGGCACAACAACGATGACCCCCACTGTATTTTCTAATGCGCTATTGCGTTGGCATGATGCGCATGGCCGCCATGACCTACCTTGGCAAAAAAATAAGACTGCCTACCGTGTTTGGGTTTCTGAAATCATGTTACAACAAACACAAGTTGCTACGGTTATTCCTTATTACCAACGTTTCATGGAAAAATTTCCCAACATCACATCACTCGCGGATGCTGAACTGGATGAAGTATTACATTTATGGACCGGGCTTGGTTACTATGCGCGTGCGCGCAATTTACATCGCACAGCCATAACCGTACTAACAGAATATACCGGCAAATTTCCGACTAACCTTGATGAGGTGATTGCCTTGCCCGGCATTGGCCGCTCAACAGCAAGTGCCATTCTCGCCTTAAGCGATGATCAGCACTTGGCGATTTTAGATGGTAATGTAAAACGAGTATTAACGCGTTTCTTCGCTGTTAATGGTTGGCCGGGGATTAAATCCGTTGAACAACAACTCTGGCAACACGCTGAAACTCTCACACCAAAAAAACGTACCGCACAATATACGCAAGCGATTATGGATTTCGGTGCGACAATTTGCACACGCAGTAAACCACAATGTACTGATTGCCCTTTAAAAAAGAGTTGCCTTGCGCTTAGCCAAGAGAGTGTTGCTAACTACCCCGCATCAAAACCAAAAAAAACAATTCCTGTACGCAATACCCTAATGCTGTTGTTACGCAACGCTGATAACAAAATCTTACTTCAACAACGACCACCTACAGGTATCTGGGGTGGGCTTTGGAGTCTTCCTGAAGCCGATTGCCAAACAAACAATAAAATGATCTCAACGTGGAGCAAGAAAAATTTATCTCTACAACTTAAGGATATTCATATTGCTAAACCAGTACGTCATACCTTTAGCCACTTTCATCTCGATATAACCCCTGTCTACGCAAGTGTAATGAATGAAATGCCGACAGTGATGGAACAACCCGAGTCAGTCTGGTATAACACTCGCAAACCTGATGCGCGTGGTTTTGCCGCGCCGGTTAAAAAACTACTTGATTCACATAATGAAGCAATTACTGAAGTAAAAGTAACAACGGGAGTAACAACATGACAAACATGGTCAACTGCGTAATTTTAGGCGAAGAAGCGGAAGCGCTGAATAAAGCCCCTTACCCTGGCGAACTCGGTCAACGTATTTTAGAAAATGTTTCTAAAGATGGCTGGAAACAATGGATGGGTAAACAAACTATTTTAATCAATGAGCATCGTATTAATGTTGTTGATCCTAAAGGTCGTGAATTCCTCGAAGAACAAATGCAACGTTTCTTCTTTGGTGATGGCGGTGATACACCTGAAGGGTTTATTCCTCCGGAATAAATTAAAAATCAGGAGTAAAGTGCTCTGGAGGTAAATGGATTGCCACGTTGCTAATACAACTGGCAATGACGCCCTAACACTTCATGCCTTAGCCCTCACATCTTATTCATACTTCTTAAGCAAGACACCTTCATCACCACAGCAACTCGCTGCGCACTGCAAGGTAGCATTAAGCTTATCCGGATCACCCTCAAGATATTCTGCTACTGGCAAATTGCTTTCGGCACAATCACAACCCTTGTCGTCATAGACATAGCTATTCTGTAAACCAACGTCCTGCGCGGCGGCATATGCTGCCTGCATAATGTCTGACGGCGTCGGTGGAAGATCTGATAATTTATAAGCAGGGAAAAAACGCGTGATATGCCACGGGCTGTCCTTACCCAAGTTGCCTGCTATCCACTGAGCTATCTCGCGAAGCTCATTAATATCGTCATTCTTCGTTGGTATAATGTTGGTACGGGTTTCAACATGAATACCTAGTTCTTGTGCCTTCTTAATCGAACCAAGTACCTGCTCCACCTTCGCGGTGGGACAAATATCATGGTAGAAATCATCACTGAGGCTCTTAATATCAGAGCACAAGACATCAACATACGGCGCCATCAACTCTAAGGCCTCATCGGTCACAAAGCTGTTCGACACATAAACGGTATAAAGACCGGCCTCATGGGCGAGCCGAGAAACATCAATCACATATTCCAACCAAACAGCCGGTTCCGAGTAGGTGAAGGCAATACCCTGTACGCCGTGCTTTAAGGCTGCTGTAACGAGATCTTCCGGAGGCACCCAAGCCGCCTTAGACTGGCCTTTCGCTAGGTCATCAAGTGCAGTCACACCCCATGAAATATCCAGATTATGGCAACCGCCACAACGAAAATTACAGCCATAGCTGCCAACCGACATCACCTTGGTGCCCGGTTGGTAGTGCTTCACCGGCTTGTCTTCAATCGGCCCGATATCAATGGCCGATATAACCCCATATGAGAGGTTATAAAGAGTGCCGTGGCGGTTCACATGTGCCTGACAGAAGCCCCGCTGACCGTGCTTGAGCTTGCATTTCCACAGACATAAATCACAGGTGGTGGTGCCATCATCGTGCTTGCGCTGCAGCCCTGTTTCAACGAGGCGGTAAGATTCTTTTAGATTTTCAGACATAGGTGACCCAAAGCTATCAATATTAGCCACAAGGTATGGCATGTATGGCTTACAGACAACCCCCAAGATGTAGGGCCTTTTTTGAGCTATCGCTTGACGACAGGGAGTCGATCGCGTCTAATACGGCGCTCGGCTTAGGTCGAGACGTCAAAACAGCCTTCGCGGCCAGTAAATGACTTAGAAAAAATGGCCGGATAGCTCAGTCGGTAGAGCAGGGGATTGAAAATCCCCGTGTCGGTGGTTCGATTCCACCTCCGGCCACCATTTTTCACTTAGTTTAACAGCGGCTTATGCTAAATAGGTTCGTCTATCCTAATTATTTAAGCCATCGCATTACGTTTCTCATTCTAATCTTGCTTCAATTTTCCAATCAGATCATGACTGAGAACGACCTGTAGTACATTTTTTATTCCCGACTCCTTTTCAAAAAAAGCATCGAGTTTTTTTCGTGTCCACCGTACGTAACGAACTTCACTACTGGCAACAACATCGGCACTAGTTCGCATGCCAGTCATATAACTCATCTCTGCGATAAACTGCCCATCACCTGTTACTGCAAACTGTTCACCATCACTCTCAACACTCGCCTTACCAGAATAGATAAGTAAAAGATGATTGGCGATTTGGTCTTTCCTGACGATAAATTCACCTGGCTTAGCTATATCCCATTCGGCGATCGAAAAAAGTTTGAGTACCTCACGAGGAGTCAAAGAACGGAAAACCAATGTATGCAGCCTGCTGATGTCATCTGGCAATTCCACAGGTCGGCGCTCGAGTAACAGGTTAGTAAGATTGAATACATTAATCAGGATGAACGCCGACTGCCAAAACATTGCCGAGTAAAGTGGTTCAGGCTGAAAATAAAAGTATGGAAATGTGCTTAGACAGGCAACGATGGTTAACACACGCAGCCAAAGAATATCTCGCACGACATATGCGGCACAGAATAATATATTTGCGAAAAAGAAAAGGGTAGTAAAGTCCATGGGTTACTGAATAGCTTTACAAAGGCTTGCTGAAATTAAGTATTCCCCAACAGATGTGTCCACCATCTGCAGCTTCTATCCATGTATCAAGTCCTTCGACCATGTTGTCCAGATACTGCTTGCTGCACCGTCTGGCCAGATTACTGTAATGTGCTAGCAATTCCTCTTTTACACGTCGATAGTGTGTCGCCATATGGTGAGTCATATCTTCTTGTTCTACCAATTCTAGTCCGTATTGTTCTGCGATTTCTCGATAGAAAGCATATGAGCCCATGCTATCCAGATGAATACGTGCCAGTACTGGCTGCATGACCTCGTGGGGTGCACCCTCTGTCATCATCAAGTCTGTAAAAAGGAAATGACCACCCGGCTTGAGCACACGTGCGGCTTCTGATACGACGCGCTCCCGACGACCACTGTGTACGATACAATCTTGAGCCCAGACAACATCATAGCAACTATCATCAAAAGGAAGATTTTCGAAACTGGTATCATAAACGGAAACCTTATCGCTCAGTCCTTCCTGCTCACAAGCAGTACGATTAGCCTCATTCTGACGCGCACTGATGTTGGCACAGTCAACAAAACAGCCATGTTGTTTAGCCAAATAACGCGCCGGGCCGCCCATGCCACTGCCTATATCTAAGACGCGGGTGCTGTCATTCATTTGCGGGAGTTTTGAAGCAAGATAGGTAACGGTACGTTTACTAGCCGTCGATATATCTTCGTTATCGCTATTGTAAATGCCAACATGAATGTCCTCACCACCCCATATCTCATCATAGAAGTGATAAGCGTCATTACTGTCATAGTAAGACTTGGCTATATCTTCTAGTTCGCTATAAATTGCCTCAGTCATTTCTTATCCATTTACATAATATTTGTGCGGTTATACTACACTAAATCAGTTCATCCCAGTAGATGAGCCGCACCGTAAGCCTAATAGACGGTAAACACCCTGCTTTTTTCATGTGAGGTGAGAATGCACAATTACGATACGCTGCTAACTTTCACTTATTGGTGTTAAACCGATGGCACTGAAAAATTAATCCGCTTTTTAGGTTTCACTAATTTTCATAAACTTATCGCTTTTATTGGAAAATAGATTCAATACTTGTTGAGTAATTATTAGGAGATTCAAAAATAATTTAAGGCAATCTATAAAAAATATAATAAACATTAGTCCTTCAAAAACAATATATTAAAATTTTATGGATCAATAAAGCCGAGTTTGACATAATCTCCGACCGACTCGTAACTAGTTCAAAGCCAAGCATGGATTCAAGCAAAGTAAATCAATGTATCGAAGCACTCTGCTCTAATGGCTGTGAAGCAGTTCGTGCAACAATCAGCAATTTAGAAAGTGGTGTGGAACTAGAACAGCTACACGATCTAGAAAAAAATGAAATAACCACCGTGCTTAACGAACTCAAATCCATCATGTCGGTCTACGACAAACCTAGATAGCATTAGTTAGTTTCATCATCCAAATACACAGACCAATCTCGGTCTGGATCACCCGACACAAAGAAGTGTGGATTTAGTAACGAGTCCTTGGTGTTGTAACGCAAGATATCCATCTTGGTATCGGTCAACCGCCCACCCGCTTCTTCAACAACACATTGTGCTGCTGCGGTATCCCACTCAGAAGTGGGACCGAGTCTTGGGTAGACATCAACAACACCCTCAGCAACAAGGCATGACTTTAAAGCACTGCCCATACTAATAATGTCGTAATGATTAAGCTTCTCAAGAAAGGCATTTAACGAAGCCCCTCGGTGTGAACGACTACCAGCAACAATGACTTTTTCTCGCGCCGGATTACAACAATGCATTGGCAGCGCCTCTCTTCCTGGTTCACGTTTAAATGCCCCTGCACCACGTCGCGCATAATACGAAGTGCGCATAACCGGCGCATAAACAACGCCAAGCACTGCGTCGCCATTTTCAACTAAGGCAATGTTGACCGAAAACTCTCCATTACGTTTAATAAATTCACGTGTTCCATCAAGCGGATCAACTAACCAATAACGTTGCCATTGCTGACGTGTTTCGAAAGGGATACCCGCAGACTCTTCAGATAAAATGGGTATGTCTGGTGTTAGCGCCTGCAAGCCTGCTTCAATAAAATGATGTGCGGCCATGTCGGCTTCGGTTAGTGGCGTTTCATCTTCTTTATGCTCAATCGCATAATCCGTTTCATAGATTTCAAGAATCTTTTCACCCGCCTGCTCAGCTAGGGAAATAATGGCATCTAATAACTTGTCATCGTTCTCAGTCACGCAATTAAACTCCTGACAAAAGCTGTCTTGTCATAAACAAAGCTGCAATCGTTCTTGCCTCGGTACATTCTGGATGTTCAAGCAAAGCGGGTAAATTAGATAACTTCCATTCTACTACTTCGAGCGCTTCAGGCTCATCACCTTCACGCTGCTCAGGATAAAGATCTTGTGCCAAAACAACGTGGGTCGTGGAACTCAAATAACCCGGCGCAACGGTCAACGAGCTTAGATGTTTAAGATCTTTAGCTGCGTAACCAATTTCTTCCATTATTTCTCGGTTAGCGGCGGGCAGAATTTCTTCGCCGTTTTCAATACGACCTTTCGGCAGGGATAATTCATAACGATCGACACCCGCGGCATATTCGCGAATTAGTAGAACCGTATCATCATCAAGCATGGGGACAATCAATACAGCGCCACTTGCTGAACCAAGCAAACGTTCATACTGAACCTCAACACCATTGGAGAAGCGCAGATCCAATTGTTCGATATGGAACAAACGAGTCTTAGCTAAGGTTTTGGTATGCAAAATCTCTGGTTTACTACCCATCCCAGTATCTATCGCCCTTCTACGTAAAACAGCTATACGAAATCTATTTCGCCTTCAATTTAGCTATTCTACCATTAGATTGACGTAACGCGACGGGATTGCCTGAATTTCAACATCCACAGTCACCGGCATAGGGTAATAGCCATCAAGAAAACACCTCATAAATGGGTTACTACGTAAGCTATAAGTACCATCGCCAGTGCAAACAAATGCATTATCTACCGCTCGAGCTTCTTCTATTGCGGTATAGTCACCAGAGACAGCCAGTGTGTGTGCTCGATGTTTTGGTGCAAGAGATTGGATTAGGTTGTTTTAGCTAGTAAAGTCTCATTTCTAATGGTTGGTATATCAACGGGCTGTGAAATTACATCAATTATGAACTAAATGATGAGAAAGCATAGATGGATAATGGTTTTCTAATTGTATTTGGAGCTTTGGTTTTCGGTGTGCTGAATTTGATTGTGACAGTACTGGCGATTGGAAGAATTGCTGAGGATATGTCGTTATATTTTTCAGCCCAACTACTAATTATGGCCTATGTTATCGTATTAGCTCTGTCGGTATATTTCTGGCCGCCACTTGCGATTATTACGACAATATTTATCTGGTGCTTCGCACTAACCCTGATATGGATTGAACGACGTAATGACAAGAAAATAGCCCGGGAAAAAAGTTAGTACCTTATTTAGAGAAATAAGCCTTATTGATCTTACCCAACCACAC
This sequence comes from Sulfuriflexus sp., assembly GCA_023134145.1. Classification (GTDB taxonomy): domain Bacteria; phylum Pseudomonadota; class Gammaproteobacteria; order AKS1; family AKS1; genus Sulfuriflexus. Next base: position 4,960 of record JAGLUW010000018.1, on the reverse strand, counting down.
CATATTCATGAAGAATTTTGATTGCCGCTATTCTTTTGTCACTTTTCAAATACTGGTCAAATTGGGAGACAACCCATTCAGGTGCTTTTAGTACAAGATCATTGCGATATTGCTGCATGCTTTTAACAAGTCTTTTATCTTCCACCCGACACCTATCTAAACCGAATCAATAAAATACAAAACAGAGCAATATTAGACTTATTGTGCCTTTAGGTGGCCATGTTTGCTAGTGGTTATCGTTAGGTTAAGATTGTCTCAAAGCTAAATGATAAGGAACAGGAATGACAATTCATGCTCAGGCAACACGATGGCTATTATTGGTGAGTTACCTGCTGATTGGTGGCCCGGTATCAAGTGATACTGATACGGCTAAATCGTTAGCCACTTACCAGCTGCTCCAGCAACAAGGTGTCGAACATTTTTCTGAAGTGCGTACAGAAGATAATGAATATAACTGGAAATTACTGATCTACAGGAATAAAGGTGAACAATTTCTGTCGGTATTCGATCAGGAAAAAAATAAACTTGTTTTTGAATATTCTCATCAGGGTCCATTGGACGGTTATATCCACCATCAGCTAATTGAGCTGGATGGCTATCCTCCATTAATTGCCAGCGTGTGGCGCAGAGGCGTTCATGGGGAACAATTTATTTTACTAGATCCGCTGAATAGAAAAATCCTTTATAAGCTAACCTCCGCATGGCCACTCAGCGTTCAGGAATGCCGTCAAAGTATTGCGATCACACTATCTGGGGTTACTGATAAAGAGGGTAATCCCATACAGGAAACGCACTATTGGCATAGTCCTGATTTAATCGAAATCAGCAAAGGAGATGGGAGTGGCTGCAAAACAGAAACGATTCCTGAAACGATCCCACCGATAGATGATAGCCATCTGTTGCCTTCACTAAACCAATTTATGAAAACATTTGATATAGCAGTTAAAAATAAGGATTTTTCCGCTATCAAAATTTTTGTTGCTTCCGATATTCTTAACAGTTTTGGCGGTGAAGGCGGCATGGATGAATTCCTTCTCAACTGGAAGAACAATCAGAGCGCATTATTCAATATGCTAGCAGAAATAAGACAGGGTGGAGGCAAACTAACTGGGTATCAGGGTGAGGCCGAAATTTATTGTATGCCACGCATGTTCACGGATTTTCCTGCCAGTCTTAATGCCTTTAATCATGGGGTTCTTGTCGGTGAAGGAATCCCCATCTACGCCGAACCTGATAAAAGTTCCAGAGTGCTTACAAAGCTATCTCATGCGATCGTCGAAGTAGATGATTGGGGGACAGAAGAAAATAGCTGGCAGCTTATTACATTAAAACAAGGCATACAGGCTTATGTTAAATCAAAACAGGTGCGTTCTCCTATCGACTACCGTGCCTGCTTTGCGCAGAATAACGAAGGGGAATGGGAAATGACGCAACTAGTTGCGGGCGATTAATCTCATGCAATCGCGCCTGTTGATGTCGTTCCATTTGATGGTTGCATTGTTCAGTATATGGGGAAGCTATGATCTGGCTTCATCATTACACGATGATTTATTGGGGTTAAATGAAGCCGCATTATGGGTAAGCCTTGCGATGATAGCAGTATCATTCATTGCTATTGTTGCTTTGTATAAAAAAACAAATTGGGCGACAAACTTTGCAAAGACACTTGCCGGCTTATACATAGGTATAATCGCAATATCACTGTCTGCATATTTTTCTTCGTAAGCCACTATTCTAAATATACCTGCAAGCGCCCATATCAAGGGTTTTACCATACCCCTGTATTCACATACTCCATAACTCTATTTTTTGGGGCTTTGGGGAAGCGTTCTTGTTTTGCTTGATAAAACTCTAAGCTACATTGTTTTAATTCCTGAAATACAGAACAGGATGGAATAACACCATCATAATCTACGACGTTGGCTCCATTTTTTATTCCAGAAAGACTTTTCTTATAAAGATCTGTCCAAACCCTGCAATTAGCTAAGGGAATACGCTCATTCATATCGAAATAAAGCTCCATGTTCACACTATACGCTTCAATATCATCCTTACTCATAAACCAATTACTGAATAGTGTATTTATAAACTTATTAAATTCTGGTTTTTTCTTATTAGTAGAATAAGCAGAAGACTGCTTGAATATTGCTAATTCACTTTGACAGTTACCCTTAAATCTATCGGCATGCGTAAAAATCTTCTCAACATTCAACGCAATTGTACTTGAACGGTAAGATTTGGTTGAAAGTTTAAGATCCCAGTATACTTTTGTATCAAGCTTCTCCTTGGCACCTAAATCGTTCAACAAATAACGACTAATCAGGTAGTCGAGGTATCTTGAACGATCTTTATTATCACCTGTTTCAAAAAAATCAGCGCGAGCAATAGACTTTGTGAAATAGTCATTTATTTTATCTTTGCTGACGCTAGATTGGCTTTTAGAAATTAAATTGCAATTGGCGATAAAAGATCTATCAAGTTTGTTTTTTAAAGTAAAGTCTGCGTATTGAGCTTTAATAGTTGGTGAGCTATAGCTGGGTGAAAAATTCAGTTCATTTAAAACAGTTCCGTTAGGATGTGTGGCTACCCATGATATTTTTTTATTGCCAAAACATTTGAATGCAATCTTTCCCTTCGTGTTGTCATCTATAATAAGCCCTGTTTCATCACCTTCAGTTGCTCGCATAGCGCCCAACGCAAAAGTATTGACGCTCTGTTTTACTGACTGTTTAAAATTAAAAGCGTTAGTGGATAAAACACGATCAAACATCGGCGTGCTGCCCGAAACCAATTCGCATTGATATTTTCCTGATACAAAAGTAGGACATGCAAAGCTATTGAGCGGAATAAGAATCAATACACAATATAAAATCTTCATAAAACAATAACGCCTTTTAAATGTTGCAATAATATGGAGCGGTTAGTTATCTGCCCTAGCAAGTATTTCCAGAGCCATTTCAGCATTCACGTTGCCTTGTTTTGCGGCTTTGTTAAACCAACGTTCAGCTTCAAACTTGTTTTGGGGTACGCCCTGGCCGGTGAAATACAGTTCACCTAAATTATTTTGTGAGGGTACATGGCCTAATTCAGCCGCCTGACAATACCACTTCGCAGCCTCGGTATAATCTTTGCTAACAGAACGGCCTGACATATACATGCCAGCAAGTTGGTACTGTGCCTCGACATGTCCTTGTTCTGCAGCGCTTAATAACCATGCCGCAGCCTCGCTATAATTTTGAGGAGCGCCGTCTCCATTATAATAAATCAGGGCAAGGTGATATTGTGCTTCGACATCGCCCAAGTTTGCGGCCTTTAGATAACTGTCAGTAGATTTCGTCATGCTTTACTTAACTGTTTATTGCTTAAAGAGACTAACAAGGAAAAGCACCCTGACTTTATCAGGCATTGGGGGTAATAAATACAGCAAGCAATAATAATATCGTCAGATATTTTTTTATCATGGAATACCTTTATTGAGAGTCTAAACAATCTTGTGTGTCGAGATTCCGTTGCATGCAGAAATTATAAGAATGCTTAGCGCCATTCTTTTTTTAACATTTCATAGTTGATCTGGCCCCCATGGCCACCAGATGGTTTTCACTGTGCTATCTGAGGTTTCGGGCAATACTTCCTCGTTCTGTGAATCGACCAACGCAATGCCGAGTGAGATAAAGAGAGTGCCAATAGCTAGAAAGAATAATCCATCCCACGCCAATAGTTCCTGAATTGTCAGACTCCAGAGCAATGGTATCAGTATGATTACACCAATTAAAACATCCAGGCGTCCTGCATCGACCGCAAGCTCTTGATGAAACAGTGGGCTGATGCCGATATGACATATGAAGATGAAAAATAATGCAGCAGGGATAAGTCCATACCCCAGCAATTCAATGATTTCAGTGATGCTGTCAAAGATAAGGTAAAAACACCCCGCTATCCCGATTATATAAATGAGGACATGTATGGTGATAGGCCAGTATAAACGGCTTTTCTCTATGATTTTGCTATGTGAAATCTCGGGTTTATTTTGCATCCCGCTATCAATCGCCTTTCTAAGGCGAAATCTATTTCGCCTTCAATTTAGCTATTCTACCATTAGATTGACGTAACGCGACGGGATTGCCGATAACAAGGTCATGAAATCGAATATCAGTATTAAGTCGGCCTTCAAACCAGGCATCCAAATGAACCACTCCAGCACTGCGCCAGATCTTCATACCATCCTGTGGTGGAGGCGTCGTTTCAAAATAACGTAGGCGTTTTGCTTTAACCTCAATATCCATGGTGACTTGCATTGGGTAATAGCCATCGAGAAAACGTCGCATAAATGGTCCACTGCGCAAGCTATAAGTACCATCGCCATTATAAACCAACGATCTTGTCTCAGCCTTGATGCAAAGCACGGCCTGCTTATTGATATCTTCAAGCTGTATCGAGTTATCTTCTACCCATGCCTTACCGATATTTTCGCGACGTGAAACAGATAAATTACGTGATCTAGATTTACTAAATAGGATCTGAGCAAGCGGTACTGCATCGAGATTTCGATGACATTGCTCCATTTTCACCCAGCCATCCTCTAGGCTACTGTCAGTGATGAGCATCGTGTTGTGATGATGATGGATACCCTCATTCTTATCCTTTGCAACAAAGGCTAAATCGCCCTCATTGACCTCATCGATGGCAAGGGAGTCACTATCGTCAAATAGCCACTCTTCCATCTCCTCAGGGGTGAGCTGTTGTGCGGGAATATGTGCACTTAACCCAATAAATAATAAGGATATTATGAATACGACAAGCTTACGTGCTGACATTATTCCACCTCCATTTCATGCCTCTTCTAAGGCTGTCCATAACTTTAAATATAGTCGATAAAGACTCAATGTCACCCCGACTCTGCTAAAGTATGTCGGCAATCTAACCGACAATATAAGACCTATGATTAATTGGAATAACATCA
>JAGLUW010000017.1 GCA_023134145.1 Sulfuriflexus sp. | reverse complement strand
ATCGACCGGTTGAGGCCACCGCCAATAGCGGTCATTCAAGCAAACTCCATTGATAGCAGATACGCGCCCGAAGCCACCAATAATGAATTCGAATATATCAGATAAAATTAGCCTTAAGCAGAAGCTCATCTATTCATGGAAATCTAATGAAATCAACTTTTAGCAGACATTCAGGATTTAATTTCAAACTAACCATCATGCTAGTTACGTTATAAATCCTTTAATAGTTGTTCCAGAGCAGGTTGCATTCGTCGTACACATGCTCGTCCTTCCTCAACAGCAATTGAGGCTTTATCAAATTCCAGTAATCCTAGCTGTGATAATTGTGGCGAGAGAATAATTTCTGGAGGATCACCCGCCATACGGCTACGAGTAATACGGTCTTGCATAATATTAATCGAACTTGCCATTACGTCAAATAACCCAGGAGAATCCAGACTGTCACCGAATAATCGTGATAAAAGAATATCTTTTTGTTCGTTCAGGTTGTGTTTGAATTGTGCGGAGACTCTCTCAAGCAATGTGTCTTCAGTGTTACTACTTTCAACTTTTTTAGTCTGTTTGCGATTATGCTTGCCGACAATATCACCATTGAGATTAACTGCAATAACAACACTAGCCCCCATTGCGCGGCATAAAGATACAGGAACAGGATTGGATAACCCTCCATCAAGTAACCATCGCCCATTTAATTTAACGGGTGTGAATACACCTGGAAGTGCAATTGACGCATGTACAGCATCGAGTAGTGGTCCATCCTGAAACCAAACTTCCCTACCGGTATCTAGTTCGGTTGCCACCACGCCGAGATGACGAGGCAAAGATTCAATGGTATTTTTTGTTACATATTTTCGGGCAAATTCAAATAATTTTTCACCCGGAATAAAACCACCGCCCATGACAGATAGATCAATGTATTTAATGATTTCTTTCCAATTCAGTGAACGGACCCAATTCTCCAACGTATCTATCTGATTGCTGGCATAGGCTGCCCCAACAAAGGCACCGATAGAACTCCCTGCTACTATTCCTGGCACTATACCCATTTCGGCTAATTCCTGGATAACACCAATGTGCGCCCAACCTCGAGCAGAACCACTACCTAAAGCAAGTCCAATACGAATGTCAGCACCATCAGATGTTTGAAACTGCTTTGGAATATTTATCTTTTCTTTCATCAAAACCTCTCATCGTGCGCTGCAGTAATATGTAGTTTCTTTTTATCTTTTAGTTGAATTGTTTTCGGAATTGCCTCACCCCAAAATAAAAATCACTACACCAATCCAAGAATTGTTAGTCCAAGCAATGAGTCCCGCAAGCATAGCTGCCTGTGCCAGATTACGGCTTACTCACCCCCGTCCACTGCGCCAAATAGATGCCAAAAGCCAGATACCACCGAAAACAGCACCAGTAAATCCTAACAGTCCAAACAAAGGCAGACCGAACAAACTAGGTCCACCCTCAACGGTCATCACGATGGAAGAGCCTATGATCAATGCGGCAGTTACAATACCCACAACCATTCGGCTAGCAGCACGATCCAGTTGATCGCCAAATTTTTTTAGCCGTGTTACATCTACATGTATCTGGAACCTACCGTTACGAGCCGATCGCAAAAGCTGACGCAGGTCTTGTGGCAACCCAGTCAAGAGATCAAGTGTGCGGGTCATGGCCTGCCATCCCCGTTTGGCCAAAGCATCGGGCGCATAACGAGACAGCATGGCGCGATTTAAAAAAGGTTTGGCCTCCGCCCCCATATCGAAGTCGGGGTCCAGTTGACGCCCCATGCCTTCAAGGGTGATAAACGCCTTAATAAGCAAGGCCAGATCAGGTGGTAGGCTGAGGGCGTGATCGCGAAGTAACACCGTCAACTCGGTAAGCATAGCGCTGAGATTTAGATCTTTTAATGGAATTCCATGATACTGATCGACAAAACCTTCAATCTCTAGATTCAGGCTATCCGTATCAACTTGCACGTTACCAGCCCAGTCGAGAAGCACTTCAACCACGCTTTCAGCATCCTGCTCCACCAAACCATGCAATAGATTTACGACTTGATTTCGGCGCTGCTCGGGCAGACGTCCCACCATTCCAAAATCGATAAAAGCAATACGGTTTTCTGATAAATAAAAAATATTTCCCTGATGTGGATCGGCGTGAAAAAACCCGTCTTCCAGAATCATTTTAAGCACCGCCTGAGCGCCGCGTTGAGCTAGTATTTTTCGATCCAAACCTGTCTGGTCGACTAGCTTCAGATTACGACCAGAGATACCATCAATATAAGCCTGCACGTTCACACGTTCTCCGGTCCATTCCCAATATACCTTCGGGATAACGATCTCAGGGTACTCCTCAAAATTGTGAGCGACTCGTTCAGCGTTTCGGCATTCAGCCGCCAAGTCTAGTTCACGACGTAGAGAGAGTGTGAACTGGCGCATCACATCGCGTGGCTTGAAGCGTCGCAAATCAGGTGCTTCAGCCTCGATAATATCTACCAGACGTGCAAGCAAACGCAGGTCAGCTTCGACCATCGGTCTTATCCCAGGCCTCCGTACCTTAATAATAACTTCCGTCCCATCCGGTAGTTTTGCCCTATGTACCTGTGCAATGGATGCTGCCGCAAGCGGTTCTGTGCAAAGCTCGTTGAAAATATCTTCAGGTGCACATCCGAGATCTTCTTCTAATTGTTGGCGTATTTCCTCAAAGGCTACCGATGGTGCCTGGTCCTGTAACTTCTCAAATTCCGTAATCCATTCAGGAGAGAAAAGGTCGACACGTGTGGCGAGAATCTGCCCTAACTTGATGAACGTTGGCCCCATCTCCTCCATAGCCCGTCGAACCCTTGCCGGAGGTTCTAGCTGGGCCAGTTCCGTGGCCTGTTTCCAGTGCAACGCTTTGCCGGTAGTTTCCAGCACCCCGGCCATCCCAAGCCGCCGCACCATGTCGCTGAAACCATAGCGAATTAAAACGGATGCAATATCATGCAGCCGTCCCAAATCTCTTGCAGCACTAAGACCTTCCCAAAGCATACCGGCTAACTACTCCTTATCTAATTTTTTACTTTCAGATTGCAATTTATCGGCAATACCTTCCAGCACGCCCGCCGCTGCATTTGCAATATGTGCACTCACTTCTAAAGTAGCATTAGTACTGGCAAACACGGTATCTTTTAATGTATTTCCCAGTTTTTGATTCAGTGTCGTAACGGCATCTGAAGAAGTCTTACCAACACTGGTGCCACTTTGTTGCGCATGTTTAACCAGATCGCTCAATGTCTCTTTAACCATTGCATTCGTGTCTTTCGTTACATCACGCACTGTTTCAAAAAACAGTTCCTCCAATGTTAGAAGATCATCTGCGGCCTGTTTTAAATCATGGCTACTGAAATCTTTCACGCGCCCCGCAGTTTCTTCAATGGCGAGCTTTGATGCTTCTGCTGATTTCGCCAAGGCTTCATCCATGCCTGCCATAGTTTCCGCTAGTGCATCTTTAACTAACGCTCCTTTATCTTCTGCGCCTATGCTGGCACCTTCCAAGACAGCACGGATTACTTGGCGTATCTTTTTTGTATCTAGGTGACCTTCACTTAGTGCCTTCAAGGTAACATCACGAATATCAGAACGAATATTTTCGCCACGTTCAACAGCCGTACGCGTAGCTTGCTTTACTTTTTGAGTATCAACCTCTTGTTCATCGCCCATGACCACTCTCCTTTTAACCTAGTTCTTATATTTAACTAATATTCATATTTTGAATATCAATTAAGCCATCAATAAATTATCTTTAGTCTATTCTTGCATCATACGCCGGTATAGTAATGGCACAATAATAATAACTAGAAGTGCTGAGCTTATTGCTCCAAAAATAAGTGCGAGAGCCAAGCCTCCAAAAACTGCATCGGGCACCATGATTGCTGTACCCAATGCAATGGCGAGGGTTGTTAATAGTATAGGCCTTAATCTAATCGCACCGGCTTCACGAACGGCATCATCAAGATCATAACCTTGCTTTTGATAATCTTGTATAAAATCGATAATGAGTAATGAATTACGCACAACAACACCTGCCAGTGCAATAACACCCACCATAGAGGCAGCAGAGAAACTTACTCCAAAGACCCAGTGCGCAGGAAAAACACCAATCATGGCAAGTGGTACGGCAGTCAGCGCCAGTAATGGCAAACTAAAAGATCGGTAATAGCCAACAAGTAGTAAATAAATCACGAGCAATGCCATACCCAATGCCAAACCCATGTCACGGAAGGCATCTAGCGTCAGACGCAATTCGCCTTCCCATAACAATTTGTAACCCTCAAGCGTGTTTGCTCGAACAGGAAGAAAACCCAGATTGGCCGTTGTTAGTTTTTGTCCTTGTGCTACTTCCATCTCATCTAGTCGCCGATCAAGATCCAGTACTGCATACACTGGTGCACTGTTCGACAGTTCACCGCCAATATAATGTACACGTTCAGAATTCTTATGATTGATCGGTTTTGATTGCACTGCCTTTTCAACATATACCAGTTCAGACAAAGGAATACTCTTACCATTCGAGTTGGTAACAAAAGCACGTTCAAGCATATCAGGGTCAATTCGATGTTGACGAGGAATATGCAATTTCACAGGTACTGGTGACCTTTCACCTTCTGGATGTGCATAACCCAATACGGTACTTTTCATTAACTGATCGAGGACACGAGATACTATTGCTGAATCCAGACCAGCTAGTGCTATCTTGTCGCGTTGGAATTTAAAACGGTATTCAACCATGTTCGTCGGGATACTTGTTTGTATTTCAACCATGTCATAGGTGTCAATAAATTCTGATTCTATTTGCATGGCCAATTGATCAAGCACTTTCAGTTCAGGGCCATATACCTCAGCCAGCACAGTTGCTCTAACTGGTGGCCCAGGGGGATCTTCGATCAATTGAAAGATACCGCCAGGATAACGCGCAGCAATCTTTTCAACTTTAGAACGTAGTGCGCGAACCAGATCAATTGAGCTCTCACTACGTTCAAACTTGTTAGTTAAATTCACACGAATATCTGCAAATTGCGGCCCAACTTGTTTGGCACTACCACTTAGCTGACCATTAAAATCAATGACCGATGGTATGCCGACGAAAGTCTGATAATTGGATACGATTGATTGTTGGCGTAACAGCTGCCCTAGTTCTCTTGCTGCACGATCAGTTATTTCCAGTGGTGTGTTTTCTGGCAAGTGAAGATGAATCAGGAATGTATTTTTGTTGTCCTTGGGAAGGAAGGCCAAGGGTACACCCAGAGGTGATACGGCACCTGTAATCCCTTGTGGACGAATAAATTGCCATGCTGGTTGCAAAAAAGATAACACCAGCAATGTAGCAACACCTATATAAAATAACTTTCGCAACCTTCGTTGTTCCAGTAGCAAGGTGATAACTTTACGGTAAACGTTTTGTAATCTGGAAGGTTCTTCTCCGCGTAGATGTTCATTTTTATGCGGCCCGGCATGTCCAATCGACGTTAGTAACCAACGGCGAGCTAACCATGGTGTTACTGAGTAGGCAATTATCAATGAAGCAACCATTGCGACCGGTACATTGAATGCCATTGGGTAAAAATATTCACCCAACATTCCGGTTATTAAATTCAACGACAAAAACACGGTGACTACCGTAAAAGTTGCAAGTGTGGTTGGATTTCCAATCTCAGCTGTGGCAAGAATTGCGGCTTTAGCTCGACTGGCTCTGTCTGCATTAGGCGGTAATTGATCGAAATGACGGTGGATATTTTCGATAACTACAATCGCATCATCCACTAGCATACCGAGACCAAGGATTAGGGCATAAAGAGTAATGCGATTCAGTGTAGGGCCAGCTAATAGATCAGCACCAATCACTACCGAAAAGACCAACGGTATAGTAATAGAAACGATCAATGCAGCCCAGCGACCCAGGAAAATTAATAAAATAACAGCAACGGCTGCAATGGCAATTAATAAATGTTCTACCAACTGTGTCACTGTCTGATCAGCTTTAATGCCATCATCACGCGTTATCACCACATTCACATTTGGTGGTAGAAAGCCTTGTTTCATTTGATTGACGCGTTGACGAAATTCATTAGTCAGATCAACAGAATTAAATCCTGTACGCTTAGCTATTGCCAGTGTTACTGCGGCAATCTCAGGTTCTTTTAAATGTGAAAAACGGGGGTCAGCCGGTCCAAATGCGAACCGTGTCATTTGTGTGTTTTCATTTGGTGGGCCATAAACCACATTCGCTAAATCGGCAACACGAACAACCTGACTGCCGTCACTGTGTATAACAATTTTCCCTATCTGTTCTGCATCTTTAAGTAGACCATCTATTCGTAATGATTTATTTTCCTGTTGATAAACCCGTATACCCAGTGATTTATCTATATTGGAATTACGGATAGCCATCGCTATCTGATCAATACTGATACTATAAGACTGTAAGAGTTCCGGTTGTGTTTCAATGCGTATTTCTCGTTGCAAACCACCCACAACATAACCAATCCCCGTCCCTTTTACTCCACGTAAACGTTCCAGCATACGTTCAGCCATACGTCGCAGTTCATGGTCTGTGTATTGTTCTGACGAAAGGGTTACTGCAAAGACAGGGACATCATCAATGTCGATTGCCTGAATAACGGGTTCACCGGAACCTGGTGGCAGTCGATGTTTGTTACGAAGAACATGGTCATACAAGCGAGTTATTGCATCATCTTTGTCTTCACCCACTTCAAATTCAAGTACTACACTAGCCATCCCTTCATGTGCAGTACCGTAAACATGCTTAACCCCATCTATTGATGCTAGGTTAGACTCAAGCGGTGACAGCAGTAGGTGTTCGATTTCAAGTGGTGATGCACCTGGCAAGGATATCGTCACCTCGGCAGCCGGAACTACAATTTGAGGATTTTCTTCTCGCGGGGTTAGCATGAGGCCAATTACACCGAAGCATAACAATGCCAGCATCATTAGAACTGTTAGCTTTGACTCAATAAAGTAGCTAGCAACAGCTCCTGGTAAATTGAGTTTATCGGGTATCATTTAATGTAGCTCACTTAGCCACATCGCCATCGTGAAGTACAATCGATGGATTCGTTACAATTAAAGTTCCTGATTCTAAGCCTGCTATAACTACACGCATATCTTGCCATGCTTTGCCTAATCGTATGCTTCTAAAGCGTAAGGTATTTGAGTCATCGACGATGAATACACCTTCAATACCCGCACGCTCAGTAATAGCGGAAGTCGGGATGACAATCACGTTCTCATTACGAAGAATAATCTGTGCTTTACCAAACTGGCCTGGTGCTAGTTTTTCATTTGGGGGTAATAACAGCCTGACTTTATATCGTCGCGTAATCTCATTCACCGAACGCACAATATTTATAATCTTGCCTTCTAACAATTCATTACTGAATTCAACCTGTACATTAATCAACTGACCAATAGTCACATTACTGATGCTGGTTGATGGAAGATAGATCTCAAGCTCCATATCGCCAACCACATCAAGTTGTAAAATGGGTTCACCTGCAGTGGCAAGATCACCCGGATCACGTAGTCTCTCTCGAACTAAGGCATGAACGGGGCTAATAATATTAGAATAACGACGATCTTGTCGTTTTGCGGTGACCTCGGCCTCAGCTGTTGCAAGCTTGGCGATAGCCTGTGCTCTGCGAACATTGGCATTACGCAAATCATCTTTAGCTACGATTTTTGATTTCACCAATTTCGCTATACGTATTACATCACCTTTGGCATCTAATAGATCAGCTTTTGCGGCCAACACGGTAGCGTCAGCACTTTTAATAGCCGCTTCAACTTGTGCATTATCGATCTCAACCAAAATATCTCCTGGTTGTACAATCGCACCTTCATCAACCGTGATTTTTTCAATAAAGCCTGTAATGCGTGATGCGACCTTAAGACGATTTTTTGAAACAACTGTACCGGGAATAGGTAATATGACAGGGATTAATTGTTGTTCAACTTTTCTAATAATTACATCGCGAACTGGCTGACTATTGCTAGTGCTTACAGATGAATCTCCATCTTCACATGCTACCATCGAAAATAAAACGACAGCAAAGAGCAGTATAATGCGTCCGTGGTACTGAGAAAGTAACCAATCAGAAAAGAAAGAATATATTTTCATTTTCCAGTTACTCCAGTCAATAATCTAACAACATGTTGGGCAATTACTTTGGGATTATTATGTTTTTTTAATCCCCCTGGAAGATAACGCCTGATTGATTCAGTTTCAAAATGAAATAAAATAAGTCCAGCCATTGAAATAGCTAGAAGATGGGGATCACAATCAAGAGCCATTTCCTGCGCTAGCTCTTTCATTGCTTTGAATGGTTCTACAAATACTTTATCAGCGAGCAATTTTAAACGCTCTTCATCACCATCAAGCAGTTCTCGTTGAAGCAAAGCACGGAAATCAGGGGCGCCGGCCATTTGCTCTGTAAAACTTGTTGTAAAACGCACCAGCCTTTCTTCAGGCGTACCCTTGAAATCCAAAGTAGACTGAATGCTTTTTGCCATATCTGAAAAAGCATACCCCATCGCCGCGATATAAAGACTCTGCTTATCAGGATAGTGGTGATATAGCGCTGCGCCACTAATGCCAACAGCCTTAGCTATATCGCGCATTGATACTCCCGCATATCCAGATCTCGCAAATAACGGTATGGATTTATCAAGAATAATCTGTGCCGTATCTGTGCTGGCAGCAGGTTTTGCAGATTGCATAAATATCCACCTTAACGAACGTTAAGTAGAAAGATAGTCTGGAATGCCATATATGTCAATTAGAGCAAATCATCTAAGGAGGTTTAAAATCAGACAAGCACATCTAACATTACGGTGAATAAATGCTATGGGTTGCGTTGACCGGTTGAACCCGCAGTCGATAGCAGTCATATTCACACATAACAACTAAACCAGAAATATTCTGGTCTAAAAAAACTACAAGGTAGCTAACTCGGCTCTTATTTCATCAATTGCTTGTTTGGTTAATACGCTACGACGATCATCGCACAGGCGTCCATCAAGCGATGCTGCTAAGGAACGTGCGGCTTCAAGCATGCCATCGTATGCTTCTAAAGGGGAAAGTGGATTAGGTATGGCCATCATGAATAAGAGCGCCGGCGTAGTCATCTCATCCATAGCAGACAAATCAAAGATACCGGGCTCGACTGCATTAACAAGACTGAAAATGCTTTTATTATTATCACCTAGACAGTGAAAAACATTCATATCACCATACTGCATACCGAGATGCATTAAGCTGCTCAAGATATCTGGCCCAGTGAATACGGCACCTTCTCGTGCGAGTATATTTACCGCAATAATTCGATCTGGTTCGTGGCTAATAACATCGGGATCTTCAATGGAAACATCAAAGTCACCTATTTCTATTTGAGAAGGTTCATGCTCAGCAGAAATTATTTCTTCAAGGGCTTCAAGTTCGGAAGTAATGTCTTCGATTGGATCTACTTCCAATTCCGGATCTACATCTAATTCAGGATCAACATCTAATTCAGGATCAACATCTAATTCGTCAGTGGTATTATCAATCAGTTCTTCAGCAAGGCTTGCTTCGACTTCTGACTGCCATTCATCTTTTTCAAGAGTAGGCTCAGGTTCGACTTCATCAAAAATAGCTGAGTTTATTTCATCTAACTCATCATCATGAATATTGTCGTACGGATCATCGTAGGCGTCATCAAGCAATTGGGAATCGGTTTCAAGATCACCACTATTACGGCCAACGATATGGGCTTCGGTGCCTTCTTCGGCAATACCGCCCCAACGCGCATAACGCGTTTCATCTTTACCGCGTTTAATGCGTTCCCATGCATAAATCAGTGCGATAAACACCGCACCAACGACCAGTAATGTTATGCGCAACGAATCCATCAGCGCTCCAAAAGGATTTTATTATTATTTATCGATACTACATTGCAGCCAATGTGGCAGCTTCATCAATATCAACACTAACCAATCTCGAACAACCAGGCTCGTTCATTGTTACACCCATTAGCTGACCAGCCATTTCCATTGTGACCTTATTATGACTAATGAAGATAAACTGAATCCGATCAGACATTTCTTTAACCAATTCACAGAAACGACCCACGTTGGCATCATCCAGTGGTGCATCAACTTCATCGAGCATACAGAACGGTGCTGGATTGAGTTCAAATATCGCAAACACTAAGGCAACCGCCGTCAATGCTTTCTCACCGCCTGATAGCAAATGAATCGTGCCATTACGTTTACCTGGCGGACGCGCCATGATCGTAATACCCGTATCTAGAAGATCGTCACCGGTTAATTCCATATAAGCATGGCCGCCACCGAACAAACGCGGGAACATCTTCTTCAAGCCATCGTTCACCTTGTCATAGGTTTCTTTAAAGCGTGTGCGTGTTTCACGATCGATCTTACTAATGGCATTCTCTAAGGTAGTGAGTGCTGCCACTAAATCTTCAGTTTGTTTATCAAGATATTCTTTGCGTTCTGAACGTTCCTTAAACTCATCAATCGCAGCAAGGTTAATTGCTCCCAAACGCTGAATACGACTCTCAAGTTTCGTTACTTTTTCTGCCCAAGTTGATTCAGTGGCGTCCTCTGGCAGGCCTTCATAAAGTTCCTGCAAGGCAAAACCTGTTTCAGCAATTTGTTCTTCTAATGTCTGCAAGCGAACATTGATACCTTGGAAATCCATGCGCAATTGTTCAAGCTGACCGCGCATTTCTTGAACCTTACGATCTGCATTACCACTGTCATCTGTTGTTTCGCGCATACCATGTTCAATGTCTTGCACTGACTTACGTGCTGCATTCAACTTCTCTTCAGCTTCTTGGCGCATCTTCAATGAGCTGGCTAGCTCTTCTTCCATTTCTTTTAATGGATCAGAACTGCTCTCAATTTGTTGCTGTAACTCATTGCCACGTTGCTGCAATGTATTTAGCTGCGATTCGATACGTTGCATCGCATTACGTGTTGAATTTAATTCAGTGCTAATCGATTCCATCTTCAAAGCAAACTGATGCGCTTCATCATGATCATGACGTGCTTGTTCGCCTGCTTGTTCAAGTTGCTCACGCAAATTATCACGTCGCTG
This sequence comes from Sulfuriflexus sp., assembly GCA_023134145.1. GTDB lineage: Bacteria > Pseudomonadota > Gammaproteobacteria > AKS1 > AKS1 > Sulfuriflexus. The sequence goes on along the minus strand of JAGLUW010000017.1, from coordinate 189,376 downwards.
TTCAAGCTCACCACGTTGATTCTCAATTTGTTCCGCTTCTGACTCGGCTTGTTGCAGACGCCCTTTCGCCGAATCAACCGCCTGTGTATCCGATTCCAGCAAGCCACCTAATTCAGTTAACTGATTCTGAATATGTACCGCACGTGAACGCAATTGCTCAAGGCGTGTTTCACGATTACTTAACTCTGCTTTAATACTCGACAGCTGCTGATTAACTGTATCCAACTCTACTTGCAGTTCATCACGACGTTGCTCATGTCCATGCAACGCTGTACGACCGTCATCAAGTAAACGTTGCTGTTCGGCAGCTTGATTACTAAGATCATTTATTTGTTGTTCACACTCACGGATTTCTTGTTCACGTTGTAATACACCAGCACGTTCATCAGCATTACGCGTCATGCGTAACCAGTTAGGGCCAATCCAAACGCCGTCAGCGGTAACAATTGATTCATGCGATGACAAGCTAGTACGCAACGAAATGGCTTGTTCAACTGTCTCTGCCGTGTAAACACCCGCCAGTAAAGAGTTCAGTGACCACTCAGATGTAACGAATTGAGATAGTGCAGGTGCAATATTGCTGTTAGCAGCCGAATTCACATTGGCTGACTTATCAATGATTCCTAACACGCCTTTATCCAGTGCTGACAAAGCCGAACCCAAGTCACCGGTTTCATCCACGCCAATCGCTTGTAAATGAAAACCTAAAACGGTTTCAACGGCGGTTTGCCAATGTGATTCAACCTTAATTGATTCGGCGAGTCGTTTGGCATCGTTGAGGCCATGCTGGCTCAACCAATCAGTAATATCCGCATCACCTTTACCGAGTGCGTCTTCTTGCAATGCTTGTAGTGATGCTTGGCGACCTTGTTGTTCTTGCAGACCACGTCGTGCCGAATCAAGTGCGGTCACGTGTGTTTCATTATGCTCGCGCTGGCTGGCAATAAGCTGCTGACATTCAGTTAACTGCTGTGACTTACTATTAATAGCGGCGGCTGCGTTGCTTTGTTGTTCACTTAGACCCGCGATCTCACGTTCAAGATTATCCGTACCCAATTCACGCAACTCTTCTTGGTAACGTGTAACACGCGTATGAAGTTGTTGTTGGTGATCTTCAAGATGCTGAATACGCGTTTGTTCAACTTGTACTGTTTTACCTGGCTCAGCTGCGCTGCGTGTAAAGCCTTCCCAGTCCAACTGCCAATCTTGCATGGCTTCATCAGCAGTCGCCAATGTTTGTGACGATGCTTGTTTTGTTACATTCGCTTGTTCCATTGCCGGTGCAATTTCAGCCTGCGCCGTGTTTAGCTCAGTAATGCGTGCTTCGTCTGCCGACAATGTTTGTTGCGCTTCGCTTAATGTAACTTTTAATTCATTCGCATCGGCTTGCAACTGTTGACGTTTTTCTTTGGTGTGTTGAATCGCTTGTTCAACACGCGCCACATCTGCGCCTAACTTGTAGTAATCGCCTTGCACTTCGTTAAAGTGATCGTGCGCCTCGGTATGTTGTGAACGTAAGTTTTCAAGTTTTGACTCTACGCCACGTAAATCAGCAACAGCGGCTTCATAAGCTGTTTCTTTTTCAGCAATGGCTTTCTTTTGCACTTCTGCATTTTCATCCACACCACGACGGCGCAGTGCAAGTAATTGCGCTTTCGCAACACGTTCTTCTTGTTTTAATTCTTTGTACTTTTCTGCTGTGTTCGCTTGGCGTTGTAAGTGTGCAAGTTGTTTGCCTAACTCGTCACTCAAATCATTAATGCGCTCAAGATTTTCACGCGTGTGCTTAATGCGATTTTCAGTTTCTCTGCGACGCTCTTTGTATTTAGAAATACCTGCCGCTTCTTCAATAAAGTGGCGCATTTCTTCTGGCTTGGCTTCGATGAAGCGCGAGATCATACCTTGTTCAATGATCGCGTAACTACGTGGCCCCATACCCGTGCCAAGGAAAACATCCATGACATCACGACGACGACAACGCGTGTTATTTAAAAAGTAAGTTGAAGTACCATCACGACTAACAACACGTTTTACAGAAATTTCATTGTAACTCGCGTACTGACCACCAACGCGGCCATCGGTATTATCAAAAAACAATTCAACACTGGCTTGACCTACTGGTTTGCGCGTTGCTGAACCACTAAAGATAACATCAGCCATTGATTCGCCACGCAACATCTTGGCTGAGCTTTCGCCCATCACCCAGCGCACGGCATCAATTGTATTGGATTTACCGCAACCGTTTGGACCGACGATGCCGGTTAGGTTGCTGGAGAATGAAATGGTGGTCGGGTCAACAAAGGATTTGAAGCCGGACAATTTAATCTTATCAAGACGCATATGGCAGTTTTCTTGCTCTATTTTAGTAATATAGTACTTACGGACGTTTAGTTATTGTGGTGTCACTTTGAGGGCATCATATCATCATCACTTGTCAGTCGCATCAGGAATCCTGTATCTTTCGCACCATGACTACACAAGCTACGAAAAACCTTGAGACCTTTGAGAACCCGCAAACCGACCGTGACTACACGATTCGGATTCGACTTCCTGAGTTCACCTGCCTTTGTCCAAAAACGGGTCAACCCGATTTTGCTACCTTACACATCGAGTACATTCCAGAAAGTCTTTGTATCGAATTGAAATCATTAAAACTCTATGTCTGGAGTTTTCGTGAGGAAGGTACTTTTCATGAAGCGGTGACGAATCAGATTTTAAGCGATCTGGTTAAATCTTGTTCACCTCGCTTCATGCGATTGACGGCTGACTTCAATGTCCGTGGTGGTGTTTACACGACCGTGGTTGCTGAACATCAGGCAAAAGATTGGGTATCTACCCCGCCGGTTCAATTACCTTAAATCTTGTTGATTGAATAATCATGAACTTAAGAGTCAGTGTTTAATCAGAATCTTAACTTCATGATCGGTGAAGCAACTCAATGAGTTTATTTATTGGTATCGATCTAGGCACCTCTGCCTGTCGCGTTGCCGTGCTCGACGCACAAGAACAACTACTTAGCTTCTCAAATACGCCGTTACCAGACCCCATTAGTGAAGGTCTCACTTGCGAACAGTCCCCCAATGATTGGTGGCAAGCCTGCCAAATAAGTTTGCAAGAAGCACTGCAGGGATTAGATGCTCAAAAAGTAAGCAGTATTGCTGTTGATGGTACTTCTTCAACGCTATTGTTATGTGATGCCACAGGCCAAGTTACTCATCCGGCACTCATGTACAGAGACCAACGTGCGCAGCAGCAAGCAAATGTCCTCGCAGATATTGCTCCTGCAACCACAGCCGTTCACAGTCCTTCTAGTAGCCTTGCAAAACTGCTTTGGATGCAAAGTCATGACCAGTTAAAAGTAGGCCTAAAAGCGCTTCACCAAGCCGACTGGATAAGCGGCAAACTACGTGGCGAATATGACCATAGTGATGAGAATAACGCCCTAAAATTGGGTTATGACCCAGTTAACCGACAATGGCCAGATTGGTTGCATCAATTAGACCTTCCAATGGACTGTTTACCTACAGTGGTACCCGCAGGAACCGTACTAGGAACAATTCATCCTGATATTGCGGCTCAATTTGGCTTCAGCACTGACTGTCAGATAGTTTCAGGCACGACAGACAGCACCGCGACCTTTATTGCCTCAGGCGCTCACCGGCTTGGCGATGCCCTGACGGTACTGGGTTCAACGCTGGCCATTAAGATTTTGGCCGATAAACCTATATATGCACCTGAATATGGGATCTACAGTCACCGACTCGGCGATCAATACCTGGTTGGCGGCGCATCTAACACCGGTGGTGCTGTACTCAGGCAGTTTTTCGATGATCAGCAACTCGAGCAGCTCAGTGCACAAATCGAACTAAATAAGCCGGTTACACTCGAATATATGCCATTACCATCGGTTGGAGAGCGCTTTCCGGTAAATAATCCTGATTTAGAGCCATTAATGACGCCAAGACCAGCAGATGACGTGGATTTCCTACATGCATTACTCGAATCCATGTCTAAAATTGAGTTACAGGGCTATGCTGCGCTCAGTAAATTAGGTGCGCCTATGCCCACCTCAATCCGTAGCAGTGGCGGCGGCGCGAAAAACCCGCAGTGGCAGGCGCTTCGGCAGAAACAACTCAATGTGACTTTTTTGAAGCCGAGTCATCAAGAAGCCGCCGTTGGTGCTGCACTGCTCGCAAGCCGAGCATGAATACAATAAACATCTACACTCAAGATACAACGTAACTGGAATAGAACATGATTAAAAATAGTATTACTGGCGCGAGTTATTTCTTTCGCGGTTTATCGCTCATTAACAAACCGGGTATCCGCCGATTTGTCATCATCCCCTTGATACTGAATATTCTTATCTTCGGCGCGCTCATTGCTTATGGCTACCAACAGTTTGGCGATCTACTCGACTGGTTATTACCTGATGAAGATAGCTGGCTAAGTTGGTTCAACTGGCTGCGCTGGATACTCATACCCATTTTTATCAGTGTTGCTGCCGTTGCGGTGTTTTTCCTCTTTACGATTGTTGCCAACTTTATTGGTGCGCCCTTTAATAGTTTATTGGCAGATGCTGTCGAACAACATCTAACAGGTAATAAGAATGGTTCTGAAAAAGGCATGCGCGATGTTATTGCTGCCATCGGCCCTACTATGTATTCCGAATTTAAAAAGATGCTCTACTACATCGTTCTGTCGTCACCTTTTATTATTTTATTTGTGATTGCCTTGTTGATTCCTTTGCTAAACTTAGTCGCCTCCTTTGCATGGTTGCTCGTAACAGCATGGATTCTTGCCGTGCAATATTGCGATTACCCATTTGATAACCATGATGTGGATTTTTCACAGCTACGCCAACGTCTCGGCAAGAAACGATTTATGGCTTTCGGTTTTGGCGGCGCAACCATGTTAATGATGGCCATCCCCATTGTTAATTTTATTGTTATGCCAACGGCTGTGGCTGGCGCAACCGCCATGGCATTAAAAGAATTTGAATTAGACGCAGCTAAGGAATTACACGGAGAATAAAGTGGATCAAAATGCACTACGCGAAGTGAGCAATGTCGCGCAGCCAGACAAACATTTAAACAAGCGTTGGTTTAGCAGCCAAGCTGGCGATTTATTTGTTTGGCACGACGGTGAGCGATTCGCGCGTTTTGAGTTTTGTTACAACAAATATAGAAATGAATATTCCTTGCGATGGAAGCTTGATACTGGATTTAGTCACGCACGAATCGATGATGGCGAAACAGGAAATAGCTACAAATCCTCTCCCATACTTATTACAGAAAGTGAAATTGACAGCGATTATATATTTGAGATATTCAAGAAACTATCTGACAAGGTTGATATGTCAGTGCGGTTTTTTATTATGCGCAAGTTACTCGGCTTTGTTCATAGCGAAGGGTAAGGCGATTTTATCGTAGATTAATTGGCAAGATATTTTTTAATTCTAGCAACACCCTCTTTTAAATTCTCAAGGCTCGTTGTGTAAGCAAAGCGCACATGCTTATCAGCCGCATTATCACCAAAATCAATTCCCGGCGTTATTGCAACGCCTGCCTTTTCAAGTAAGTCGCTAACAAACTCATAACTATTTGATGAAAACTTCTCGCAATTAGCATAAAGATAAAAAGCCCCTTCAGGATTAACTGGGATATCAAAGCCTATCTCGCGCAAAGCAAATAACAAATAATCTCTACGCTCAGAAAACTTATCTCGGCGCTGATCAAATATGGCTATTGCCTCAGGCTTGAATGCAGCTAACGCCGCGTGCTGGGCCAAGGTGGGTGCAGCAAGGAATATATTCTGTGCTAAGCGATCTACCGCATCGAGATATTCTTCTGGCACAACCAACCAACCTAGACGCCAACCGGTCATGCCAAAGTATTTTGAGAAGCTATTAATTACAAAAATATCATCACTGATTGCCAGTGCTGTTTTTTCCTGCTGACCATAAACCAAGCCATGATAGATTTCATCAACAACCAGCACGCCACCTTGCTGCTCAATAAAAGCATGCATGGCTTTTAATTCATTATCACTAACTAATGCGCCAGTTGGATTTGATGGTGACGCCAACATCGCGGCAACACTGTTACTTGTCCAACTTTCTTTTAAGATAGATTCGTTAAGTTGATAATTTGAATTGGCGTCAACGTTAGCAGCAATACTCTGCCCTTCATTAAGTCGAACAAAATGACGATTACAAGGATAACCGGGATCAGCCAAAACAACCGCATCGCCAGGATTAATTAAAACACTAAATGCCAGTTGCAATGCACCCGAGGCACCGGGAGTAATGACAATACGATTCGCAGGAACGTCAACTTTATAATGTGATTGATAATAACGACTGATCGCTTCACGTAAAGCAGGCAAACCCATTGTTGGTGTGTAATGTGTTTGCCCCGCCTCTAATGCCGCAATACCCGCATCAATAATCGGTTGTGCCGTGACAAAGTCTGGCTCACCTATTTCCATATGAATGATCGAGCGACCGTGCGCTTCAAGCTCGCGCGCACGACCTAATAAAGCCATTACATGAAATGGCTGAATGTCACTCATTCTATCCGCGATATGAGTCATGCTTTTTTACTTAGCAAGTGCCTGCAATAATTCAAGGTTAACAAATGATGCGCCATGATCATCACCCGCCATCACTGTAAATGATTTGTCTGGCTCACCCAAATTATCCAGCACCAAAGTCGCTTTCGAGAAATCATCTTCTTTGGTGTAACCATTAACCGTAACAATTGTTTTTAGGTTCGCACCACTTGACGAAAATATGCCATTCAAAGAATCTTCAAAGGCAAGACAGTCTTCTGCCGCCAAGCCCATTTCTTTCAATGCATAATCATAAATGTCGGGTGCCGGTTTTTTAGCAGGAACAATATCGCCCGCCGCAATCACTTCAAACCAATCCATAGATTCCGCACCGAGCGTATGAGTCAACAAGGCTTCTACATTCACTGGGGTTGTGGTTGTCGAAATCGCTAAACGCAAGCCTGCTGCACGTGCTTCATCGAGCAAACGTCGCACACCGGTACGTAACGGAATAGCGCCTGTTTCAAGCAACTTGGTGTAATGCTTGGTCTTGGTTTTGTGCAGGTTGGCAATATAGGCAGCCTCATCATCACCCGGCAGAGTCACATCGGTACGGAAATTATCCAGATAGTAGCGAATCCGTTCCTTGCCACCCGTAACGGCAAGCAACTTGCCATATAGCTCTTCACTCCACTCCCAGTCCAAGCCCGCTTCGGCAAAAGCCAGATTAAAGGCCACGCGATGACCATCTCGTTCAGTATCTGCTAATGTACCGTCTACATCGAATATTAGTGCTTTTAACATGTTATTTTCCTATAAACCTTTGCTTAATAAGGGAATTATCTAAAATTGCGCCCATCATACCATTTCAACAAAGTATTTATTAGTTTCAACAGCAGTTATAGTTATTGCTCGTTAGCGTAGTTTTTGGTATAAAACCTTGCTTAATTATTTGTAATTAATGCAGTAAATAGGATGCAAGTGTATGGCTACAAAGAAAAAAGTGGCAAAGAAAGCAGTTACCAAGAAAACTGCCGCCAAAAAAGCAACGACTAAGAAAGCAACCGCCAAAAAGGCACCAGCAAAAAAAGCACCAGCCAAGAAAGCTGCTGCTAAAAAAGCACCTGCCAAGAAAGCCGTTACTAAGAAGACTGCTGCTAAAAAAGCACCTGCCAAGAAAGCCGTTACTAAGAAGACTGCTACTAAAAAAGCACCTGCCAAGAAAGCCGTTGCAAAGAAGACTGCTACTAAAAAAGCACCTGCCAAGAAAGCCGTTGCTAAAAAGGCTGCTGCTAAAAAAGCACCTGCCAAGAAAGCCGTTGTTAAAGCACCAATAAAGAAAACAGCCGCAGCATTTAGTACGCAAAATATTAATGTACAACCACTCTATGGTGATGCCTATAAGTTTAAAAAAGGCGAAGAGTACATGAACCCAGATCAGGTTCAGCATTTTCATAACATCCTCAATGCTTGGAAAGCGGATCTTATGGAAGAAGTAGATGAAACCGTTCATCACATGCAAGATGAAGCGGCTAACTTCCCAGATCCAAATGATCGCGCATCACAAGAAACTGAATTTGCACTTGAACTTCGCTCTCGTGACCGTGGCCGTAAATTGGTTAAAAAGATCGACGAATCAATTTTAATGCTAAAGAAAGATGATTACGGTTATTGTGAGGTCTGTGGTATTGAAATCGGTGTTCGCCGACTTGAGGCACGCCCAACTGCAAATCAGTGCATCGATTGTAAAACACTCGATGAAATCAAAGAGAAGCAAATGGGTTAAGTCAGAACGATGACTAAACTATTTAAAATAGCGAGACAATGTCTCGCTATTTTTTTGCTAGAACAACGTGTATGAACACAAAATATCGCGGACGATTTGCCCCCTCTCCCACTGGCCCATTACATTTTGGTTCATTACTCGCTGCGATTAGTAGTTATGCACAAGCGCGACAACAACAAGGACAATGGCTCGTTAGAATTGAAGATGTTGATCTACCTCGTTGCGATCCTGATTCAACTAAACTTATATTAAAAGCACTCGAATCCTATGGTCTGTACTGGGATGAAGAAATTGTCTATCAAAGCCAGCGCGATAAATACTATAAAGTAGCACTCGACGTACTCAATACACAAAATGATACCTATGGCTGCGCCTGCACGCGTAAAGAAATAATTAAAGCTATAGCGGCTAATGACACTGCAAGCGTTTACCCCGGCACTTGTAGCAACGGCATAGCAAAAGGTAAAACAGCACGCTCCATTAGAATGCGCGCCAATAATAGCAAAATGAGTTTTAACGATGCCGTACAAGGTGAGTTCTCTCAGCACCTTGCTAAAGATGTCGGTGACTTTATTATTAGGCGTAGTGATGGTTTATTTGCTTACCAATTAGCGGTTGTCGTCGATGATGCATTACAAAATATTACTGACGTTGTTCGTGGTAGTGACATGCTCGATTCAACGCCGCGCCAGATCTATTTACAACAACATTTAAATTACGCCACGCCTAATTATATGCATATCCCCTTGGCAACACATTCGGATGGACATAAACTCAGCAAGCAGACAATGGCACCCGCTATTACGCTCGATGACCCGCGCCCCACACTGATTAAAGCCTTAAATTTTTTAGGGCAACAAGCCCCCCATGAATTGCGTGATACTAATATCGAGACCATATGGGGATGGGTAATTCAAAACTGGTCTGCAGAAAATATTCCTGCGACACTTAGCCTTCCTTATAATGATGCCAGTGAATGAAAACCATGATTGAAGCCAGCCCTTATGCTCTCGCCAACCGCGGTTCCTTTAAAGGAATTCGGCACTGGCATGAACTCGATGATTTTTGGCTGCATCTAAAAGCATTAAACGATGGAAAGTGGTTTGTTTACGACACCAACCAAGCACCACCCACCGCACCAATGAGTGCGAGTGATCTATTACGTTTTATCGAAGTCACTAATCAATTATTACATGAACAACACCAAGAAGATTATTGTGGCATTGTTTACGTCGACAATATTAGTAGCCCCGAGTACATCAAGGTTTATGATCCCGCTAATCTTGGTGTTGTCTGTGGCTACAGTGACAACCCGCCACTACCAGGATGGATATTATCAAGGTTAACACCCTGTGATTTACATCCGACGAAACCCAAATCCTTTTGGAAGAAATACCTACATAGGTTTAACTGACGACATGTCAGATCAACATTATTTTAAACCTGCATGGTGGCTAAGCAATACTCACGCACAAACCTTATGGCCAAGCCTATTAAGACGACCTATTCAACTTCAACTAAGGCGTGAACGTATAGAATTACCTGATGGTGATTTTGTTGACCTCGATTGGGGCGAGAATAAATCTGGCCCGCTTGCGATTATATTTCATGGCCTAGAAGGTTCAGGGAAATCTAATTACGTTCGTGGCATGATGCGTTCACTAACACAACATGGCTGGCAAACTGTCGTTATGCACTTTCGAGGCTGTAGCGATGAACCGAATCGACTTGCACGTGCCTACCACTCTGGTGACACTGGCGACATTTCCTATGTCATTAAACAATTGCATGAGCGTATGCCAGATAGCTTTATTGCTGCGATTGGTTATTCACTAGGTGGCAATGCCTTATTGAAGTGGATAGGCGAAACTGAAAAAAACATTAATCTAAACGCCGCCGTTGCGGTATCTGTCCCCTTTGATCTCGATAATGCAGCACATACACTTCGCCACAGTGGCAACGGCATATACCAAAATCATTTACTAAAGAATCTTAAACAAACCGTTTTAGATAAACGTGACCTATTAGAATCACATATTGATATTGAATCGGCCTTACAATCAAAAAACTTTCATGAGTTCGATCATCGCGTTACTGCAAAATTACATGGTTTCACAGGAGTAGATGATTATTATGCGCAATCCAGCTCTAAGCAGTATATTCATGCTATTCGTACTCCAACATTGATTCTTCATGCTGAAGATGATCCCTTCTTAGACAAATCTACTATTCCGGCGGAAATTGAAATTCCTGATTCTGTCACCTTAGAATTAAGTAAGCATGGTGGCCATGTCGGCTTTATAGATTCACAGGGTTATTGGCTCGAACGACGTATTCCCGATTTTCTGAACAAGCTGATTCGCTAATAAATAAGCTATTATTTTGTTTCTGCATCCATTTTCATATACATTAATATAAAAATAATAAAGATATTTAGGTGGAATATGCGCAAGTCGCTCCCGTCATCATTATTTATCCACTGCATGCTATTTATTAGCCTGACTGCAACAGCCAGTAATGCGGGGCTTGATGCGAACAAAAATCAACTCGGCTTTAAAGTCACCGCCAAACAAGTGTTGGGCGTGATGAATAAATGGGCTCGTGCATGGGCGCAACTAGATGCGCGCACCTACATCTCGAGTTATAGCCCTGATTATATTGGCCAAGGTTTTCCATCCCATTTTACTTGGGCTGCAAATCGACAACATCACCTTGAAAATCAAAAAAGTATTAATTTATCGCTAACCGATGTTGAAATACTCTCCGACAAACAAGGCTTATTTACTATAACGTTTACCCAACACTACCAGTCGAATAACTATCAAGACACCACGCGAAAACAATTAGACTTTAAATTAATTAAAAACGACTGGTATATCGTGGCAGAAAAATCACTGCCTAAATTAAAATAAAAAATAACTTTATGAAATATTTATTAATCACTCTATTATTTATTCTTTCCGCAGCAGCACATGCTGATCCATTTCGTGATGGTGTGGTCGCTTATCAACAAAAAGATTACCCTCAAGCACTTCAAACATGGCTGCCTCTTGCTGAAAGTGGTCATGTGCTAGCGCAAACCTTGGTTGGCAGTATGTATGCCTATGGTGAAGGCATTGAGCAGAATGACCAAGAAGCCTTTAAATGGCTATCACGTGCCGCAAATTCTAACTCTGCACAAGCACAGTACAATCTAGCCATTCTTTATGAAAAAGGACTGGGTGTCGCCATAAATAAAGATCTCGCAAAAAAGTGGTTTAAAGCCGCCGCAGATCAAGGCCGCGAAGATGCTGTAGCGCGTTATGCTCTATTAGAAGAAAACATAAGCAATAAAGAAGCTGTGCCTACAATAACTAAAGAGCCGGCAGCTACCGTTCAAGAAGACGTTATTGTAAGTAAAAGCACCGAAGAGACATTGCCGAAACCAAGCATAACGTCAGCAGTAGAACCCACACAGCGTATTCACGTCATACTTAATGGAAATGACAGCGAGTTACTTGGACCGCCACAGGTAGCCGAAGCAACCCCGCTTATTGGGGGCGGTGAATATGGTTTAACATGGGCGCGCCAACAGCCGCTAGACAATTACACAATCCAACTGGCATCCAGCATTGAATCACGCCTTGTTGAAACATTTAAAAACGACTTACAATTAAGCGAGCACTACGCCAAAACCATTTCAGAACATAATGGTAGTCAATGGCATGCCCTAATCTACGGCAGTTATAAAACAGTGAGTGATGCAAAGAAAGAAATCGATGCCTTGCCTGCAAAGTGGAAAACATGGCAACCGTGGATTAAGAAATTTTCATCTATTAGTGCGATTAAGCATTAATGATTCTTGTTTGTAACTGATCCCTTTTATTCTGTGGATTAAAAAAATCTCGTCGATTAGTGCGATTAAACACTGATGGTTCTCATTTGTAATGAACAATCTATATTAGAATGTATTGTGTTCTGACCCCGATTATTCTATTTCTTTTTAAAGAAACAATTTTTTACACATTCCCTGCTGCTTTTCCTTAATCCGATTTTTGTAAAAATATTCAAGTATGCATTCAATGAATCTTGTATAAATTGGCAATTCACTGCATATGGCACGATGAGTAAGTATGCATTAAGCATTGCAAACACCCGGCTTTTTTGAGCAGGATAAAATTTATCTTCGATTTCAATATCAGCAAGATACCCTTCACTACTTGCATATAATAGCTGATTTCTTCTATTAGCCTGCTTCTTTGCGTAGTTTTTAATATCTTCAACGCCTCTTTCAGCTAATAGGCTTTTAATTTGTTTCTTATAAAGAATTTTATTTTCCTGACCCGAGAAATCAAAACATAACGGTGGATAAGGCCTTATCTTAGGTCTTTGTTCTTCATCCTCACCGGGCAGAACTATATCCAATGCTAATCGTTTTCCATCTTGTTCCTGCAAGGTAACTATATCTATTCCACGGCTTGCAATTTCGTCATCTATAAATTTTTTAATTATTATAAAAAGCTCTATTACAGAAACTTTATGATTGTGGTCTCTAGGATTTAGCCTATTGGCATTAATATACCCACACTCTTTTAGGCAAAACATAAGACCAGATGCCGCTTCTTCCTCAGCGGTTAACAACCTAAATACACCCATAGGCTTATCTAGGGTTAACAACTTTTCGCCCAACTCTAAATGATTAATAGCAGAACGAAAACAATGCATTGATCGCTTCTTAGGTAACGACATTAAGATGTCAAGACACAGCTGGTCATGTTTAGTTAGGTTCATGTTATATCATCAGTAAAAAAAGGTCAGAGATAGATGAGAATGAGATGTATTTATTACTGACCCTTTCCCTTTTCGATAACTATTTATTATTCCGCAGCATTCTGACCTTCTGCTTTCGATACCGCTGCCTTTACTTTGGGCTTGGCTTTCGCCTTAGCCTGCTTTTTCATGAATTTAATTACTTGTTTATTTGCCTCAATACCTGCGTCACTTCCAAGTACTTCTCGTTTTATTACTTCAGTCTTTATTAATTTTTGTATCTCTTCGGCATCAACTTTTATACCTGGCTTCAACTTACGCAATTCCTTTCGTACAGCATTAGAAATAGAATCCGTTAATAATATTGCGCCAATGGTATAGCGATTTACAGATTGTCTATATTCATAATAGTCACCTATAAGATCCTTCTCAACACCCCGCTTACATAGCAAAAACAGCAATTCCTGTTGTTCTTTATTTTTTGGATTTATTTCGGAAAAATCGATTGTAAAAATTCGTTCATTTTGAACTTTACCATCAAGACTTACGCGGTGTATTTCCCATTTCATTCCATTTGTTAATACAACCCATTTAATGCCTTCTCTGGAAGCATAATTTACAGCTTGCTTTAAATGCTTACCATTCAGCTCAAGACCAATCGCTTTAACTTCAATAAGATATTCAATTTTTTTATTTGTTTTAATGGCAAGATCACAAAATGTTCCTTGTATGCCATATTCTCTTGTAATCTCCGAGTATTTATCAAAACCAAAAACCGCTTCCAACATATCAGTGATGATTGTTACGGTGTCAGATTCATTCACATCTCTCTCTTTAGCTTTCGCTAATATTTTCTTGAATTTTGGCACGGCAGTTGTTAACCGTTTTACGACTGCTGCTGGAATATTACTCATTACTCCTCCTTGATGATTATCTTTACGTCTTATCAGTATGAAATAGTCCTATTGTTAACCGCTCATTAATACCCACACCGAAGGGCAGGTAAACAATTTTTATTCCTAACAATAATGAAAATAAGACCAAAACACTAATAATTTTATAGATTGATGTACATTTTAAAGATTACCTCGCTATCACTCGCAATGACAACAGTAGCGCAGGCATAAAAAAGGGCCGCACAATAAATAGGGTCAGAGCACAGTTTTTACTAATATTGGAAACAACTGTGCTCTGACCCCAATTCTTTCAATTCTTTAATATGGATAAATAAGCGAAACTTTTTTAGTTTTAACTCTTCGAGATTTTTTTATAGGATCAAAGAAATACCAAATATTAAATTTCCGTTCTGATGGCATAGTATCAGAATCTAAACCGATCCAGCCGAGATGATTTGCGATGATGTCACGGACATCATGCTTAGTCGAATTTGACGCCTTCTTTTGCCATGTCTCCATCACTGCACCAAGCAGTAAATCACACATTTGAATTGCCGGCGTATCAACCGAATTACGTGTTCTCACAGACGTCACTGGGGATAAATCTCTAAACCTCTGATTAAGAATATTATTCGTTATAACTTCCATTGCTTCATCAGCTTTGGCGTATCTAGAAGGCATCGGATCTACATACACACGAAATTCATGATGCTTATCAGGATACCGTCTAATTGCTTTTCTCATTTTTGACGTTAACAACATTGTATAATGCTTACGTCTAGCTAGATCCCAATCATTGTTATGAAATTCTTGCTTTCTGACATCTTCTTTTCGAATAACGATACAGTGAAATGCAAGCCATTTGCGTCGAAAAAAATATTCTATTAAATCTTCATAGAACTCTAAATAATGACTACGTGAAACTTTTGACCACTTAAGCTCTTCATCAAAGCCATGTTCATCCGCAATAGCATAAAAATCGCGATAAAAATCACCACGCCGTTGCCACTTTAGCCACAAGCTTCCAAATCCATAATGCGATGCACCGTGAATTCCGGATTCATCGCAGGCAATCAGCCATCGTCTACTTGTTCTGATGTTCGTAACACTCCCTGCTAGTAGCTAATAAAAATTTTTAATCCATTAACTTCCTCTACAAAAACACCCTTAAATATCCTGATCACCAATATGACTTTTCCCAACAATAGTGGAAATAGAGCAAAAACACTAATAATTATGAGGTATCAATGCATATTTAATGAGTTGCCGAGCTATCGCTCATCGGCACGTCGGCTTATGGAATGCTATTCCTAAGACCGACCAACAAAACCTACTAAGACCGACCTACAAAAACCATCGCATAGACATAAAAAAAGGCCGCATAAGCGGCCCTTCTTTGTATTGATTTCAGCTAGCTAAACTTACGCTTCACCCTCTTCAATCGCTTTCATACTCAAACGAATACGGCCTTGCTTATCAACTTCAAGCACTTTGACCTTGATTGTGTCGCCTTCCGTTAGCTTGTCGCTAACATTCTCAACACGTTCGTTAGAGATTTGTGAAATGTGAACCAGACCATCTTTACCAGGTAGGATTGTTACGAATGCACCGAAGTCCATAATCTTCGCAACAGTACCTTCGTAGATAGTTCCAACTTCAACGTCAGCAGTTAGTTGTTCAACACGTTTACGTGCTGCAACACCGGCTGCGTTATCAACAGATGAAATCTTAACCGTGCCATCATCAGTGATGTCGATACTAACGCCTGTTTCTTCAGTAATAGAGCGAATTGTTGCGCCGCCTTTACCGATAACATCACGAATCTTATCTGGGTTGATCTTGAACGTCATAATACGTGGTGCGTAGTCAGACAGTTCTTCACGTGGCTTATCAAGAACCTTAGCCATTTCACCTAAGATGAAAATACGTGCGTCATAAGCTTGTGTTAGTGCCGCTTGCATAATGTCTTTAGTGATACCTTCAATTTTGATATCCATTTGCAAAGCAGTAATACCTTCAACTGAACCAGCAACCTTAAAGTCCATGTCGCCAAGATGATCTTCGTCACCCAAGATATCAGTCAGTACGGCAAACTTGTCGCCTTCTTTGATTAAACCCATAGCAATACCCGCAACTGGTGCTTTCAAAGTGACACCGGCATCCATCATGGCAAGTGATGCGCCACAAACAGAAGCCATTGAGCTTGAACCGTTTGATTCTGTAATTTCAGATACCACACGAACTGAGTATGGGTATTCTTCCATGTTAGGCATAACACCTAATACGCCACGTTTTGCTAAACGACCATGACCAACTTCACGACGTCCTGGGTTACCAACACGACCTGTTTCGTTAACACTGTATGGAGGGAAGTTGTAATGCATCATGAATGCATCTTTAGTTGAACCTTCCAGTGCATCAATGATTTGTGCATCACGGTTTGTACCTAGCGTTGTAACAACCAATGCTTGGGTTTCACCACGTGTGAATAATGCTGAACCGTGTGTACGTGGTAGAACACCAACACGTACATCAATTGCACGAACTGTTGATGTATCACGACCATCAATACGCGGGTGACCATCGATAATGCGACCACGAACGACTTTCTTTTCTAATGAACCAAATGCGCCAGAAATTTCATCTGCTGATGGACCATCTTCAGTCGCAAGTTTTTCAATTGTTGCTTGGCGAACTTCATCTACCTTGCTGTAACGCGCTAGCTTTTCAGCAATTTGGTAGGCTTCAGTTAAACCGTCAGTTGCAGTAGCAGCAACATCAGCAGCAAGTGCTTCGTTTGTTGCTGGTGCAGTCCATTCCCATTTCTCTGTACCCACTTCAGCAGCGAATTCAGCAATGGCATCAATGACAACTTGCATTTTTTCGTGACCAAACATCACCGCGCCAAGCATAACGTCTTCAGATAAACAGTTGGCTTCAGACTCAACCATCAGTACTGCACTATCTGTACCGGCAACAACTAAATTAAGATCAGAAGTTTTCAGTGCTTCAAGGCCCGGGTTAAGAAGGTATTCACCGTCTTTGTAACCAACGCGTGCTGCGCCGATTGGACCGTTGAATGGTGCACCAGAAATAGCCAGTGCAGCCGAGGTACCAATCAATGCTGGAATGTCCGGATCGATATCTGGGTTTAATGAAATAACCGCTGCGATAACTTGAACTTCGTTCTTGAAACCTTTCGGGAACAAGGGGCGAATCGGACGATCAATCAGGCGTGATGTTAATGTTTCTTTTTCACTTGGACGGCCTTCACGACGGAAGAAGCCACCTGGAATTTTACCAGCAGCGTATGTACGCTCTTGGTAGTTCACTGTGAGAGGGAAAAAGTCGCGACCTTCAGCTGCTGTTCTTTGTGCAACTGCGGTAACTAATAATACGGTATCGTCAACACTTACCATGACGGCACCACTTGCCTGACGTGCAATTTCACCCGTTTCTAGGGTGACAGTATGATCGCCATACTGAAACGATTTCTTGATCGAAGCCACAAGGGAATCCTTACGTGTAATGATTTTTCGTTGAGATACCCCATGCACCTCAACATGAAAACTTTATTTCTTATTTACGCAGACCAAGGCTGGCAATAAGTTCACGGTAACGTGTTACGTCTTTACCTTTTAGGTAATCAAGCAATTTACGACGCTTGTTAACCATTCTCAGTAGACCTTGACGTGAATGATGATCGTGGATGTGTTCTTTGAAGTGTCCAGACAAATCATTAATGCGTGCAGACAAGATAGCTACTTGGACTTCCGGTGAACCGGTGTCTGTGTCGCCACGTTTATTGTCAGAAACGATCTGACCTTTCTGTTCAGTACTGATGCTCATTTATAACTCCTGATCCGGCCCCATGCAGGATTTTCGAAGGCGCGTATTTTAAACCGCAACTCCCGATTAAACAAGGAAAAAATCAGTTTTCATCGCTATTAAGCCGTCTTTTCTGACAGATTCAAGAGACGCTTGGGTGCAACCTGCCCATCATCAAGAATATGGCCGACGCCAATGAAGGTTGTCTCATCAGCTAGGAGCTGAACGAGGCCCGATGTCGGTGCATGTGGCACGGTCACAGCCTGCCCCTGACGTAGATAATAGGCTGCATCTGGTGATAATTTAACCATTGGTAGACTAATTAAGGCATTTTCTATCGGTTTTACGTAATTATTCAGCGCTTCACGGTCATTTTGCTCGGCATCTCGCAGGGTCTCCATACTGACCATATCTTGCTCAGTGAACGGCCCTAATGCGGTGCGGCGTAAATCAGCGGCATGTGCGCCGCAACCCAATTCAACGCCAATATCCTCAAGCAGAGTGCGTATATAGGTACCTTTTGAGCAAACAACGTCCACGGTGAAGGTTGTGTCGGTGGTTTCGAGCACCGTAATGGAATATATGGTGATTGGCCGTGGCTGGCGTTCAACGGTAATACCTTGGCGAGCTAACTTATAAAGTGGCTCACCTTCATGTTTTAGTGCTGAATACATCGGTGGGATCTGCATGATCTCACCAGTAAATTGGGTAAGAATGCTCTCTAACTGGGCTTTATCGAACTTGGGAACTGGCTTTTCTTCAATAATATCGCCTTCGCGATCACCTGTTTCTGTGGTGATACCTAATTGAGCCGTGGCACGGTAATGCTTTTCAGAATCGACGATATAGGTGGAAAGTTTGGTTGCCTCACCAAAACAAATAGCCAATAAACCGGTTGCGAGAGGATCTAAGGTACCGGTATGCCCTGCTTTCTTGGCAAAAAGTAGGCTTTTAACCTCTTGTAAGGCCTTATTGGAGGTCATTCCCAGTGGTTTATCTAACAGCAAGACACCATTAATGTCACGACCACGGTTCGAGCTACGACGTCTGCCCATTTGAATTAGTCTTCTTCGCTAGAATCATTAGAATCGTTTTTGACGGCATCATCGATCAATTTTGCCATCGACATGCCCTTTTCAATGGACTCGTCGTATTTGAATTTTAATTCAGGAACAATGCGCAGACGCATTGCTTTACCCAGTTCACGGCGTAAAAAACCATTGGCTTTTGCCAAGACACTAAGAATTTCTTTGTGGCTGGTTTTTTCGGTCAAACTGGAAACGTAAACTGTTGCATAAGCAAGATCACGAGTCACCTCAACGGCAGAGACACTCAATAGTTCTAAACGGGGATCGCTCATGTCGCGTTGAATCAATCTCGCCAACTCACGTTGGATTTGATCCGCGACACGATCACTGCGTGCGTATTCTCTAGCCATTTTTAATCTAGCTTACGTTCAACCAAGGTACGTTCGTAAACTTCAATTTGATCGCCCGGTTTAACGTCATTGTAATTCTTAACGCCGATACCACATTCAGTACCCGACTTAACATTATCCACATCATCTTTATGACGACGTAACGATTCAAGTTCACCTTCGTAAATAACCACGTCATCACGTAGTACACGAATTGGGTTGGCACGTTTAATTGTACCTTCAACAACCATACAACCGGCAATCGCACCGAGTTTTGATGAACGGAATACATCGCGCACTTCGGCAAGACCAATGATTTCGTCTTTGTAGATTGGTTTAAGCATACCCAATACAGACGCTTTCACTTCATCAATCGCATCGTAAATAATGCTGTAGTAATGAAGGTCTATATCTTCATCGGCAATCATTATTTTCGCTGTTGCATCAGCACGAACATTAAAACCAATCATAATCGCAGATGACGCAATAGCTAATTGCACATCAGATTCGTTAATACCACCAACACCACTTGAAACAATGTTTACACGTACTTCATCATTTGAAATGGCACGTAACGATTCACCCAGCGCTTCCGCCGAGCCATGTACATCAGCCTTAAGTACAATGTTAAGCGAATCAACAACACCGCCTTCCATTTGCGAGAACATATTTTCAAGCTTAGCCGCTTGTTGGCGAGCTAACTTAGCATCATGTTGTTTGGTGCCACGGAACTGTGCTACTTCACGTGCTTTACGCTCGTTATCAACAACAATCATTTCATCGCCCGCTCCTGGCGTGCCAGAGAGACCGAGAATTTCAACTGGAATAGAAGGACCGGCAGATTCAATAATTTTACCGTCTTCATCCATCATGGCTCGCACGCGACCATATTCAGAACCACATAAAACAATATCGCCCTTCTTCAGCGTACCGTTTTGAACCAAGACACTTGCAACCGTACCGCGACCTTTATCAAGTCGCGCTTCAATAACAACACCCGACGCTTTAGCTTCAACAACCGCTTTTAATTCTAATAATTCTGATTGCAATAAAATTGCATCCAATAATTCAGGAACACCTTCACCTGTGTGCGCAGAAACCTTCATAAACATCACATCGCCACCGTATTCTTCCGGTACGACTTCTTCAGCAACCAATTCATTTGTAACTTTTGCTGGATCGGCTTCTGGTTTATCAATTTTATTAATCGCAATAATCATTGGCACACCAGAGGCGCGCGCATGTTTAATGGCTTCTTTTGTTTGTGGCATCACACCATCTTCAGCTGCAACCACAATCACAACAATATCCGTTGCCTTGGCACCACGTGCACGCATTGCGGTAAACGCAGCATGACCTGGTGTATCCAAGAAGCTGATCATGCCCTTGTCAGTTTCTACATGGTAAGCACCAATATGCTGGGTGATACCACCGGCTTCGCCGTCTGCCACATTCGCTTTACGAATGTAATCGAGCAGTGATGTTTTACCGTGATCAACGTGACCCATAATAGTAACAACAGGGGCACGCGTTGTTTCGTCGCCAACAACTTCTTCATGCAATGAGAGCACTTCTTCTTCTGCTGCATTCTCAATCATGTTCTTCGGTGTGTGACCCATTTCTTCAACAAGAATGGTTGCTGTCTCTTGGTCAAGCATTTGGTTAATGGTAACCATGCTACCCATACCCATCATCACCTTAATAACTTCACCGGCTTTGACTTTCATTTTCTGAGAAAGATCACCCACAGTAATCGTTTGTGGAATCTCAACTACATAAACAATATCTTCTGTTGGCATTTCAAAACCATGCTCACCAGAAGGACTCGCAGCAACTGAGCGTCTTCTGCCCTTAGTGCGTTTCTTGCGACGGCCAGACTTGTCGCCCGCCACATGTAATTCTTTACGGCCGTACTTAGTACCACCCGATGATTTTTCTTTATCTTTAGCGCGACCTTTCGCCTTACGAGGATCGCCTGTGGTTTTCTTCTCAGGTTCTGCTTTTTCAGCTGGTTTGGCTTTCGGTTTTTCTTCAGCCTTTAATTTTTCAGCGGCGTCTTTTTCAGCCTGAACTCGCGCTGCTTCTGCTTCTTCAGTCTGTTTTGCTTCAGCTTCTTTTTCTGCCTTAGCATCGTCCACTGCGCGTTGTTCTGCTTCTACCTTAAGACGAGCCTCTTCTTCAACGCGCGCTTCTTCTTCACGCACCTTTTCTTCTTCTGCTTGAACAACACCACGCTTGATATAGGTACGTTTCTTACGTACTTCAACGTTAACTGTTTTACCTTTAGCTCCACCAACACGCAGCTCACTTACTGAACGGCGTTTTAATGTGATCTTTTTAGGTCCAGCATCCACCTTTTCTGCGGCATCATCACTCTTACCATGCGAACGACGCAAATGGGTTAGCAATGTGGCTTTATCGCCATCAGAGATTTTTGAATCTGCATCACTCGCAGTTAGACCGGCCTCTTTTATTTGGTCGATTAATTTATCGACCGAGGTGCCAATTACTTCTGCTAACTGTTTTACCGTTACGTCAGGCATTAATCACTACTCTTTAAAGTTATCTTCTATGAACCTGGTTTTATTAACCTAGGCTTTTATTAACCTTGGCTCTCTTCTTCTGCAAACCATGGTTCACGTGCTTTCATAATTAACTCACCAGCACGCTCTTCATCCATGTCGTCGATTTCCATCAACTCATCAATAGACTGTTCTGCAAGATCTTCCATTGTGATGATTCCCTTCGCAGCCATCTTAAATGCTAGAGGTTCATCCATGCCTTCCATTTCAAGAAGATCATCGGCGGGTTTTGCATCACCAATTAATTCTT
Organism: Sulfuriflexus sp.; assembly: GCA_023134145.1. Taxonomy (GTDB): domain Bacteria; phylum Pseudomonadota; class Gammaproteobacteria; order AKS1; family AKS1; genus Sulfuriflexus. The sequence continues at coordinate 167,316 of JAGLUW010000017.1, read as the reverse complement.
CCGTGGCAAGCGCTTTGGTTAACAATACATCTTTAGCTCGGCTACGTAATTCTTCAACCATGCCTTCATCGAACTCTTCGATATCGAGCATTTCTTCAATTGGTACGTAAGCAACTTCTTCTACTGAAGTGAAACCTTCTTGAACAAGAATGACGGCGATTTCTTCATCAACATCAAGTTGCTCCATGAATAATTCCTGAACTTTCCCTGCTTCCGAGTCACTCTTTTCTTCCGCTTGCGCTTCAGACATAACGTTGAGTTCCCATCCAGTTAATTCACTGGCGAGACGAACGTTTTGACCACCGCGACCGATTGCTAATGACAATTGATCTTCTGCAACAGCAATATCCATTGAGTGTGTATCTTCATCAATAACGATGGATTGCACTTCTGCTGGTGACATTGCATTAATAACGTACTGTGCTGGATTGTCATCCCACAAAATAATATCAACACGTTCACCGGCAATTTCACCAGAGACTGCTTGTACACGTGAACCACGCATACCAACACAAGCACCGACTGGGTCAATACGCTGGTCGTTAGACTTAACCGCAATCTTTGCACGAAGACCTGTGTCACGTGCTGCGCCAAGAATTTCGATTAACTCGTCACCGACTTCTGGTACTTCAAGTTTAAATAATTCAATTAGGAATTCAGGAGAAACACGACTTATAAATAGTTGCGGGCCACGTACTTCTGAACTAACTTCATAAAGGTAACCACGAATACGATCGCCTGAACGTACTGGCTCACGTGGAATCATGTCGTCACGCGAAATTAAACCTTCTGCATTATTACCAAGGTCAAGAATAACGCTGCCGCGTTCAACACGTTTAACAATGCCTGTTACCAATTCACCAACACGATCCTGGTAGGCTTCAACAACTTGAGCACGCTCAGCTTCACGTACTTTTTGCATAATAACTTGCTTGGCAGTTTGCGCGGCAATACGGCCAAAGGCTTCTGATTCCATTGGCTCTTCAATCACATCACCAATTTCTGCATCAGACTTACGCAGCACGGCTTCTTCCAATGTTAAAGTGGAATCTCGTAGTTCTGGTTCAAAGTCCATGATATCGATCACATCCCATATGCGGAATGTATCGTACTCACCTGTCTCGCGATCGATATCAACGCGAACACCGATATCACCTTTGTGACGTTTCTTTGTAGCTGTCGCCAATGCTGCTTCAATTGCGCCGAAGATCACATCCTTCTCTACGCCTTTCTCATTTGAAACCGCATCAACAACCATTAATATTTCTTTCGACATAGCCTCTGCCTCTACTCCTGCGATACCTGATGGCTTACCAATCAGGTTTCAGTTTTGCCTTATCAATATCAGCAAGTGAAAGTAAAACACTTTCATCATTTTCCAAGTCCAGCTTTACGTTGTTATCTTCAACACCGGCAAGCTGCCCAACAAATTTTCTTTGTCCATCAATCGGGGTACGCATACGTACCTCAGCACGTTCACCAGCAAAGCGTTCAAAATGCGCTGCGATAAACAATGGTCGTTCTAGCCCTGGTGATGACACTTCCAAGGTGTACTGACCCGATAACGGATCTTCTACATCCAACACGCCACTTATTTGGTGGCTTGCCTTCTGACAATCATCAACATCGACGCCGTTTGGGCTATCAATATATATCCTTAATATGGAGTGCTTACCCTGTGCGGCATATTCAACACCGACCAGCTCGTAACCCAGCGCATCCAAAGATGGCTCGATTAACGCGGCTATTTTTACTGCTTGTTGACCCATTTCATTCCTTCCGGAAACAAAAAATGGGCGCAAGGCCCACTCCAAAAATCGCTTTCTAACTACTAAAACTGTGAAAGCGCGCTGATTATAGCCTTGAGCCCCATAAAACGCCAGTAACTTCACGGGTTTACGGCCTTTTTTCTATTTAATTCACTTCTCAGGTCAAATTAACCTGAAATGAAATAGGAAATATTTTGCTAAAAACAATAAAAATCACTTTAATATCATGTAGATAAAAAGTAACCCTAATATTAAAAAAGCCTCCACAAGGAGGCCTTTTCTAATCTAATGAGGAGCATAAACAGCAATACTTCTCATTTTTTGCTACGAAATTAACCCCGTAGCAATTCCTTTCCGGCACATTAACAGAGCCTCATGCTGAGTTAAATCAAAATAACGTAGTACAAAATGACCTTTAGTCTTGCTCTTCTAAAGCTTTCTTAACTGTTTCTAGTAACGCCACGGTATTAATTGGCTTAGTAACGTACTCAATAAATCCTGCACTTATGCCTTTTTCAACATCTTTAAGCATCGCGTTAGCACTCACAGCAATGACAGGGATATTTTTGGTTACTTCATGTTGCTGCAAACGCTTCAGAACTTCAAAACCATCCATGATTGGCAAATTTATATCCAATAAAATTAAATCCGGCTTAAGGTCAACCGCCAATTCAAGCCCCAGGATAGGTTCAGGAGCACTCTTAATTGATACATTTTTTAGGCGGCCTAATAATTGCCTAACTAATCTTACATTTGCCTCATTATCTTCAATATAAAGAATGTTATATTCATGCGCCACATTAGTGATTAATGATGGCTGCTCTGTATCTTCAGTGAAGGATGTTTCTTTCTCAATTTGTGGCAAAACATCAACCGGCAACTCAACCCAAAAAGTACTGCCCACGTCGATCTCACTTTCCACACCAATATTACCCCCCATAAGTTCAACAATATTTTTAGTGATCACTAAACCGATACCGGTGCCTTCCACTCCAGTTTCATCTGCATCCAGACGATTAAATGGTTTAAATAATTTATCTTGTTGTTCGGGAGTAATGCCACTGCCAGTGTCAATAATACTAATGCGTATATAATTATTTTCAGCCGCATCACAAGCAATGATAATCTTACCGTTCTCACTGTTATACTTAATTGCGTTACTTAATAAATTAATTAATATTTGTTTGAGTCGTGTCCAATCTGCTTGTACCGCACCATACGCATCTACAAAATCATCCGGCGACACATCGACACCATCATTTCTAAATTCAACTTCTATGCCACGCTCCTGAATTAATGGCATAACAAGTTGTAATGATTCATGAATAACTTCACCAAAAGGAACTGCCTCAATAGAAAACTCAACATTTCCTGATTCAATTCTTGCTAAATCTAAAACCTCATTAATAAGCTCTAAAAGATGATCACCAGCACTAATTATTTCATCTACATTTTCTTCCTGCGATTCTGTTAGAACCGGATCTGTTTCCATTTTTAATAACTGCCCAAACCCTATAATCGCATTCATTGGCGTACGTAATTCATGACTCATGCGAGAAAGAAATTGTGACTTAGCCAGATTAGCATTCTCCGCTTCATCTTTTGCATGCACTAACCGTTCCTGACTATCCAGCAACGCCATTTCTGCATCTTTACGCTTAGTGATGTCATTTATGACACCGATCATATGCAAAGCTTCTCCTGCATTTGATCGCACAACATTGCCACTTTCATGAACCCAATGCACACTTCCATCAGACCATATAATTCGATGTTCTTGATCATAAGCCTGCCCATCATTAACGCATGCAGATATTGCCGCCGTTACATACCCCCGGTCATCAGGATGTATCGCCGCAATAAAATCATCATAAGATATCTCTGTATTCTTTTTATCAAAACCAAAAACAGAAAAAGCTCGATCCGACCAATACAAATCTCCCGTAGGGATATCCCAATCCCACGTACCAATATTGGCAAAGTCCTGACTCAGATTTAAACGTTCTTCACTTTTACGTAATTCAGTAATATCAGTTCGAACAGAAACATACTTATACGGCTTACCTTTATCATCCAAAAAAGGAACAATCGTTGAGTCAACCCAATATTTATTACCATCCCTATCTAAATTACAAATAGTGCCATGCCATACTTTTCCTCGCGAAATGCTATGCCACATTTCTTCATAAAAAATGGCAGGGTGATAATCCGATTTAAGAATCCGGTGATTACGTCCTAACAATTCTGCTCGGCTATAACCACTGACCTCACAAAACTTGTCATTTACATCAAGAATTCGCCCCTTAATATCAGCAGAACTAACAATGCCATGCTGATCCATTGCGATGGTATTAAATTTACTCTCTCGCAATGCTGCAGATAAATCTTGGTTAATACGGGAATTCCAACGCGCTCTTTTCGCCCTAACAACAACTGCAGAAACTAAACATTCAGATGTCACGGGTTTAACAAGAAATCCATCTCCGCCAAGATTCATTGCTGCTAACTGATAATTAGTATTTGATTCTGTCGACAAGAACATAATAGGCACCATTGCCCACTTATCATCCTGACGAATTACTTGCGCAAGCTCAGGGCCAGAGCAATCCGGCATATAAACATCTAAAATAACAAGGTCGGGTTTAAAATCATCTAACATCGACAAACAAAGTAATGGCTTCGACAAGGCCTCAACAACCATACCCGCATCACGTAATATTAATGCGCTATATTCAAGAAAAGTTTCATCATCATCGACTATCAATATTCGATATGGCTCACGTAAACCTCGAGAAGTTAATCCATCTAAGGTTTGGTTAAGCTTTTTAATGTCGAGTGGCTTACATAAATAACGACAAACACCTGCACGCGCGGCGGCAAGCCGCATATCAATATCTTCGCGTACCGAAATAAAAATTACCGGAGGTAAATCTTTACACTCCTCACGCAAACCCGAAATTGCATCCACACCGGCAAGGTCGTCGTCACCGAAAATAACATCCATAATAATAACAGCCGGGATAGATTCCTTAAGCGCTTTCTTAAAATCGTCCAGGGTGAGAAAATTCTTTATAACATAATCGGTCTTTTCTAAATTAGCGATTAAGTCTTTAGAAAAAAGCTCATCATCGTCTACTAAATATATTTCATTATTGCTACGCGGTGGCTGCTCTAAAACTTGCTCAATATACGGTACGCTAGAAGGCTGCCAATTATCTGCTGCCTCTTTCATCTGAACCAATAACCCTTCAACCTGTTGCCGATCTTCAGGAGGAAGTAGCGAGTAATTATTTTCACCTGACAATGGCTTTAATATCCGACACAATTCTTTAGCCAATGCACTAACCGTCATAGCTCCAAAAGTTCCGCCAGATCCCACCAAACTATGTGCCACTCTATACAATGTAGAGAAGTTTTTGTCTTTATTGTTTTTGGAGTCTTGCCATAGAAACCCCATTTCAGATATTTTTTCTGGCAACTGTTTCTTAAAGGTTAGTTTTAATTCAGCTAACTTATGTCTCACGGATGCTTCCATTATTCCGCTTCACCTGTTGGTATTTCACAACACGACAATTCTACTATAGTGATATCATCATCCTGCTCCACATCTCCTCTGAAAAGATTTAATGCTCTCAATACTTTATCAATACAATTATCGCGATTATCAATAATCACTTGCGCTAACCGTTCCTCACCAAACATTTCACCATTTGGTCGACATGCTTCCGTAATCCCATCACTGTACAAGTAAAACTTGTCGTTCTTCTCAACATCAAATACTTGTGTCGCCGAATCGAAACCCTTGTCATCAAGGATCCCTAGCGGCATATGCTGAGATTTCACCACTCCTTTCAAGTTACCATCATCACCAAGCCAATATATTTTTGGCATACCGCCCATCCACACAGTTAGAACATCTCCCGCCGCATTTAGTTCTAACAGGCTGGCCGCAAAGAACATACTCGTTGGCATTAATGCAGATAGTTGGTGATTCAACTCACGAGCGATATCAGATACAGTTCCACTTTCAGAAACCATTTTAAAAAAGATCATCGCAACGGGTAAGGTTCCCATGGCTGCGGCTAAACCGTGCCCAGTGAAATCACCCATAACGATATACAAACCACCATTAGGGCTACGTTTGGCGAGGAAGATATCACCATTAAATACAGACATTGGTGACATATGATAATTAATTAGCTTCTTATCTAAAAAGCTCTTTTGCAATGCATTATTAAAGAAATATTCGATAAGCTCATGCTCACGCATAAGATCCATATTGGATTCATTCAATTTCTTATTGTTAGTAAGCAATTGCTGATTAAGATCACGTATACGCAGATGTGCATTAATTTTTGATCTTAAAACTTCAACATTGAATGGTTTGCCAATAAAGTCATCGCCGCCTGCTGCCAAGGCATTAGCTAGAGACGATTCCGCACTAAGTGCGGTGACAAAAATAATTGGAATATAATCATCACCCATAATCTCTTTAATTTTAGCCGTAGAACGCATGCCATCCATTTCAGGCATGTTTATATCCATTAAAATTAAATCTGGGTTTTCTTTTTCAAATACAGTAATGGCATCCTTACCATTAGCAGCTTCGACCACCACATAATCCGCTATCTTCACTAACATTTTGTGAAGTAGCTTTCGATTAGCCGCAATATCATCGACTACAAGTATTTTTTCAGCACTCATTTAACTTTAAACGTCTTCAAACACATTACAGAAGAGACCTCAAACGATTACATTATGATTAATAGGGCTTAACCCGCGGTATAAGGGTAATTAGTCTATAAATCCATCAATGTTATATATCGGCGCTTCTGGAATTTTCTTTATTTTTAACTATATAGGGAGAAAAATAGGCACTAAGATAATCACGGCTTTTCTAATTAACCAATTGAATAATATAGATATAATGAATTTTACAACTGAAAAACGAGTTCTAACTGCTTACCATCGTCAGAAAACTCCACTGATTTACAAAGGTTATTAACGATATCGAGCCCGCGCCCACTCAGCTTAGTTTCTGATAATTCAGCATCGTGTCCCTGATAACCTTTACCGTTGTCTTTTATTCGAATAATCAACGTTTCATCACCTAAAGCGGATATATAACTAAAATCGAATGTTATACAGGCATCGTGGAGATTTTTTAAGTGCTCGTCACGAATTTTATAATACTCTTCAAATTGATCTTCGTTGTTTTTCTCAATACCATCTAGGCCAAGAATACTGTAATCGAGGGCGTTATAATAAATTTCTGATAATAAGACTTCAATAACATCCTTATGTTTATGTAGAGCTGGAAGTGAACCTAATAATTGAGATAGTTCTGTGATTAGTGTGGTATTACGCATGTCATCCGCAGATAAAGAAATAGACATAGTCCACGGTAAAACCCCTTTGTTTTCGTCTGGATCAGACTCCTCATTTTCAACAACAGGCACTTCAATGCACGACAACTCTACAATGGTAATATCATCATTTTGTTCCGTGCTACCGCCAAATTCTTTTATTGCTTCTAAGACTTTACTAATGCGATTTTCACCATTTGAAACTAAAACGTTCTTAAGGCGTTCACTACCAAACATTTCACCATTCTGTTTATCAGCTTCAATTATTCCATCGCTATACAAATACAATTTATCATTTTCTTCAACATTATGAATCTCTACTCGCGAATCAAAACCGCTGTCATTTAAAATACCTAATGGCATATGACGAGATTCAACCAGCCCTTTTAAATCCCCCTTTGCATCAAGCAAATAACATTCCGGCATGCCACCCATCCATGTTGTTAGAATATTTCCCTGCGCATTCAATTCCAACAATGTTGCTGCAAAAAACATACTCGTTGGCATTAACTTATGAAGTTGGCGATTAAGCTCGCGAGCAATATCTGCAATGGCAGCATTACCCGCAACCATCTTAAAAAAGATCATCGCGGCAGGCAATGTTCCCATCGCCGCGGTTAAGCCATGCCCAGTAAAATCTCCTAAGACAATATACAAGCAGCCTTTAGGGCTACGCCCAGCGAGAAAAATATCACCATTAAATGCCGACATTGAAGACATATGATAATTTATTAATTTCTTATCTAAAAAGTTTTGTTCTAGTGCGTTTTTAAAGAAATATTCAATAAGTTCTTGCTCATGGACAAGGTTGTTATTCAAGTCATTTAATTCATTATTTTTTGAGCTTAATTGTAGGTTCAATTCGCGAATTCGTAAGTGTGCATTGATCTTTGATTTTAAAATATCCAATTCAAATGGCTTACTAATAAAATCATCACCACCAGAAGCAAGTGAATCTGATAATGCCGACTCCGCACTAAGCGCGGTTAGAAATATAATGGGAATATAGGTGTCACCTGCTATTGCCTTAATCTTAGTTGTTGCTTCCAAGCCGCTCATTTCTGGCATATTAATATCCATTAAAATAAGATCTGGATTTTCATCCTTAAATAAAGCAACCGCCTCCCTACCATTAACCGCTTCAACCACCGTATAGTCTGCCATCTTTACAAGCATTCGGCTTAGCAACTTTCGATTAGTTGCTAAATCATCAACGATAAGGATTTTTTCAGCTTTCATGAAATATTAAATTTCTTATTAAAATGTGTGATATTAAATATATTTCTTACAATATCATTGCAATTTATTATTCTTATTTCTCCATCATCCTTTCCAAAATGTCGCTGCATATTAAGCAACATACCTAATGCAGAACTATTAATGCTTGATGTCTCACGCATATCAATAACAACTCCAATATCTTCACCCACATCAGCGCTATATGCAGCACGGAAATCATTAAGCATTGAAAAATCGAAAGCACCCTTTACGCCGATCACCAAAAGTTTATTATCTTCTGTCAATTTCATTTCTATAGTCATAGCATCCCTTTTAAACATACTACTGTCAAAATAACTCAATATCACCTTCATCAACCGACACCGATGCCACGGCACTTTTTGAGGTAGGCTTTTGTTCTATCTGTTTCTGTAACAGCTTATTTACTTCCATTAAAACAAGATTGAAGTCCTTCTCCAAATACCCCAACCATATAAGCAAAACCAACATCACTGCTACCGCAGTCCATATTTTCCAGAATTGACTAATAAACTTACTGTATGAAAATAATTAGACTTAATCATCAGACAATGCCTTGCGCACTGTTATCAATAATTCCGCCACATCAATTGGCTTAGTCACGTAATCATTAAATCCCGCATCCATCCCCTTAGAAATATCCTTAGGCATCGCGTTGGCACTAATAGCAATAACGGGTATATCTCGCGTTTTCTCATTCGCGCGCAACTCTTTTAATACTTCAAATCCATTCATGCCGGGAAGATTGATATCCAGCAGAATAAGATCAGGTGAATTCTCTATCGCCAACTCAAGTCCCAGAACAGGTTCAGGAGCACTCCACATATGAATATTAGGCACGCGGCTTAATAATTGTTCGACTAAGCGTAAATTTGCCGTATTATCTTCAATATAGAGAACAGCCTTTTTATTGTTTTTATTTTCTTCTGTTCGCACAGATTCTTTCTCCACTAGTTTATTCCCCTCTTTTTTATCTGTATCAATAGCGCAAGAATTACCGTAATTTAACTCAATCCAGAAACAACTCCCTTTACCCAATTGGCTTTCCATGCCAATAACCCCACCCATTAATTCAACAATTTTCTTGGTAATTACCAAACCAATACCAACGCCTTCGACCTCAGTTTGCTCTGCGCCAAGCCGGTTAAATGATTTAAATAATTGAGATTGTTGTTCCTCCGTAAGCCCCTCTCCACTATCAGTAATACTTAATCGCATGCGATGATCTTCTTGATGCTCACAGCAAATCTCAATTTTTCCATTTTCAGAATTATATTTTACCGCATTACTTAACAAATTTAAGATTGCCTGCTTTAACCTAACTGCATCAGCACTTACCACTACCTTTCCATCAATAAGGTCATCCAGATCTATTTCAATGTCATCACGCTTAATAACAACATCAATACCTCGCTTCTGTGCCAGCGGCATTATCAAATTTAATGATTCAGCAACAATATCACCTAAAAGCACCTCTTCAACATCCAGTGATACTCGTCCTGCTTCAATTTTTGATAAATCTAGCACTTCATTAATCAAGGTTAATAAATGCTTACCTGCAATTTCTATTTCATTAATATTTTCATTCTGAGTCTCGCTTAATACCGAGTCAGTGTCTGTCATTAATAGTTGGCTGAACCCAATAATTGCATTCATTGGAGTCCGCAACTCATGGCTCATGCTAGAAAGAAATTGTGATTTAGCATTATTTGCGTTTTCAGCTTCATTCTTTGCATTAACAAGCTCTTCGCGGTGACCCGCCTCTGATTCCATCATGCGTTTTGAATGAATCATTACGCCATAGGTGGTATTAAAGGGACGTAATAAATCAATAATCTCATCATTATAAGCCACCTCACTATTAGCAAGACCGTAAATGCCAACTAATTCATCGCCATAAAAAATTGGCATTCCAAAGAATGAATCAATTGCGGGGTGGCCCTTCGGTAACCCTCCTGCATCTGGATCAGTTGCGGGGTTAAGACTGATAACACGTTCGCGAGATGACATCACTTTGCCGAACAAAGTATTCAGATTTCTAAATTCAAAACCATCTTCATAATTATTATCATAAAGCGCCTGCGTCTCCTTATCCCATACAATATTGGTAATCGCATGTGTCTTTAAATAAGGAACACCCTCTTCATACAATACTTCACCAGTAAAGCCATACTCACTTCCAGTAAGATCTAACAACGCATCAAGCATCGCTTCCATGGTTTTATGAAGATCGCGTTTTTCAACAAAATCCGTTGTAGAACGATGCAGCATATTTAATAATTTTCGCTGTAAATTAAGTTTTTCTTCCATGCGCACTCTTCGTGTTACATCCTGCATGGTTCCACTTAACAGTACGACATTGCCATCTTCATCAATTTCAGTGCGCGCTATTTCATGTACCCACCTCACCTCACCATCAGAGCGCAGAATCCGGTGCATAACGTCATAGCAGCCTGTTTTGATCGCGCTATTTTCTGCTTCTTTTAATTTCTCACGATCATCTTCTGGGGTAACGGCATGAACAGCCTCAACAGTCGGAATGAAACTATCTGGTTCATAACCAAAAATACGATAAATCTCATCTGACCAAAACAAATCACCTGTATTTGGTTCAAAATGCCAACTACCTAAATTTGCCATCTTTTGTGCTTCGTTTAACTCTTTCTCACGTTCTGCTAATGCCAGCTCTGCATTTTTACGGCAATCAATATCCTGTACCATGCCCAACATATTCAATGCCTGACCATTTTCAGCACGCACTACATCACCACTTCCATGCACCCAATGCACACTACCATCTGGCCAGACGACGCGGTGTTCAATATTATATATTTCTCCATTTTCAATACAGTTAGTTACTGCGTCGATTACATTCTGCCTATCATCCGAATGTATTGCTGCTAGAAAATTATCATACGTCGTTTCAGTAACTTGCTTTTTATATCCAAATATTGGCCAAATCCGATCTGACCAATATAATTCTCCACTCAATATATCCCAATCCCATGTACCAATATTTGCAAACTGCTGACTAAGACTAAGTCGCTCTTCGCTTTTTCGCAAAGCGGTTATATCTGTTCGAGCCGAAACGTATTTATAAGGGCGACCTTTATCATCAAGGAAAGGAACAATAGTTGATTCAACCCAATATTTTTCGCCGTATTTATTCTTATTACAAATAGTGCCTCGCCAAATTTCTCCGCTTGATATTGTTTTCCACAAATCTTTATAGAATGTACTTGAATGGTAATCTGATTTAAGTATTCTGTGGTTTTCACCTAATAACTCTTCTTCACTATAACCACTAATATCACAAAACTTTTTATTAACCGATATTATCGCCCCACTCGCATCAGCGACACTAACGATATCATGCTCATCCATCGTAACTAATTGAAACTCATTATCACTAAGTGCCGTTGTCAGCTCCTTATGTAAATTCACATTTCGACGCGAACGTTTTGCCATCGCAGTGACTGCTGCAATTAACTTCCCATTTCGCACTGGCTTGACTAAGAAATCAGCAGCTCCAAATTTCATTGCTGATAGTTGGCTGTTTATATCGGTCTCTGCTGACAAAAATATAATTGGTATCAAGGCCCAATCATCATCTTGTCGTATCACCTGAACAAGTTCAGGGCCTGTGCAGCCAGGCATATAAACATCCATTACAATCACATCGGGCTTAAATTCCTTTAAAACCTTCAACCCTTCTAATGGATTTGATATAGCTTTTGCAATAAAGCCTTCTTCACTCAAAATTTCTTTACTACATTTTAAAAAATGCTCATCGTTATCAATAAATAATACTCTATATGGATTAATGACCGCTTCCATCATTAACCCATCAAGGGTATGAATTAATTTATCGATATCGAATGGTTTACTAAAATAACGACATGCACCCGCCCTTGCCGCTTCAAGGCGACTGGTTAATTCATCGGTATCCGAAATAGCGACAATAGGTGGGCAATTTTCTACCATTTCTTTTATTGAAATAATTTCGTCAATCATATCTATATTATTTTCTGACGAAATATCAATAATGACAATTTCCGGTAATGTTTTCTGACAAGCTGCTTTTATATCTGTGAAATTAGAAAAATATCGAATTTCGTAATGAGCGCTCTTCAGCCCTGATGCAACACTGGCAACCATGATATCATCAGTCATCATTAAGTACACAACGTATTGTGAACCCAACTTATCTTTTCCTAAATGCTTACTTGGTCTAAAGCTTGATATTGACATGATATGCTCTCTGATTATTTTTGTTATTGGCAACTTTTAGGTAATTTCCACTGCCAACTTCTCGCGTACAATATTTTCAACTTTTTCAAATGGTATCGGCTTGATAAATAATTGTACCCCCTCAGGCAAGCCGCCTTTTTCCTCTATTTCATCGTGGGTCAAACCACTTACAACAATAATTGTGCTCTCATCCAACTCAGGCATTTTTTTCAGTGCCTTAATCATTTGAAAACCATCCATGTTGGGCATTCTCAAGTCAGTAATAATGATACGAGGTGAGCTCTGGCCTATTTTCACAAGCCCTTCATAACCGTCTTTGGCTGCAATAAAATTTATGTCAGTACACCAAGAATTTAATTGCTTTTCATACATGCGTAACTGTTGTGCATTATCTTCAACCACGACAACTGAAAATTGTTTGTCATGATTGGCATGCGTTCTTGAAGCAGAGATTCTCTGCTTCAACATATCTCTCACTGAACTATAGATAATTCGACGATGACCTCCACCCGTGGTCCACGCACGGAGTGAGCCCTTGTTTGTCCAAAGCTGAATAGTACTTACCGCAACCCCTAACATTTCAGCCGCTTCACGCGTTGTAAGATATTCTTTCTGCTTTTCTGACATCTGAGCCTCACTTGATTCTATATGACTGCTCTATATACAAAATAGACAAATCATCATTTTAATCATTATCGGCATTTTCATCATTTTCTTTAGGCCTATTTAATCAATACTATTAATATAGACAGGAATATAACAAATACCGCAACATTAGTATGTGAATTATCTTCAGAATGATAGACGGAACAAAAAAGGCTTGTCTTGTTTGGTTGAGGGGGCAGGATTATTCGGGCTTTGCCCTCACCTCTTCGAGGCCACCGTTACTTCGCGCTGGCGTTCTTGTCGCTTACGCTCCTAGTTGCTCGCTGCACATCTCCGATGCTTGTTACCGGAGTACGGCCAGAACTTGCACTGCAAGTTCAGGAAGTACTTAATGAATCTCATAGAGATTCTAAGTGAAACGTAAGGTATACCTGATGAAACACGAAGTGGTTCTGAGGTCGAACCAAACTTTTTTACTGTCGTAGGTTCGAACCCTGCCCATAATGAAAAAAGCTCCCATAAAGGGAGCTTTTTGTATTTGGTAGCGGGGGCAGGATTCGAACCTACGACCTTCGGGTTATGAGCCCGACGAGCTGCCAGACTGCTCCACCCCGCATCAGTGGTCGGCACTATACATAAGTCGTTTATTAACTACAAGAATATACACAGATTAATTACGATTTAGTTGCTTAATCGCAATATGGCTAATTTGAACACAATTACCTGTTTTACTCTGCAAATTCGAATACACCTATATTCTGGCTCAGAAAAAGAAAAAGCCGGGCAAAGCCCGGCTTTCTCCATACCTTGGGAGGTATTATTTAAGGCTTAACGTAAACGTAACCTTTGTACTGAAGTTCAGCTACTTCGGCTACGCCAGAAGGAACGATTTCAGCATGTAAGTTGATCTTATCTTTAGGGATCTTCTTACCACGTACTGTGTTTGCACAAAGAGCAAACTTCACACCACGGTTAGCAAGTGCTTGGATAGCATCGCCAAATGTGTGGCCTTTCTTATCTTTCTTACCATTTACAACGATGAAACCACCAGAGCTATGGAAAACCATAACCGCTTTAAGGTTCTTGTCACCTAGTGCATTAAGGTGGTTCTTCATGTTACGTAGACCACGGTAACCCCAGTTAAGGTCATTCATGTGGTAAACAACTTTTTGAGCTTTGTAGCCGTTCTTAGCTGGAGCACGATCAGCACCACCAGTTGCACAACCAGCCAATGAAACAGCTAGTACGCCAGCAGCAGCTAGCATCAAAGTATTTTTAATAGTCATTATTTACTTCTCCTCAATGTATCTTATTATATTTCGAAAGCAACAATATTGTCGTTTGCGCACTACCGATTTAACACTCTTATAAGCGCGATTGCTATCCCTTGAGACAACTATCTTCCAAATAGTATTATATTAATATATTTCAATAACTTATCTTCGTATATTCATGAATAATTATATACTTAGTATTGCAAAAAGCACTGCATTACGCACCATTTCTCGGCTCTACATTGTAATTTACAATGCTTTTTTCTACTCCGAAGCAATCCGTTTTAATTTGCGCCACAAGGTCGTTTTATCAATGCCTAATATCTGCGCAGCGCGGTTCTTTTTGCCCTTGGAATGGTTCAATACATGGCTTATATAAGCCTGTTCCAGCTCATCAAGCGTGACAAAATTCGTTCCAGAAAATAGATCTTCATTAAATGCCTGTTCATTGCCCTCTTCAGGTACTTCACTCGACCAGGACAAGACAGGACTATCTGCAAGGATCACACAGCGTTCAACAATATTACGCAACTCACGAATATTACCCGGCCACGGTGCATCACAAAGGCGTCGCATCGATGCAGGATCAAAGCCCTTCACTTGACGGGAATACCTATTCGCAAACTCATCGACAAAATGTTCAACAAAGGCTGGAATATCCTCACGCCGTTCATCTAATGATGGCAGACGAATATTTACTACATTAAGACGATGATAAAAGTCATGCCGAAACACTCCTTCTTCAACCAGTTGTTCCAAATCTCGATTAGTTGCTGCAACAATACGAATATCAATGGGTGTGGACTGTGTGCCACCAACACGTGTGACATTTTGATCTTCAATGGCACGCATCAACTTCATTTGCATGGCATCTGAAATATTACAGACTTCATCAAAGAATAAGGTACCGCCACTCGCCTGCTCCATTAAACCTTGTTTACGTTGGTTGGCTCCCGTGAAAGCACCTTTCTCATGACCAAACAATTCAGACTCAAGCAATGTTTCAGTTAACGCACCACAATCGATGACAACAAAGGGAGCATCTTTACGTGGACTGTAATCATGTAAGGCATGTGCAACGAGTTCTTTACCGGTTCCTGATTCACCGGTAATAATCACGTTACAACTTACCTCGGATACTTTTTCAATAGAGTTGAAAAGCGAACGCATAATCGGGCTATCACCGATCATACCAAAACGATTTCCCGAACGACGCAGACGCTTTTTAAGTAATTTGTTTTCTTTCTTTAACTCATTCGATTCGATGCTACGTTGCACCGTCAATGTGAATTCATCAAAATCAAATGGCTTCTTAATAAAATCTGCCGCACCGCGCTTCATCGCCTCAACCGCATTTTCAACTGAAGAATGCCCAGTCATCACTAAAATCAATGCGTCCTGGTCAACTTCGCGCAGCTTTGTTAATAAATCAAAACCATTCATCTCCGGCATACGTAAATCGGTCACAACAACATCGGCACCCGATTTAGTAAATTCATTTAGGCATTCAGTTGGCGATTGAAATACATGCATATCGAGACCTGCGCTCTCGCATTGCCGTTGCATCACTTTACATGTAACGGGGTCATCATCAACAAACAACATTTTTATAGTTGATAAATCCACGTCTACACCTCTTTTGATGCGTTTATTAATTTGTTTTTCATTGACGAATCCGCCCTAAATGGTAAGCGTATCCTCACGCGAGTTCCCTTACCTTGTTCGCTTTCTAAAGTAATTTCACCATCATGTTTTTTAATAATCCCATAACTCACAGATAGACCAAGGCCGGTTCCTTCACCTTCTGGTTTGGTTGAGAAGAATGGATTAAAGACATCTGACATATCTTTTTCTGCAATACCTACGCCTTCATCAGTGATTTCAATCACCGCGTAGTCACCATCAGAGAATAATGCCAAATTAATATTCCCACCTTCTGTTGAAGCATGTATGGCATTCAATAAAATATTAACCAAAACTTGTTGTAATTGATTCGCATCGCCCTGTATAGAAAGACCTTTCTCTAGCTCCATTTCTATTTTCACTGCGCTCGAATCTGCACGATGCCGCAATAAATCAATAGTATCTTCCAATAAGGCATCCAACATAAACTCTTCATAACTAGGCTCACTAGCCCGTGCGAATTTCAAGATACCTTGAACAATTCGCGCACAACGCTCACCTTCTGCTTGCAAGGTATGTAAATCTGACTTAATTAATTCTGATTTATCATGCTCACCTATTGAGTCCTCGACTAATCTTGCAAGTGACATAATGTTCATTAACGGATTATTAATTTCATGCCCAATACCTGCGGCCATTTGTCCCACTGCCGCAAGACGGTCTGACTGACGTACTGCTCGTTCTGCTTTGTCACGTTCTTGGCGTGTTCGTTCCAACGAACCACACAGATAATTAAAGGCTCGCCCTACAATACCAACTTCATCATTGCGACCGCCATCTAAGTAACGTGCAGTTTCATCGCCATCGGCATAATGTTTGATCGTTTCGGCCAATTCCTGAACGGGTGTTGCTAATCTATCAGCTACCCACCGTGCGATAAGCAAACTAAGTAATAATAAAACGCCACCTAATAACCAGATTGTATTACGCAGCTTTTCAATAGGTGCAAAGACTGTGTCATAGGCCGTTTCAATAACCAACATCCAACTCGCGCGATCATCTTCATACGGAGAGTAATTTAAATAAAAATACATACGGCCATCATCAAGCAACATATAACCCGGTTTATTCTTGGTTCTGATCGTATTCCAATTATCGTCACCAAGATCTGATGTGAATCTAAAATTAGTGCCTAACTGATTTGCAAAGCGTTGATTATTATCTTCATGAAAAAGATAAATGCCGTCACGTGAATTATTCTGGTTATTCACTTCAACGACATAGGCCTTGCCATTAAAGCCACTCATCGCTGACATCACTGTCTCATCAATACGCGTTCCCCACATATTAATAATAAGCAAGCCTTCGAGGTCTGTAAGGTCATCCCGAATCGGTACAGAGTAACGTACCATCGATGGACAAAAATCAGCATCAACTTGTACCAGACCTAATTCAAAATCCGATACATAAACACCAATTTGATCATCCAGAGCATTTTTAAAAAATGGACGACTTGATTGATCGGCGACGTAATAACGACCTTTGTCCCGATCTAATAACTCAGGCTCAATACGCCGCCCTTCCTTTACCTTCACTAGCGTCTTGCCTGTTTTATCGACAAAGCGCATTGCCTGAATCGTCCGGACTTTACGCTGGAAGTTAACAAAATATTCCTGAAGATCGCGAACACGATCATGGTAATAGCTATCGTCATTTGCAACCGATATACCACTAAAATCTTTAAGTATCGGTACTTCGGCTAAACCAGCCGCCAAATCCATCTGGTTTTCAATCAACGTATCCAATTCGTCAGCCATATTGCGGAGTTTTTCATGTAACTCAGCGGTAATACGTTTTTGCAAATCAGCTTCAATCTGACTCACGACACCAAACTGCAATATCAACAGTGGGACAAGCGTCATTATCCCAATGATGAAAAAAAGCTTCTGGCGTAAAGGCATGGCGGATATCCACAAAAACATTGCAATATGCATAATACTATCACATATCGTTATCCGTGCTTCGCAAGGTTAATATTATAAGGAACTGATAATCCTGACGATTATCTTATGACTGGCACTGCAGAGGACTTGAGAGTGCCTGTAATACTTCACCGTCTTTCCTATTCTGCACAAACACGGCAATGCCTAGGTTTTTACGTTGCCACTCAGGTTTAATGTCGATTTTTACCTGCTTGCTGAACTGTCGTTTATCAAGAAAAGGGATCACGAGCATTTCACGTACAACATAATCATGGTGCAATGCGCGACCACTGTTTTCACCCGCACTCACATTGCTGACTAAGGCATTTTCATATAATGCGAAAAATAACACTGAACCTGCATCAACCTGTTGAGAGATTTGTGCACTGACATCAACCGCAAGAGTATTTGCACTTGAAGCTTTCCAATCTAGGCTTAAATTAGCAGCTGCTGGCCACTCATTAACTTCATTAAGTAGAAGTTGGATATTCTGACGACGCCAACTACGAAAATCACGTCCATTGAAAACTAATTGTGGTGTGTAAATTGAGCGAAGACGATTACGTTGTGCAATCTCACGTTGTCGCTGGGTGTACTGTGGTTCTGAATATGGATCACGCCAACCAATGTAATTCCAATAATCCACATGCAGAGAAAGGGGTAATAGTTTATCTGCACCTATTCCCTCTTTAGCCAGACTACTCAACCATTTGTCTGCTGGTGGACAGCTGCTGCAACCTTCCGAAGTATAAAGCTCAAGCAAGGCAACACGTTTACTGCCACTCTTCACATTACATTGAGCGGCTTGTAGTGCCATTGGTGCAAGTAATAATGCAGCTAAAAGAAAGGATTTGGTGATTCGCATATTCGCCTCCATGCAATTCATGCTGTGCAGGATAGTTTATTGTTGAAGGTTTGACGCCACTGCATCAAAAAAGTTCGGAAAAACTTCAATTCGAGCGGCGAGCCCGATCTAGCAAATGTTTAAGATCATTGCGGTAAATAAAACCGGGTAATGCAAAAATCATGAATAGGAAGAAGGTGACCCAATAAAATTCCCAATCTTGAGCATGACTGCCTCCGGTCGCCTTAATCTCAAGACCAATCGCCACACCACCAATAATGATGTACAAGATGAACCACTCAAGTAGACGTAACCAAACAGGCTTAGCGGGCTTCATCGGTGCGAACACCAACAAGGTACGCTCAGTTAACCAAGGAAGGTTTGCCGCAATAATGCTAGCGATAAGAAGTATTGTGATAAGCATAGTCAGCGCAGTATATCTGAATTAGTTAGCACTGTAATGAAAGTCTATCGGACTAGTAATCAAAGTCTAAACGAACACTGCCGCACACATTGCAATGAGGGCACCGGGGAATAGCCCGACAAACAGTACGGCCAATGAATTCATGCTAAATGCAATATTCATTTCAGCCGGCACTTTAAGTGGACTGTCATTTTCAACGTCATCAAAGAACATTAACTTGATAACACGCAAGTAGTAAAAGGCACCAATCACAGAGAAACCAACGGCAACACCTGCCAACCAAACCATATCAACATTAATAATGGCTTGCAGGACTAACAACTTGGCATAGAAGCCAACGGTTGGTGGTACGCCTGTCATTGAGAACATCAACAACAACATCATAAAGGCAATCCACGGACTCCGGCGACTCAAGCCTTTAAGATCAGATAAATTATCGGCTTCCGAATCGCGACGACTCAAAATAATAATCAATGCAAAGCCAGCCATCGCTGTCACTGCGTAAGTAATAATGTAAAACATCGATGCAGAGTAACCAGCATTTGTTCCAGCAAGAATACCAAGCAAGATAAAGCCAACATGTGAAATAGTTGAATAAGCCAACATACGTTTTAGGTTAGTTTGCGCTAAGGCAATAATATTACCGACTGCTAGAGATAACACGGCGAGAATAACCAACATATCTTGCCAGCCCGCATGCAAGTCACCCATGCCTTCTACCAACAAGCGCATGAACAATGCAAAACCTGCAATCTTAGGGGCGCTACTGATGTACATAGTTACGGATGTTGGTGCACCATGATAAACATCTGGGATCCACATATGGAATGGAACGGCACCTAACTTAAAGGCAAGACCAACAACCACAAACACTAGACCAAAGATCAGAACGATATCGTTGCTGTCCTTGCCTTCAATGGCTGTTGCTAATTCAGTTATATCTAGCGTACCCGTCGCCCCGTAGAACATCGACATACCATATAACAACATACCCGATGCAATCGCACCAAGAATGAAATACTTCATTGCTGCTTCTGATGCTTGTAATGAATCCTTGTGGAAGGCAACCATCGCATAAACAGACAGAGACAGTAATTCTAAGCCAAGATAAATCGTTAGGAAGTTATGTGCTGATACCATGATCATCATGCCAAGCACACCAAACAAACCGAGTACGTAATATTCACCTTTGAAAATATCGCGATCTTTTAAGTAACCACGTGAGTATAAAAACACCATCGCGATAACAAGATAAATCACACTCTTCAGTATTGTGCCCATTGGGTCACTAACGTAAGTGCCACTAAAGGTATAAGTCGCTTCAGCCGGTGCAACCGCAAGTGTGACAATCAAAGTGCCGAGTAATGACAGCTGCGCTAATACATAAGTCAGCACACGGTTATCATCATTAATAAATAAATCAGCAATCAGTACCACACAAGCCATCGTCAGCAGAAAAATTTCTGGTGAGGCAAGTGCAAAATCTGGCATGGTGAATGAGTTTGTCATATCAATCCCGTTACAGCTTAGACTGCGCAATATGTTGCAGCAGGTTATCAATAGTTACATGCATGACATCGACCAATGGATCAGGCCAAACACCAAATAGCAACACAGCAAAGGCCAGTGTGCCTAGAATAAAGAATTCACGTCCATCAAGATCAGTGAGTGCAGCAACCTTGTCATTTGCAACTTCACCGAACAGTACGCGTTTGACCATCCACAATGTGTATGCCGCACCGAGTATCAACGTTGTTGCCGCAACGAATGCGATCCAGAAGTTTGCCTTGAAGCTCGCTAAGATCACCATGAATTCACCAACAAAGCCTGATGTACCTGGTAGGCCTGCATTAGCCATAGCAAAGAAGACCATGAATGCAGCGAAGATAGGCATGGTATTCACTACCCCACCGTAATCATTGATCATACGACTGTGCATGCGGTCATACATGACGCCAACACAGAGGAACATCGCGGCAGAAATGAAACCGTGAGAAATCATTTGTACCATGCCGCCTTCCATCGCCAGAGCTGAACCTTCGTAGCTACCGGTTGAGGCGAAAATACTGAAACTAATAAAGAAGCCTAAAGTAACAAAGCCCATGTGAGCGATGGATGAATAAGCAATCAATTTCTTCATGTCTTGTTGTGCGAGTGCAACAAAACCAATGTAAGCAATCGCAATCAGCGACATACCAATAATCAACCAATCTAATTCATGGCTGGCATCCGGCGTGATCGGCAAGCTGAAACGAAGAAAACCGTAGCCACCGACCTTCAACATGATTGCTGCCAAGATCACCGAACCACCAGTAGGTGCTTCAACGTGCGCATCGGGTAACCAAGTATGCACTGGCCACATGGGTACCTTAACGGCGAAAGCGAGTAAGAAGGCGATAAAGATAAGAATCTGTTCTTGCAAACTCAACTGCACAGCATGGAAAGCAAGAATGTCAAAACTGCCGGCTTTAAAGTACAAGTAGATTAACGCAACCAACATGAACACTGAGCCCAAGAAGGTGTAAAGAAAAAACTTAATGGTTGCGTAAACGCGATTAGGTCCACCCCAAATACCGATAATTAAGAACATCGGTATGAGCATCGCTTCCCAATAAACATAAAACAAAATTGCGTCTAATGATGCGAATACACCATTAATCAAACCCTGCATAATGAGGAAAGCAGCCATGTATTGTGAAACGCGGTGTGTAATCACTTTCCAACCAGCCAAGACAATAATGATCATTATCACGCTGGTTAAAATAATCAGTGGCATCGAAATACCATCAACACCTAATGCATAACGAATATTAAACGCTTCAATCCAATTTGCTGTTTCCGTAAATTGCATCGCTGCCGTGCCGGTATCAAATCCGGTGTACAGAGGAATACTCAGTAAGAAAGTCAGTACGGTGACAATCAACGCAATAGGTCGTGCGCCCCATGGATCTTTATCACCGACCGCTAAAACAATCAGGCCACCAAAGATCGGCACCCAAATAAGAAGACTAAGTAATGGTAAATCTGCAAACATATTTCTTAGGCTCCCCACCAAACAAACCAGCTAAGAAGTCCTAGCAGGCCAAGAATCATCACAAATGCGTAGTGATATAAATAACCAGTTTGTACAACACGCACGACACCGGCAAACCAATTAATAGTAGCGGCGCTGCCATTGACGATTAAGCCATCAATCACGTTTACATCACCCTGCTTCCATAGCCCCTTACCGAGCATACGACCACCGCCAGCAAAGACCTTGATGAACAAGTCATCCATGTAGTATTTATTTTCAAACAAGGTATGTAAGAAACCAAACTTGTCTTGGAACCAATCAGCAATACTTGGACGCTTCATGTAAATAAACCATGCGCTGAACAAACCACCCATGGCTAACCAGAAGGCTGGACCTTGTACACCGTGTAATAGGAAACCGAGGATTCCATGATAGTCAGCAGCTAATGCGCCAATCACATCATTCGCTTGCGCTACATAAATTGCCGTTCCAAAATAGTCACCCATCACAACATCACTTAATAAGTAACCTGCAAGCACTGAAGGGATCGCCAATAAAATTAATGGCACTGTGACTACGGCCTTACATTCGTGTAAGTGTTCACGAGTGTGGTCATCCATGCGTTCTTTACCATGGAAGACCAAGAAGAACATACGGAAGCTATAAAGCGCAGTAATAAATACACCAGCAAGTACGGCAAAATACGCAAAGCTATGCACCCAAGTTGCATGATCTAATTTAGTCGCTGCATGCACCGCTTCAATAATTGTATCTTTAGAGAAGAAACCCGCAAAACCTGGAAAACCAATCAACGCCAACGAACCAATCAATGAAGTCCAGTAAGTAATCGGCATATATTTACGCAGACCGCCCATCTTGCGCATGTCTTGTTCATGGTGCATGGCAATAATCACTGCACCAGCAGCGAGGAACAATAAGGCCTTGAAGAAGGCATGCGTCATTAGGTGGAATATCGCGGCTGAGTAAGCAGACGCACCTAATGCCACTGTCATGTAACCCAATTGCGAAAGCGTTGAGTAGGCAACAACACGCTTGATATCATGCTGAATCAAACCGAGGAAACCCATAAACAACGCAGTCACTGCACCTATAAACAAGATGAAAGCTAATGCAGTGGTTGATAATTCAAATATCGGTGACATGCGTGACACCATGAAGATGCCTGCAGTTACCATTGTCGCGGCATGGATCAAAGCAGAGATCGGTGTTGGACCTTCCATAGAATCAGGTAACCAAACATGCAGTGGAACTTGTGCTGATTTACCCATCGCGCCAATGAATAACAAAATACACATGACGGTTAGTACCGACCATTCTGTACCAGGGAATACCTGCATTGTTTCGCCAACCAAACTAGGCACTTTTGCAAACACCGTCGCGTAATCAAGTGAACCGGTGTACATCAATACAGCAGCAATACCGAGTAAGAAACCAAAGTCACCAACACGGTTAACAAGGAATGCTTTTAAGTTAGCGAAGACCGCTGTTTCGCGGGTATACCAAAAACCAATCAATAGATAGGAGACTAAGCCAACCGCTTCCCAACCAAAGAACAGTTGTAAAAAGTTGTTTGCCATTACCAACATCAACATTGAGAAAGTAAACAAAGCGATGTAACTAAAGAAACGCTGGTAACCAGGATCGTCGTGCATGTAACCAATGGTGTAGATATGTACCATCAACGATACAAAGGTCACAACAACCAACATAATTGCAGTTAACTTGTCGACAAGGAAACCAATTTCAAACTTGATGCCGTCACTAACTAACCATGTATAAACTGATTCGTTATAAGAGGCCATGCCGTCCATCACAAACAGCTTCATGACATAGAAAGACAATGCACACGATAAAGCGACACCCGAAATAGTTACCCAGTGCGATGCCGTGCGACCTATTTGTTTACCAAATAGACCCGCCAACAACGAACCGACTAGCGGTGCAAGAACAATTGTCAGAAATAGATTTTCCATACGACTACGCCTTAGCCCTTCATTTCACTGATGTCATCAACATTAATTGAATGACGTTTACGGAACAGCACGATAAGAATGGCTAAGCCAATCGCCGCTTCAGCTGCTGCAACAGTGAGAATAAAGAAAACAAACACCTGCCCTGCCGTATCATTTAAGTAATATGAGAAAGCGATAAAATTCATATTCACCGCCAGCAACATCAGCTCAACTGACATCAATAGGATGATAATATTTTTTCTGTTTATGAAAATGCCAGCTACTGAAAGGCTGAACAAAATAGCAGAAACTATTAAGTAATCAGATAAGGCGATCATGCGTCACTCCCCCCATCATAATCTGTATCCGACTCCATTTTTACAACCCGTACACAATCAGTTGCCTTCGTTGCAACTTGCTTGGTGATATCTTGGTGACGTGTACCTTCGCGACGACGCATCGTCAGCGAAATAGCCGCAACAATAGCGACCAACAAAATGGCGGCCGCAATTTCAAATGGGTAAAGATAAACGGTATATAAGATAAGACCTAGCTCGCGAGTGTTGCTGTAATCAGCCGCGTGGCGTACTGGTTCTGCAAACTGTTCTAAACCAAAGTTTGCAGGGCCAACAACAAGAATTAATTCAACCGCCAGAATCACGGCAACAACCGCCGCGATAGGTAAGTATCTTGCGAAACCTTCTCGCATACGTGCAATATTAATGTCTAACATCATCACGACGAATAAGAACAACACCATCACCGCGCCAACATAAACCAGCACCAAGGTAATCGCGAGGAACTCTGCTTCTAACATTAACCATAATGCTGCACAGTTAAAGAACGTCATGACAAGGAACAATGCTGAGTGCACTGGGTTTTTCATCGTTATCACCATGGTTGCAGCGAACAGCAGCAATCCGGCAAAAACATAAAAGCTAATTATCTCAACCATAATTCTGTACCTACCTTAACGGTATGCAGCATCCTCCGCACGATCTTTGGCAATCTGATTTTCACAAAGCTCGCCATGGCGCAGCAACTTTTCTTTGGTCATAATATTTTCACCACGATTTTCGAAGTGGTACTCAAGTTCTCTAGTTTCAACAATCGCATCAACCGGACATGCTTCTTCACAAAATCCGCAATAAATACATTTAAATAGATCGATGTCATAACGCGTGGTACGTCGTGAACCATCTTCGCGTTGCTCGGACTCAATCGTAATCGCTAAGGCTGGACAAACAGCTTCGCAAAGTTTACAAGCGATACAACGTTCTTCACCATTTGGGTAGCGACGCTGCGCATGCAAACCACGGAAACGTCCCGATTGTGGTGTTTTTTCTTCTGGGTAAAAAAGCGTGAATTTCTTTCTGAAATAATAACGCCCCGTTACACTCATGCCTTTTAATAGCTCGGTTAAGAACAGGCTTTTGAATACACTTTTCATGGAATTGATCATTAGCTTATCCTCTTAATCAAACCACGGGCCAAGTTGCATCAGCACCATGACGGCAACCACTAGCAACCAAACGATTGTTACAGGGATAAATACCTTCCAACCTAGACGCATAATTTGGTCATAACGGTAACGCGGGAATGTCGCGCGGAACCAAAGGAAGAATATTAAGAAGAACGCTGTCTTTATAATGAACCATTGAATACCATCACCGATCAAGCTTCCCATAATGCCACCAGGGATCCATGCTTCAGGTAATGGTGAGTACCAACCACCGGCAAACATAATTGCCGTTAGTGCAGCAATCAAAATCATATTGGCGTATTCCGCCAAGAAGAATACGGCAAATGCCATACCCGAATAATCAACGTGGAAACCGGCAACGATTTCAGACTCGCCTTCCGCCACATCGAATGGTGCACGGTTAGTTTCAGCAACACCTGAAATGAAGTACACAATAAACAGTGGGAATAATGGTAACCAGAACCAATCCAGTAAACCTAATTCACCATGTTGCGATTCAACAATCACGCGAAGGTTTAAATCACCTGCGGCAAGCAACACACCCACCAAGGCAAAACCCATGGCAATTTCATAAGCAACAATCTGTGCTGATGAACGTAGTGCACCTAAAAAAGCGTATTTAGAGTTTGAAGACCAACCCGCAATAATTACACCGTAAACACCCAGTGATGTAATCGCTAAAACATAAAGCAACCCGGCATTCACTTCATCAGCAATACCAAGGAAGTCATTAAGAGGAATAACAGCCCAAGCGGCCAATGCCGTTGCAAGAGAAATAACCGGTGCCATCAAGAACAAAACTTTATTGGCCTTGGCAGGAATAATAATTTCCTTGAACATCAGTTTCACAGCATCGGCAATCGGCTGACCGAGACCCCACATCTTGAAACCAAAGAAACCAACTCGGTTCGGTCCAATACGTACTTGCATGTAACCGATAATCTTACGTTCTGCGAAGGTTAAGTAAGCAACACAAAGCATCAATGGCACCATTAAGGCGACAATGCTGAGCACGATCTGCACTATGGTGAATGACCAAAGGAATTCACCCCAACCCCAAACTGTATCGAACAACTCGCTCATAATCTTTCCACTAGTCCTTCGTTACCGTCACTGTCTGGTTCGGTGCACCAAGACCACTACTCAAGTCTGTTGCACTACTCACCATGACACAATTATCTGGAATACGTTCATCAAGCTTCAATTCACCTGAAACTTCATCATCACCCTGCCCAACGACAACGCGTGTTGCCTCGGTAACGTTCAACTTATTCGCTGTTGCTGCATTCATTGCCACAGTTTCAGTTGCCGCATGTACTGTTTGCTGTAATGCAGCAGCACGACGTACAACATTATCAGTTGAGTAAATTGATAAATCACCAATGCGAACTAATGCATCGCTATTAGATAGTTTCGCTGGACACTGCCAGTTCAACTGGTTGTCTTTGCTCATGCTAGCACTATCGCGTTCTACTTCAGCACGCACTTCTTCTGATGAAAGATATTCATAACCATTCAGATCCAGCAAATTACCAAGCACTCTTAATATTTTCCAAGCTGGACGTGTTTCACCCAGTGGTGCGCAATTTGCTGAGAAACGCTGCCAAGTTCCCGCGGCGTTAACAAAAGTGCCCGATGTTTCTGAGTACGGTGCCATTGGCAACATTACGTTAGCGTATTCACGCATCGCGTCAGAACTAAAAGGCGTTAGGCAAACTACAAAATTAGCATCATTCAATGCGCGCATGGCTTGCGCAGGGTTAATGCAATCGCGTTCTGGTTCAACATTCATCAACATATAAGCCGATGCTGCACTATCAAACATGCTCAGGGCATTTTTGCCCATGGTCACTTCTTTACCACCCACGCCGGCAAAAGGTAATGCACCGGCTAAGCGAGCACCGACGCTGTTAGCGCCGCGAGGTAAGTAACCAAAGTTTGAGTCTGCTAATTTCGCTAACAAACCGGCCAGCATTCTAAGCGTTGATAAATCAGTGAGCGCCATCGCTTGTGTACCGATGATCACTGAAGTATTTGCAGCCGCATTAAGATTGGCAGCAATTGCTTTATGACTATCCGTTACAGTTACAGAACCAATTAGAGCATCAAGCCCTGCTGGGGCTGATTGCTGAGTCGTTTCTAGCATTGCCTTAACAATCGCTGCGAGTTCAGATGCGAGCTCATTAGGATGCGTAACAATCTTTTCAGCGATAGGGTAATTAATATCGTAATCAATACTGTTTAACAGCATGACCTTCGCGCCATTGCCAACGGCTTTACGCAAACGATGTGATGCAATTGGTTGGTCATGACGAATGTTCGAGCCAATCAATAAGGCAGCATCAAGAGATTCAAGTGCTTCAATGGATGAACCCAGACCTTGTGCAATTGGCACGCCGTTATCATCAGAAAAATCTTGTTGGCCAACACGATAATCAATTGAAGTTGCACCCATATCACGCAATAACTTCTGCATCAGAAATGCTTCTTCAGTCGTTACATTAGGTGACATCAGACCGGCGATATTGGCTTTGTTACCACGCAAACCTTCAACTACTTCTTCAAGTGCGGTATTCCAATCTGTTTTCTGCCATTCACCACCGACTTTAATCATTGGTGATGTTAAACGTGATTCACTGTTCAAACCTTCGTAGGCGTAACGATCACGATCTGAAATCCAAACTTCGTTTATCTTTTCATTTTCATTTGGCACAACACGAACAATTTCTTTGTTACGCGTGTGCGTATTGATATTTGAACCAATACAATCATGCCCTGCAATGCCTGCTGTTGAGCGCATTTCCCAAGCTCGCGCTGCAAAGCGTGATGGCTTGGCTGTTAATGCACCAACCGGACAAACATCAATAACATTGCCTGACATTTCCGAATCAACACTGCGTTCGATGTAAGTACCAATTAATGTATTAGTACCGCGACCCATGCCGCCGAGTTCTTTATCACCACCGACTAATTCAATTGTACGAATACAACGTGTGCAATGAATACAGCGCGTCATTTCGGTTTCAATTAATGGACCAATGTTTTTATCTTTTACAACGCGTTTCTTTTCGGCGAATCGCGAGACACTACGGCCATAACCCATCGCAATATCTTGTAGTTCACACTCTCCACCTTGATCACAAATTGGGCAATCAAGCGGATGGTTAATCAATAAGAACTCCATCACACCTTTTTGCGCTTGTTTGGCGAAGTCTGAACTGGTCAAAACCTTCATACCATCCATCACTGGTGTCGCACAGGCAGGTAGTGGCTTAGGCACGCCCTCTACTTCGACCAAACACATACGGCAGTTAGCAGCGATAGGTAATTTCTTGTGGTAACAGAAACGTGGAATGTAAACATTAGCAGCATCTGTCGCATGAATAATCATTGAACCTTTAGCTGCCTGCATTGGCACGCCATTGACTTCAATCGTCACCATGTTGTCTGCATTGATTTCAGGTTTCGCGCTCATGCTGCGGCTCCTTTGTCATCTTTACCAACCATGCAGGTTTTGTGTTCGATGTGATATTCAAACTCACTGCGGAAATGTTTAATAAAACTTTGTACTGGCCATGCTGCAGCTTCACCAAATGCACAAATTGTTTTACCGGCAATTTGATCAGCAGCTGATTCTAATAAATCGATATCTTCAGGACGACCTTGTCCGCCTTCGATACGTTCTAATACGCGGTACATCCAACCCGTGCCTTCACGACAAGGTGTACATTGGCCACAAGACTCTGCGTAGTAGAAACGAGACAAACGCATTAAGGCTTTCACCATGCACGTTGTATCGTCCATTACGATCACGCCACCTGAACCTAGAGCAGAACCTGCTTTAGCAACTGAGTCGTAATCGAGATCGCAATCCATAATCACATCGGCAGGCATAACTGGCATTGAACAACCACCAGGGATAACTGCTTTTAATTTGTTTCCATCACGCACACCACCTGCCATTTCAAGCAGAACTTTAAACGGTGTACCCATTGGAATTTCATAAACACCGGGCTTATTAACGTGACCGGCAATTGAAAATAATTTCATGCCGCCGTTGTTTGGTTTACCTAACTCGAGGAACCAATCTGCACCGTTACGAATAATCGACGGTACTGACGCCAATGTTTCAGTGTTATTAATCGTTGTTGGTTTACCGTATAAACCAAAGTTGGCAGGAAATGGTGGTTTGAAACGTGGCTGACCTTTTTTACCTTCTAATGATTCAAGTAAGGCAGTCTCTTCACCACAAATGTAGGCACCTGCACCGAGGTGACCATACAGTTCAAAATCATATCCTGAACCAAGAATATCTTTACCAAGGAAACCTGCATCGTAGGCTTCTTTTAATGCTTGTTCGAAACGTTCAAACGGTTCGTGATGGAACTCACCACGTAGGTAGTTATAACCTGCTGTTGCGCCAATTGCGTAACCAGCGATGATCATACCTTCAATAACTGAATGCGGATTGAAACGTAGGATGTCGCGATCTTTAAATGTACCCGGCTCACTTTCATCCGAGTTACAGACGATGTATTTTTCACCGGCTGCGGTGCGAGGCATAAAGCTCCACTTCAAACCGGTTGAGAAACCCGCTCCACCACGACCACGCAAGGCCGAGCCTTTAACAGTCTCAATAATATCTTCCTGCGAGATCTT
Source organism: Sulfuriflexus sp. (assembly GCA_023134145.1). Taxonomy (GTDB): domain Bacteria; phylum Pseudomonadota; class Gammaproteobacteria; order AKS1; family AKS1; genus Sulfuriflexus. The sequence goes on along the minus strand of JAGLUW010000017.1, from coordinate 136,789 downwards.
GTCCGCAAAAATCTTTTTCAGCGCTTCGTAACCACCGGTCTTGATGTAGTTCTCAAGAGTCCACGGTTCGTCGAGGTGCATTGTCTGGAAACAAACTTCGTTTGCCATGATGAGTCCGCCTTAACCTTTTCTAATCCAATCCATCAAGGATTGTGTCAATTTTTTCTGGTGTTAATTTTTCATGGTAATGACCATCAACAACCATCATCGGACCGCCACCACACGCTGCCAAACATTCTTCTTCTATTTTCATTGTAAACTTGCCATCAGCGGTTGTTTCACCCTGCTTAATGCCAAGTTTCTTTTCTATATGTTCAACGACACTATCTGAGCCCATTAACATGCAGCAAATATTGGTGCAGACATTAATTTTATGACGACCACAAGGTTCGCGATCAAACATTGAATAAAACGTTGCGACTTCGTAAACACTGACACGTGACATGCCGATGTATTCTGCAACGGCATTCATTATTTCTTCAGTTAACCAACCACCGTTCTGCTCTTGCGCAGCAGTCAATGCAGGAATCACTGCAGACTCACGACGATCAGCCGGAAATTTAGTTAACCAGTGTTCGATTTCTTTACGAACTGATTCGCTTAATACTTCATCATTCGCTGTTTGCATTTGTTCACTCATTAGCGGTCAATCTCGCCGAATACAACATCCATGGTACCGATAACGGAAACCACATCTGAAATCATATGCCCTTTCACCATTTCATCCATCGCAGATAGATGAGCAAAACCTGGTGCACGTACTTTTACGCGGTAAGGTTTGTTAGCTCCGTCAGAAACCATGTAGACACCAAACTCACCCTTAGGATGTTCGATTGCAGCATAGGCCTCGCCTTCGGGAACACAATAACCTTCAGTAAATAATTTGAAGTGATGAATAAGCGCTTCCATATCACCCTTCATTTCTTCGCGAGGTGGTGGAGATACTTTATTGTCTTCCAACATCACTGGACCTGGATTCGCACGCAACCAATCAACACATTGTTGAATAATACGATTTGATTGACGGAACTCTTCCATGCGTACTAAGTAACGGTCATAGCAATCGCCATTAACGCCAACAGGAATATCAAACTTAAGCTTGTCGTAAACTTCGTAAGGTTGTTTCTTACGCAGATCCCATTCGATACCTGAACCACGTAACATTGGGCCAGTAAAACCAAGCTGCAATGCACGTTCTGGTGAAACGGTTGCGATACCAACAGTACGTTGTTTCCAAATACGGTTATCGGTTAACAGCGTTTCGTATTCATCAAGCAATGCTGGGAAACGTGTTACAAAATCTTCAATGAAGTCGAGCAAGCTACCACTGCGTGCTTCGTTCATTTTCGCAACGTCTTTTTCGTTATGCCATTTTGAAACATTGAACTGAGGCATAACATTTGGCAGGTCGCGGTAAACACCACCTGGACGGTAATACGTTGCATGCATACGTGCGCCAGAAACCGCTTCGTAGACATCCATTAAATCTTCACGTTCACGGAAACAGTACAAGAACAATGTCATTGCACCAATATCAAGTGCGTGCGTTCCTAACCACATTAAGTGATTTAAGATACGTGTAATTTCGTCGAACATAACGCGAATGTATTGCGCGCGTTCTGGTGCTTGCACACCGAGTAGTTTTTCAATTGCTAATACATAACCATGTTCGTTACACATCATGGAAACGTAATCGAGGCGATCCATGTAACCAATACTTTGGTTATACGGTTTGCTCTCTGCTAATTTTTCGGTACCACGATGCAATAAACCAACATGTGGATCGGCGCGTTGTACAACTTCACCATCAAGCTCAAGCACAAGACGTAACACACCATGTGCAGCAGGATGCTGTGGACCGAAGTTCAACGTATAGTTTCTAATTTCAGGCATTATTCAGTTTCCGCCGTATCAGTAGAATCGTCACTGACACCATTAAGATTGTCACCACGAATTACGCGCGGCACATTCACTCTCGCTTCAATACTGACTGGCTGGTAAATGACGCGTTTTTTATCTGCGTCGTAACGCATTTCAACTTCACCAATTAATGGGAAGTCTTTACGGAATGGATGCCCAACAAAACCATAGTCAGTAAGGATGCGACGGAGATCAGGATGGCCATCAAATAAGATGCCGAATAGATCAAATGCTTCACGCTCAAACCAGTTCGCGCCATTCCAAATATCAACAACAGAATCGACCACTGGGAATTCACTATCGGCAAAAGTACGCACACGTACGCGTGTGTTGTGCTTATAAGAAATCAGGTGGTAAACAACCGCAAAACGATTCTTTTCCCACTTTGCTTCATGTGCTTTATTTTCATTAACCGCACGACTGAAACCACTGCTTGATGCGCTATTGGTTTCCCACTCAACTTCGCCGTAGGTAGAGTAATCGACACCACACACATCCATTGCTTGCGAGAATGCAAATTCTTGCTCGTCACGCAACGCCGTACACACGGTGATCAAATGTTCACGCGGTACTTCCAGCGTAATTTCACGATGGGCAACAAGCACTTCCACGGCTTGTGCTGCAAAGCGTTCTTGCAATCTATCTGCGCGTATTTGCAGTGGTGATTTTGTTATTTCTTCTTCACTCATCAACTGAATTCTTTATTAAGTCCGGGCAATAGTACTAGTGCGTCTAATTTTATTTTGTAACTGCATGATGCCGTAGATCAACGCCTCTGCTGTTGGCGGACAGCCCGGCACATAAATATCAACCGGTACGATACGATCACAACCACGAACAACGGCATAGGAATAATGATAATAACCACCACCGTTCGCACATGAACCCATTGAGATAACCCAACGAGGTTCAGCCATTTGGTCATAAACCTTACGCAAAGCAGGTGCCATTTTATTTACTAAGGTGCCTGCAACAATCATCACATCTGATTGACGAGGACTAGGACGGAAAATAATACCAAAGCGATCCAAATCGTAACGACTTGCCGCCGAGTGCATCATTTCTACCGCACAACATGCCAAACCAAAGGTCATTGGCCACATTGAACCAGTACGTGCCCAGTTAATCAGCTTGTCAGCATTAGTTGTGACAAAGCCTTTCTCAAGTACGCCTTCTATTCCCATTCCAAGGCTCCTTTCTTCCACTCATAAATAAACCCAATAACGAGTATGCCAAGGAAAACAGACATGCCAGCAAAACCAAACCAACCGATTTGCTCAAGCACGATGGCCCACGGGAATAAAAATGCAATTTCGAGATCAAAAATAATGAACAAGATGGCAACCAAGTAATAACGCACGTCGAACTTCATACGTGAATCATCAAAAGCTTCGAAGCCACACTCATAAGGTGAGAGTTTTTCAGCGTCAGGGCGAGTTGGACCAAGGACCCAACCAATGGCAATCATGACTACGCCAACAGCGCCGCCGATAATCAAAAATACTAAGACGGGTAGGTAATTCTCAAGCATGAGTTTCCCCCTCCTCCGCTGTTATGTTTATTCTATTACTGTGCATTTTCTTATTGTTCTATGTACTACAAGAGGCAGCAGTATGGCCAGCGTAGAAATTTGTGTCAAGTTTGCCTAATACTCAATATTTATTAAAAATCAATAACTTGAAGTCGTCTTTGTGTGGGTATAAAAAAACGGTATCACCAATAGTTAATCATAGAGTTTGAATAAAGCAGGTTCGAACAAATAGTAAGCAAAACCCATAAAAAAACGGCATCACCAGCTTTGGTGATACCGTTTATGTATGGTGCCGACGGGCGGACTCGAACCGCCACTCACTTGCGTGAACCAGCCCCTCAAGCTGGCGCGTCTACCAATTTCACCACGTCGGCAATTGTGACCTACAAGGCTTTTTGAGGTAAAAAAGCAGGTCGGGTACTTCGTTCGATTTCGATATTACTCTGGAATAACTGGCTTATCTGTTGCTTTGCTATTGCTAGCAGCAGGCGTAGACGAAGTTGGCTTATCTGTTGCCATTTCCGTTGGTAATACTGGTTTATCACCTAAATCAACCACTGGCGCTTCTTGTTTTTGCATTATTTCTTCAGCTGCAACAGGAATATCGATGTCATCTCGACCTGATGTCGTGGTCTTAGTGGCATAAGCCAATGCCAAACTAGTCAAAAAGAAGGCTGTCGCTAAACCTGCTGTTAAGCGAGTCAAAAATGACGCACTACCTTGGCTACCAAAGACAGTTGAAGATGCCCCACTACCAAAGGCTGCACCAGCATCAGCTCCCTTGCCATGTTGCACAAGAATAAGGCCGATCAGAATGACCGCAATAATGACGTGAACGCTAAGAATAATGGATGACATAGTTGTCTCTAATGTAAATAAAACTAATTAAATCAATTGGCTGCAGTACAAATGGCAAGGAAATCCTCTGCATCTAGCGAGGCACCACCAATCAAACCACCGTCGATATCTTCGTTGGCAAACAATTCTACCGCATTTGAACCCTTAACACTGCCGCCGTAAAGGATTTGTACCTTTTCAGCCACACCGGCATCAATTTCTGCAATACGTGAACGAATGAAGGCATGTACGTCTTGCGCTTGTTGTGGCGACGCTGTTTTACCTGTGCCAATTGCCCAAACAGGCTCATAAGCAATAACGCCATCTGCCAAGGCTTTAACGCCTTCCATCGCGATAACAGCATCTAACTGGCGACCAACAACTTGTTCAGTGATACCTGCTTCACGTTCTTCAAGCGTTTCACCAATACAAAGGATAGGAATTAAACCACCGGCACGTGCTACGCCGTATTTTTGCGCTACCAGCATGTCGCTTTCATGATAAAGCGCACGACGCTCTGAGTGACCAACAATAACGTAAGTACAACCGTTATCCATCAACATCGCTGATGACATTTCACCAGTAAAAGCACCTGATGTTTCAACCGAAAGGTTTTGCGCACCAACACTGATTGCTGTGCCTGCCGTCAACTCTTGAACCTTGTGGATGTAGATCATAGGAGGACAAACCACGACTGTAGTCTTATCAGCAGCGTCCATTCCAGCCTTAATACCGGCCAATAAGCTGGCAATACTTTCGTTGGAACCATTCATTTTCCAGTTCCCTGCTACCATAATGCGTCGTGACATACTTCTATCCTCAAATCTGAATTCAAAACGGCGGCAAGCTTACCGGTCATAGGGTAAAAAATCAATCAACATCAGTGTCGTAGCGTTAAAATGCTAGGGATTTAGAACGTGAAACTACGCGGATTGAGCAGAATGACTAAGTGTCGCTTCACGCACAGCATCAGCAAGTAAATCGGCCTGCTTTTGTACCAAGTCGGCATCTCGACCTTCAACCATCACTCGAATTAAAGGCTCCGTTCCTGATGCGCGAAGCAAAATACGACCCGTATCACCTAATTGCTGTTCTGCAGTGTGCATTGCCGCTTTCACCATTTCGGATTCATCATGATCAAATGGCACGTCTAGCGGTATATTAATGAGTGTTTGTGGATATAAGGTTAAACCTGTCAATAATTGATCAAGTGCCTTTTCTGAAGAAACCATCGCATAAAGCACCTGCAATGCTGCAACAATACCATCACCCGTGCTGGTGCGATCCAAACAAATTATATGACCAGAACTTTCTCCACCGAGTGACCAATCCGACTCACGCAACATATTCATCACATGACGATCACCCACTTTAGAGCGGCGGAAACCGATACCTTGTTTTTCCAAAGCATGTTCAAGGCCTAAGTTACTCATCACCGTACCAACAACCGAGCCATCAAGTTGTTCATCAAGCAAACGTGACATTGCAATCACATAAAGAATTTGATCACCATCAACAAGATTGCCTTCGGCATCAACCATGATCAAACGATCACCATCACCATCAAGTGCAATACCTACATCGGCACTTAATTCAACAACCGATGCCTGTAATGCCTCGGGTTTTGTTGAACCACAATTTTCATTAATGTTTAAGCCATCCGGTTCAACGCCAATTGAAATAACTTCTGCGCCGAGTTCTTCAAATACACGTGGCGCAATGTGATACGTCGCACCATGTGCGCAATCAACAACAATGCGAATACCTTCAAGGTCCATACGCATTGGTACAGTACTTTTACAAAATTCAATATAGCGACCAGCTGCATCATTAATACGTGATGCCTTACCTAACTTTAGTGAATCAACCGTGGTCATCGGTTTATCAATTTCGGCTTCAATGGCTAGTTCAACATCGTCTTCGAGTTTTGTTCCATCAGCCGAAAAGAATTTAATACCATTGTCGTAAAAAGCATTATGCGATGCACTAATAACAATGCCCGCTTGTGCATGAAAGGTGCGCGTTAAATAGGCAACTGCCGGTGTCGGCATCGGACCGAGTAAACCGATATCAATTCCCGCCGCAGACAAGCCGGCTTCAAGCGCCGACTCAAACATGTAACCTGAGATACGCGTGTCTTTACCAACTAAAACTGTACCGTGTCCTTGCTTAGACAATACGCGCCCAGCAGCCCAACCGAGTTTCATAATGAACTCAGGGGTGATCGAGCCACTACCCACTCGTCCACGAATACCATCTGTGCCGAAATATTTTCTAGTCAACGAACTGCACCTCTTAAACCTTATGTATGTACGTGAGTATAATAACCCCACGCGACCTAATAATGACAGTTTAGCGTAAATAATCGCTGACATTCATCACAAACCCGCCATTTTTACCGCTGTCGCGATCTTTACCGCATCCATCGCCGCCGCAACATCATGCGCACGAATAATATTGGCTCCTTGCCATACTGCCAATGTTTCTAATGCCACACTGCCAAACACACGTTCATCTACTTCCGCATCTAATATTTGGCCAATCATTGATTTTCGTGACACGCCAACCAGCACAGGGCAATCTAGTTCCTTAAAAGCATTTAACTCACGCATCAACTGACAATTTTGCTCGAGTGTTTTACCAAAACCAAAACCGGGATCAATTAATAATTTCTTAGAATCAATTCCCGCATCAACACACGCCTGCATGCGCTCACTTAAAAAAATAATGATATCTTTTGTCACGTCGTCATAACTTGGCGCGGTTTGCATTGTCCGAGGTTCACCTTGCATGTGCATTAAGCAAATAGGTACGTTTGCTTTAACTGCAACATCAAGCGCGCCATCAGCTTGCAATGCATTTACATCATTAATGAAACCGGCACCTGCTTTTACTGCTGCAGTCATCACTTCTGGTTTGCTGGTATCGATAGAAATAATCGTATCAAACTCACTGGCAATTTTTTCTATTACCGAGATAACACGATCAAGCTCTTCATTAAGTGACACATCCGCCGCACCTGGCCGCGTTGATTCACCACCGACATCAATCAGTGTTGCGCCTTGCTGTAACATTTTCTCAACTTGCGATATAGAAGGTTTATCGAGGTTGAATTGACCACCATCAGAAAAAGAATCGGGCGTTACATTAAGAATACCCATTACCTGTGGTGTAGACAGATCGAGGCTTTTACCTGCGCAATCAAGTTGCCGAATCAATTGATACTCCCCCACTACGAAAAACGCCCCGCATAGCGCGGGGCGAATTTATTATTTAATAACCTTACAGTGTCGCCTTTAGTGCTCGCCTGCCGGACCGCCAATTGGCTTGTCACTGGTTTTTTTTGCAGCAGGTTTACTTGTATCGTCATCACTTGATGAGTCATCGCTATCAGACCAATCTTGTGGTGGCCCTGGAATTTTACCACTCAATATTTCTTCAATCTGTTTCGCGTCGATTGTTTCATATTTAAGTAAAGCTTCTGCCATTACATGCAACTTATCTAGGTTGTCATTTAATATTTTTTCAGCGCGTTCATAATTGCGATCAATAAACTGACGAATTTCTTCATCAATCGCATGCGATGTTTCATCTGAAACGGTTTTATGTTTCGTTACTGAACGACCAAGGAAAACTTCACCTTCATCTTCAGAATAAGTTAACGGACCGAGTTTTTCAGACAAGCCCCACTTCGTGACCATGTTACGAGCAATTTCTGTTGCGCGCTCAATGTCATTTGAAGCACCTGTTGTCACTGCCCCTGCACCGAAAATTAATTCCTCTGCTAGACGCCCACCAAACAAAGTGGAAATTTCGCTTTCAAGACGCGTTTTACTGTGACTGTAGCGATCTTCTTCTGGAAGGAACATGGTTACGCCAAGTGCGCGTCCTCGTGGAATGATCGTTACCTTATGAACAGGATCATGTTCTGGAACAAGCTCACCAATAATGGCATGACCGGCTTCATGGTAGGCAGTGAGTTTCTTTTCTTCATCACTCATTACCATTGAACGACGTTCGGCACCCATCATGATCTTATCTTTGGCACGTTCAAAATCATCCATGTCAACCGTGCGCTTGTTACCGCGTGCTGCAAACAATGCTGCTTCGTTAACTAAGTTAGCAAGATCAGCACCAGAAAAACCAGGTGTGCCTCGAGCAATAGTACGTGCATTCACACCATCAGAAGTTGGCACCTTACGCATATGTACTTTAAGAATTTGTTCGCGGCCGCGTACGTCTGGAAGAGGCACGACAACTTGACGATCGAAACGACCTGGGCGTAATAGCGCAGGATCTAAAACATCAGGACGGTTGGTAGCAGCAATAACAATTACGCCTTCATTACCTTCGAAGCCATCCATTTCAACCAGCAATTGGTTTAAGGTTTGTTCACGTTCATCATGACCACCACCAAGACCGGCACCACGATGACGACCAACCGCATCGATTTCATCAATAAAGATAATGCACGGCGCATGTTTCTTTGCTTGTTCAAACATGTCACGTACACGTGATGCACCAACACCAACAAACATTTCTACGAAGTCAGAACCGGAAATAGTAAAGAACGGCACCTTGGCTTCACCAGCAATCGCTTTCGCGAGTAATGTTTTACCCGTACCCGGGCTACCAACCAATAAAACACCTTGAGGGATCTTGCCACCGAGTTTTTGGAACTTCGATGGGTCACTTAGGAACTCAACCAGCTCGGCAACTTCCTCTTTGGCTTCTTCACAACCGGCAACATCATTAAAATTAGTCTTAACCTGATCTTCACCCAGCATGCGTGCCTTGCTCTTGCCAAATGACATTGCACCGCGGCCACCGCCACCACCTTGCATTTGACGCATGAAGAAAATCCATACACCAATCAGGAGCAACATAGGGAACCAGGAAATAAATAACTGACCAAGGAACGAAGTCGATTCTGGTGGTCGCGCATTAACAAGCACGTTGTACTTGAGCAAATCACCAATCAAAAGTTTATTGTCTGTTTCAGGACTGTAAGTCTTAAATTCGCGTCCATCCTGGTAAGCACCGATCAGTTCGCGACCTTGCACCAACACACTCTGAATGCGCTGTGCCTTCATGTCTGCATAGAACTGCGAATAACTGACTTCCTGTGGCGCAGAACTCGTAGCTTTAAAATTACTAAATACCGCAACCAAGATCGTGCCGATCACTAACCACAGTATTAATGTTTTACTCATATCACCCAAAGTACTAATCCTCTTAATCAGGCTTTTGTGAAACCTTTAATATAGACAGTGTACCCGTCAACAAATGCCACGCAAGTGACTTTGTTCACGCTTGCCCCTTAAATCCTCGTCCTACCAAGTAAACTTCTCGCGATCTTGCTCTTGAAGCATCTGGTTTACGTGTTAATACCTTATTAAAGGCTTTCTTTAATTCGCGTAAGTATTCGTCAAAACCTTCACCTTGGAAGACCTTGACTACCATATCGCCATCTTTACGAAGAACTTGATTCGCCAAATCCAGAGCCAATTCGGTCAAATACATGGCGCGAGGCTGATCCATATCCTTCATACCACTCATATTGGGGGCCATGTCAGACATTACAAGGTCTACAGGCCGATCACCAAGACTTTTCAGCAAGCCTTCCAGCACTGAATCTTCCCGAAAATCACCCTCAATAACCTCAACACCCGCAAGGGAGCTCATTGGCAGGATGTCTAAAGCAATAACCCTGCCCTTTTCACCAACAATCTCAGCTGCGGCCTGAGACCAACCACCAGGGGCTGCACCCAGATCGACCACGGTCATTCCATGCTTCATGAGGCGATCTTTCTTCTGAATTTCTAGTAATTTGTAGACTGCACGCGAACGATAGCCTGCCTGCTGAGCTCGCAGCACATATTCATCATCAAAATGCTCTTTTAACCAACCTTTGCTGGATTTGCTTCGTGCCATGACAAACTCCCCCCAAGAACGCTATAATCGCCTTCCAAAGTTTAGGGTCAGAGCAAAAACTTTTATTTTTATAGTCATACGCACCATAAATGATAAGTTTTTGCTCTGACCCTAAATAGATAAACTACTAACTGGAACTATTATGCCACTTTCTTCACAACAGGTACGCAAACTGCGCGGATATGCGCACTCACTCAAGGTTATTGTTACAGTTGGCAATAATGGGCTCACTGAAAGTGTGCAAAACGAGATAGATAATGCCTTAGAGCAGCACGAACTACTAAAAATACGTGTAAATGCGGGTGATCGTGACGAACGTAATGAAATGATCAAATCTATCTGTGAAAAATCAGGTGCCACGCTTATCCAGCGTATTGGTCATGTCGCCTCTCTCTACCGCACAAATCCAGAGATGCCTAAGGTTGATCCAGGTAAAGCATAAAAAGCACCGTTACTGACTCTTTCAATAGAGTCTGACCGATCCATTTTATGAAGAACTAATTATATAGTCGCATGCAAATCAATTAAACCTACACAACATTATTCGGTTGCCTGTGTATCACTATTTTTCAATTGAAAGGCATCGAGCTTTTCTTGAACTAATTCATAAGTAAGATCAATATTGCTCGCAATCGACCCTTCCAGTACAGCAAGACCCTCAAGAATATTTCGAGCTTCGGTAAAACCTTGCTCAATACCACCCCGAATAACATCTAAGAAATGTGTCAATACTTCATCTCCCGATTCATCAGGATTAGAATCCTGAAAAGAAGAGAAGAACGCAGTAGAAAGATTAACAATACGCTCAGCCGTCGCCTCAGGGCTAACATCTAAGCCTGATTCAACTGCAGCATCAATTGCATTAGGACCAATCTCTGGCTCTAAAGCCGTATTAAGCTCGTCAATAATAGCGCGCAAGGTTAATGCCAATGGGTTGTCTTGTGCGCTTAAACTTACCTCAGTTGATTTAAGGATCGACGCATTAAGTGACGCTTTCTGTTGCTGCGCTACCGAGATAGGCGGTGTCGCTTGTGGAGTAGCTTGAGTTTCGACAGGTGTAATGGTCATAGTGTCCTCCGAAATTTCTGTAAAAATGAATATCTATCTTCTCAGTATAGGCCTTAAATCGTCTTGATTCTTTGGAAATCTCAGGTTTTTAACGACAATATTTATAGGGTAGTTTGAGGGCTTTATTCATAACTCAGCTATCATTCACAGCCCCCTTTTATTTACGATTGGCCTCCCCCTCATAATGATTACTGCGCCCGATACTAGACTCAGGTAAACTTCACTACCTTAAATCAAGCAGCATGCTTTACTGTTATTTCACAATAAAACGTCATATGATTTCACAACAACACACGCACTCAACTCATATCATGGATGATAAGTAGCCACATGCAACGCGCCCAACAAATTCTACAAGACACCTTTGGCTATAAAGATTTTCGCCACCATCAAGCGGACATCATTCAAACCTTGCTCAAACAACAAGACGCTTTAGTCTTAATGCCCACCGGCGGTGGCAAATCACTCTGCTATCAACTTCCGGCAATGATTCGTGCCGGAACGGGTATTGTTATCTCTCCCTTGATTGCACTCATGCAAGATCAGGTTGATGCGCTCAATGAATTAGGTGTGCGTGCCGCCTATCTTAATTCCAGCCTAGACAGTGCCACGCAATATCAAACCGAACAGCAATTGCTCAATGGCGAACTGGAATTACTGTATGTCGCACCAGAACGGCTGCTCACCGAACGCATGTTGTCGCTACTTACAAAAATAGATATTGCCTTGTTTGCAATTGACGAAGCACATTGTGTATCGCAATGGGGTCATGACTTTCGTAAAGATTACCAACAACTTGGTATTCTACATGAGCGTTTCCCCAATGTGCCACGCGTCGCCCTAACTGCGACAGCAGACCAACGTACTCGGCAAGAAATCATTGAGCAACTCAAATTACATGATGCCGCTGTTTTTATTAATAGCTTCGATCGTCCTAATATTCGCTATATCATTAGCGAAGGACAAAACCCTAAACAACGCCTCGGGAAATTTATTCAACAACATCATGCCGATGATGCCGGAATTGTTTATTGTTTGTCACGAAAGAAAGTTGAGCAAATTGCGCAGTGGCTTTGTCAGCAAGGATACAAGGCGCTGGCCTACCATGCTGGCATGCCCGCAGAACAACGCCAAGATCATCAGCAACGTTTTCTACGTGAAGAAGGCATTATTATTGTTGCGACCATCGCCTTTGGCATGGGGATTGATAAACCCGATGTGCGTTTTGTCGCACACCTTAGTTTACCGAAAAGTATTGAAGCCTATTATCAAGAAACAGGACGTGCGGGACGAGATGGCGAACCCGCCAACGCGTGGATGGCCTATGGTTTAAATGATGTCATTACCTTACGCAAAATGATGCAAGACTCTGATGGTGCAGAGCAATATAAACGTATATCAAATCACAAACTTGATGCCATGCTCGCACTTTGCGAACTCAGCACTTGTCGCCGACAAAGCCTACTTGAATATTTTGATGACCAGCTAGAACAACCCTGCGGTAATTGTGATACCTGTATCAGCCCACCGCAAACATGGAACGGAACCGAAGCTGCGCAGAAAGCGCTATCTTGCGTTGTTCGAACAGGCCAACGCTTTGGCGTTAACTATGTAATTGACGTGCTCACTGGCGAAGAAAACGAACGCATTGAAAAATTTGGTCACCATAAATTAAGCACCTATGGCATAGGCAAAGATCTTAATAACAGTGAATGGCGTGGTGTTTTCCGACAACTCATCGCTCTCGGTTATTTAGGTGTCGATCTTGAAGGTTATGGTGGCTTACACCTTAACGAACAAGCACGACCTTTATTGCGTGGCGAAATAAATCTACAACTTCGTCATCAATTAAAACCTGAAACAAGCTCGAAATCAGGTAAAGGTAAAAAGACTTCAGCATTACGTTCAGTTGATGAAGTGCTATTCAATGCCCTACGCGATCACCGCATGTCGATAGCCAAAGAACATGGCGTGCCACCTTATATTATTTTCCATGATAGTAGCTTACAAGAAATGGCTAATAGCCGACCCGATTCACTGGATGCAATGCGTTATATCTCTGGCGTTGGTGAACAAAAGCTTAAAAAATATGGCCGTGAGTTTTTAGATATTATTAACGAACACCCACTAGCCGAACTTTTCGATAACAACCTAAGTGATACCGTTAACGAGACCTTGCTACACTACTCAAAAGGCAACGATGCAGAAAAGACAGCACAACAACGCGACATAAAAATCGCCACCGTGTATGCACATCTAGCCGAAGCCATAGACTGTGGTTTGATTGAGGCTCAAAAAGCCACTCAATTAAGCGATGCCGAATACAACGAAATCATCAGTGCACTAGAAATGATCGATGACGGTGAAGATAATCCAGCAAAACAAAAACGTTTAAAACCCATTTTTGAAGCGCTTGATCAAACTTATGACTATGGGATCTTAAAATGCGTGCAAGCGGGTCTCTAAGAAACCACTCAACACACCATCTTCGAGTTACACAATTTCTTCTTCGACAATAACTGGCGTTAGATTATCTCCAGTTTGATGCTTTTTATTCTTTATGAAGTCAAACAGCAATGCAACAACTAATGATGCTCCGATCGATATATACAACCACATATCTGAATAGCCAAAATAGTACTTTGAATATATTAGTGTGATTCCAAGGATAAAGAAAATTACAAAATTGGTCAGTAGTGGAATCCAGAAACCATTGGTTTTTCTTTCTGGGAAAACTAATTTCTTTCTTTTTATATCAACGCCATTCTTACTTAATGTGCATACAAATGGGCCGCGTAACAGACTTGTAACTTCTAGCACGACTGAAAATTCATCGTCACCAATTTTAAAGTTACTTGCGGTGCTCTTAGAGTAATTCCGTTGTTCTGATATAAGCTCACCATCAACAAATACTCGTTCAAGACCGGAAAAGCAACTAAACCACGCGCCTATTTCATTATCTCCATCTGTAAAGTCAAATGAATATCCTTTAATAAGGCTAAATGGTTTAACGTGATTCATAACTCACCATTCATGATAAGAACAAGAATGATTTGTCATTGACCTCTTTTATTCTCATTTTCTTGATGCTTTCTTAGCTTTCTTCTCCGCACGCTTTTCTTTCAAGGTTTTTTCTGATTTTTTCTTTACTGATTTTTGAGCATCTTTTCCTTTAGCCATGATTCGCACCTTAATATTGATTAATTAATTTACATTACTCTACGCTCGGGACAATACAAACTCAAGGTTCGTCTTGGTATTTAGGTAACTACTATTTAGAAGGCTTAATAACGAGAATTAAACCGGCAATGCTGGTGATCATAAACAGGATAGAAGAAACGCCATGCAATTTGCCGAAGTTGGCAGCGGCGGCTGAACCTTCAACAAGGCCTTGTGCCTTAAGGTCAGCCATCATGGGTTGAAGAATGAATTGACCGATGGCGATCAATACCAGCATGAGTGCCAGTATGTAGTTAGTTTTGTGTTTAATACCTGCGCGATAAAGATTACCGAGTAGTAATAAACTGCCACAGACCAGTCCAATGTAACTCATGGTAGTAAATAGGTTGCCTGCGATGAAACCGGCAAGTTGTCTATCGTCTAATACACCGAATAAGGTCGGTGCGACAACGTAGCCGACTGTCCACATACCACCAACCCAAAGAGTTAACAGTATGCGATCTGAAATAAAAAGGAACTTCACTAGATATATTTTACTGAAAGGATTTCGTATTCAATAACACCACCGGGTGCTTGAACAGCGGCGATATCACCTTCTATCTTACCGATCATTGCGCGTGAAAGAGGTGATGTAACAGAAACCATGCCTGATTTAATGTCAGCTTCATCTTCACCAACAATGCGGTAAGTGACTTCTTCACCGGTTTCTTCATTACAAAGATCAACCGTGACACCGAAGATCACTTTGCCTGTTTTTGGCATTTTAGTGACGTCGATAATTTCAGCATTAGAAAGCTTGCCTTCGATATCAGCAATACGGCCTTCTGCAAAACTTTGTTGTTCACGCGCTGCATGATATTCGGCATTTTCTTTTAAATCGCCATGTTCACGTGCGGTTGCAATCGCCTTGATGATCGTTGGGCGATCTACCGTTTTCAAACGATGCAATTCTTTTTGTAGCGATTCTGCGCCAACAATCGTTAATGGGACTTTATTCATGCTTGTAATTCCTTATGCAAATCTTGCAAACAATTCACGTTTCCTTCGCATTCATATTCCATAGCGTCACACATTGCACTCGCGCCTGCAATAGTCGTGGTGTAGGTCACTTTGTGTTGCAAGGCAGCACGTCGAATGGTTGAAGAGTCAGCAATTGCCTGACGCCCTTCCGTGGTGTTAACAATTAAATTTATTTGGTCGTTCTTGATCATGTCAACGATATGCGGGCGACCTTGACCTACTTTGTGGACGACGTCACATTCAATCTCGGCTGCAGCGATAACCTTGGCGGTACCGGATGTCGCAACCAGATTAAAACCCAGTTTAGCTAGGTTCTGTGCCACGGGCAAAATAGCCTGTTTATCAGCATCTCTAACGCTAACAAATGCCGTGCCATGATGAGGCAAGCTAACACCCGCACCCAGTGAGGCTTTTAAGAAGGCTTCGCCAAAGGTTCGGCCAACGCCCATCACTTCACCCGTTGATTTCATTTCTGGGCCAAGAATAGGATCAACACTTGGGAACTTAACAAATGGGAACACCGCTTCTTTTACGGAATAATAAGCCGGAATGATTTCATTCATTGCGCTCTGCTCAACCAAGGTTTTACCCACCATACAACAGGCGGCTATCTTGGCTAATGAACGCCCCGTTGCCTTGGAAACAAATGGCACGGTGCGTGAGGCACGTGGGTTTACTTCAAGAATAAATACTTTGTCACCTTGAATCGCAAACTGGGTGTTCATCAAACCGACCACGCCTAATTCCAAGGCCATGACCTTAATTTGTCTACGTACTTCGCTGATAATTTCTTCTGAAAGATTATAAGGTGGTAATGAACATGCAGAGTCACCAGAGTGAACACCCGCCTGTTCAATGTGTTGCATGATGCCACCGATCACAACATCTTTGCCATCACAAATAGCGTCAACATCCAGTTCAACTGCATCATCAAGGAAACGATCTAATAATACTGGCGAATCATTTGATACTTGTACGGCGTGCGTCATATAACGGCGCAGTTCGTCTTCGTTATAAACAATTTCCATCGCGCGGCCACCAAGAACATAAGATGGACGTACAACTAATGGGTAACCAATTTCTTCTGCCTGCGTCACCGCCACTTCGGGATCACGTGCGGTTCGGTTAGGTGGTTGTAACAAACCTAACTTCTCAATCATTTGCTGGAAGCGTTCACGATCTTCGGCCATATCAATGGCGTCAGGTGAGGTACCAATAATCGGCGCACCGGCTTCCTCAAGTGGACGAGCCAGCTTCAATGGTGTTTGACCACCGTATTGCACAATGATGCCCTTAGGGTTTTCACGATCAATAATCTCGAGCACATCTTCCAATGTGAGTGGCTCAAAATAAAGTCTATCTGAGGTATCGTAATCGGTAGACACTGTTTCAGGGTTACAGTTAACCATGATGGTTTCATAACCCAAGTCACGCATCGCAAAAGCGGCATGTACACAACAGTAATCAAATTCGATACCCTGACCAATACGGTTAGGTCCACCACCCAAGATCATAATCTTGTTGTTATCAGTTGGCTCTGACTCACATTCTTCATCGTAAGATGAATACATGTAAGCTGTACTTGTCGCGAACTCTGCTGCACAGGTATCAACACGTTTATAGACCGGACGTACATCTAATGAATGACGGTGTGCACGCACACTGGTTTCATCTTTGCCGAATAAGTTTGCTAGGCGACTATCAGAAAAGCCTTTCTTCTTAAGATTATATAGCGCACGTTTATCAAAGCTTAAAAGATCTTTACCGCGAACATCATTTTCAGTTTTAATAATGTCTTCAATCTGCGCAAGGAACCATGGATCAATTTTACAAACATCAAATACTTCATCAATGCTCATGCCTGCACGGAAAGCATCCGCGACATACCAAAGCCTGTCTGCTCTTGGTGTGGCCATTTCTTGTTTGATTCTTGTCAGGGCATCCTCGTCTTCAAGGTTGACCATTTCAGTGAATCCATCCACGCCAATTTCCAAACCGCGCAATGCTTTTTGCAGCGACTCTTGGAAAGTACGGCCAATCGCCATTACTTCGCCCACTGACTTCATTTGTGTGGTTAAGCGATCATCAGCATCTGGGAATTTTTCAAATGTAAATCGTGGAATCTTAGTGACAATATAATCGATACTGGGCTCAAACGATGCTGGCGTTTGACCGCCGGTAATATCGTTCTTCAATTCATCCAGTGTGTAACCAATAGCAAGCTTGGCCGCGATCTTCGCAATAGGGAAACCGGTTGCTTTAGATGCGAGTGCGGATGAACGCGATACACGTGGATTCATTTCAATAATGATCATGCGACCATTTTCAGGGTTGATTGCGAACTGAACGTTTGAACCGCCCGTATCAACGCCGATTTCACGCAGTACTGCCAGCGAGGCGTTACGCATGATTTGGTATTCTTTGTCTGTGAGTGTCAGCGCAGGTGCAACGGTGATCGAGTCACCCGTGTGTACGCCCATTGGGTCAAGGTTTTCAATCGAACAAATAATGATGCAGTTATCTTGATGATCACGCACCACTTCCATTTCGTATTCTTTCCAACCAAGAATAGATTCTTCAACCAGTAATTCATTGGTTGGTGAAAGATCCAGGCCACGCAAACAAATTTCTTCAAACTCTTCTTTGTTGTACGCAATACCACCGCCACTACCACCCATCGTAAACGAAGGACGAACAACGGTTGGGAAACCGACTTGTGCTTGTACTTGCCAAGCCTCTTCCAGACTATGTGCAACAGCGGCCTTCGGCATGTCGAGACCAATCTTCTGCATGGCTGTTCGGAAACGATCACGATCTTCGGCTTTATCAATCGCATCACGTGATGCGCCGA
The DNA here is from genome assembly GCA_023134145.1 of Sulfuriflexus sp. Lineage (GTDB taxonomy): Bacteria > Pseudomonadota > Gammaproteobacteria > AKS1 > AKS1 > Sulfuriflexus. The sequence goes on along the minus strand of JAGLUW010000017.1, from coordinate 118,448 downwards.
TCATTTCTACGCCGTGTTCTTCTAAGACACCTTCACGATATAAATCGAGCGCACAGTTCAATGCGGTTTGGCCACCCATAGTCGGTAACAACACATCAGGTTTTTCTTTTTCAATAATATTGCGAACGGTTTGCCATGTGATTGGTTCTATGTAAATAGCATCGGCCGTTTCTGGGTCAGTCATGATCGTGGCTGGATTCGAGTTCACCAAGATAACGCGGTAACCTTCTTCGCGAAGTGCCTTACATGCTTGCGCGCCGGAGTAATCAAACTCACAGGCTTGACCAATTACAATTGGACCAGCACCAATAATCAGAACACTTTTTATGTCAGTACGTTTTGGCATAGTTATGAGCGCTCTTTCATTAATTCAATAAAATTGTCGAACAAGGGCGATACATCGTTCGGCCCTGGACTTGCTTCAGGGTGTCCCTGAAAACTAAATGCAGGTTTGTCTATGCGTGAAACGCCTTGCAAGGAACCATCGAATAAAGAACGATGTGTTGGTGCAAGATTTTTTGGCAAACTGGCTTCATCTACTGCAAAGCCGTGGTTCTGACTTGTGATCATGACTTCTTTTGAATTCATGTCTTGCACAGGATGGTTTGCGCCATGATGACCGAATTTCATCTTCATTGTTTTTGCGCCAGAAGCTAGCGATAACAATTGATGACCAAGACAGATACCAAAAATAGGTACTGATTTTTCAAGGATTTCAGTAATCGCGGTAATCGCGTAATCACAAGGTTCTGGATCACCAGGACCGTTAGATAAGAAGACGCCATCGGGATTCATTGCTAATACATCAGCAGCCGCTGTTTGTGCAGGAACAACCGTGACCTTACAACCACGTTCGGTGAGCATGCGTAAAATATTGTGTTTCACACCAAAGTCGTAAGCGACAACATGGAATTGTTGTAGCTTGGCTTCTTTATCCGCATAACCTTCGCCAAGTTCCCAAACGCGTTGCGTCCAGGCGTACTCTTTATCGGTTGTGACTTCTTTCGCTAAATCCATGCCCTTCAAGCCAGGGAATTTCTTAGCGAGTTCTAATGCTGCAGCTTCGTCAATCTTGTCGCCAGCAATAATGCAGCCACTCTGCGCACCCTTCTCACGAAGAATTCGCGTCAAACGACGTGTGTCGATATCAGCAATCGCCACCACGTTATTTTCTATGAGGAACTCTTCTAAGGATTGTTCGGCTCGCCAGCTACTATGCAGTAGTGGCAGATCCTTAATCACCAAACCACTCGCATGTACCTTGCTTGATTCAAAATCCTCAGCGGTAGTACCGGTGTTGCCGACATGAGCGCCGGTTAGGGTGATAATTTGTTGGGCATAGGAAGGATCGGTAAGGATTTCCTGATAGCCTGTCATCGAAGTGTTAAAAACGACTTCGCCTGAGGTTTGACCCTCAATACCAATTGACTCGCCATGAAATAGGCTGCCATCTTCAAGAACTAACAGTGCAGGTTGGCGCACGGAACCTCCATCCTCAGATATACGAAGCGGGAGGGCCCTGTTGGAAGCCTCCCGCCTGAAATTCTTTATGAAATTGCGTAGTCAGAGTAGACGTCTGACCGGAAGAGGATTGTACAGCATGGCTCGCTTTCGTGGAAGATCCACAGACCATTTTTAGAGAGATTTTACGATCTATTTATTTCAGGTCGAGTACATCCTGCATGTCGAATAAACCAGAGTCGTGATTCATTAGCCATTTTGCTGCACGTACGGCGCCATTCGCGAACGTTAGGCGACTTGAGGCCTTATGAGTGATTTCCACCCGCTCACCAATATCAGCGAACATGACGGTGTGATCACCAACAATATCACCAGCACGAATCGTCTCAAATCCTATGGTTTTTCTATCACGCTCCCCGGTATTGCCTTCGCGGCCATAAACCGCGCAATCAGCCAAATCCCGACCTAGGACATCGGCTACTACCTCGCCCATACGCAAAGCAGTGCCCGATGGTGCATCAACCTTATGACGGTGGTGAGCTTCAATGACTTCAATATCGACCTCGTCACCCATCACACGGGCAGCCAGATCGAGTAATTTGAAGCACAAATTCACGCCCACGCTCATATTAGGAGCAAAAACGATCGCAATATCTTGCGCGGCATCTGCAATGGCTTTTTTACCGGCTTCATCAAAACCAGTAGTCCCGATCACCATGCGCTTACCGGCTGCGCGGCAAATGCGGATATTCTCAAGGCTCACTTCAGGACGGGTAAAGTCGATGAATACATCAAAGGCGTCCGTCACAGCGGCTAAATCATCTGCAATAGCCAGTGCCATTGAACCAACACCAGCAACTTCACCTGCATCTGCACCAATAACTGAACTGCCGACACGTTCAATCGCGGCGGTTACATCCACGTCAGCCGTATTTTGTCCTGCTTCAAGTAAAGCGCGACCCATTCGGCCAGCGGCACCTGTAATTGCTATGCGTGTCATGTGTATAAACCTACGTGAATAATTATTTTAAGTGATTCTAGCAGGTATTAATAAGGTGTAAAACGAGATGAGAGAAACAATATTAGGAATAAGACGACAACACCTCTATTTTGCGTAGCAAAATCCCGAAGGAGTCAGGGCATTCAATAGTGTTTATTCAGGGCTGCCTGAAAATTTGCCAGATTAACCATGCCCAACTACCGATCATTAATACCCATGCAAGCACTAATGTCCCGATTGCTAGTGGTGGCCAATACATGAAACCAATGGCAAGACTGGCGATATAAATAAGAACAGATATTCTTGGCAAGCCAAATATATCATGAGCATAAAATAAGAAATAAAATAATGGTACGACTATCGGAAATAGCGCAAGAAAAACTTTTAGCATGGGCTATCTCTAAAATTTCATTTCATCAAAGAATTTTTTAACACCATCCATCCATGATTTGGTCATTGGGCTATGTTTACCATTACCCTTCATGCTGTCGCCGAGTTGTTGCAGCCATTCTTTTTGTTTGGCGTTGAGGTTTACTGGCACTTCAACCGTAATGGTACACATCAAATCACCAACTGCGCCACCACGTACCGACTTAACACCCTTGCCTTTAAGGCGGAAGGCTTTGCCGCTTTGTGCGCCTGCTGGAATTTTTAATTTAACGCGACCACTGAGTGTGGGTACTTCCAATTCACCACCAAGAGCAGCGGTGACAATATCAAGCGGCACTTCACAATAAAGATTGCTATCTTGACGTTCAAAAATAGGATGACGGTTTACCGTAATTTGCACATACAGATCACCTGATGGCCCACCGTGCTCACCGGCTTCACCTTCGCCACCTAAACGAATGCGATCTCCGTTATCAACACCGGCAGGAATTTTAACAGAAAGTGTTTTCTGTTCTTGAATGCGACCTTGTCCATGACATGAACCACAAGGATCTTTAATTTCTTGACCACTACCACGACAAGTCGGACAAGTTTGTTGCACAGAGAAGAACCCCTGCTGCATTCTTACTTGGCCATGACCTTCACAGGTTGAACACTTAACAGGACTCGTGCCTTTCTTAGCGCCAGTGCCTTCACATGTTCCACACTTAACCATGGTGGGTACACGAATTTTAACGGTTGTGCCTGCAACTGCATCTTCAAGACTGAGCGTCATGTTGTAACGCAGATCAGCTCCGCGATAAACACGACTGCCTTGTCCACCACGACCGCCAGCTGCGCCACCGAAGATGTCACCAAACACATCACCGAAGATATCACTGAAGTTACCTTGGCCACCGCCACCACCGCCGCCCATTGTTTGGTCGACTCCTGCATGACCAAATTGGTCATAGGCAGAACGCTTTTGTGCATCATTGAGAATTTCGTATGCTTCTTTGACTTCCTTGAATTTTTCTTCGGCACCCGATGCCTTTTCGCCTAGATTACGATCTGGGTGATGCTTCATCGTTAGACGACGATAAGCCTTCTTTAGCTCAGCTTCACTGGCATTTTTTGCTACACCCAGTACTTCATAGTAATCACGTTTTGACATTTTTGTTTGCGCCCTTTACAAACACAACTCCGGCAGCCTTATTACAAGCTGCCGGAGTCTATTTTTACATACAACTAATATACGAAATTATTTTTTGTCGTCGACTTCTTCAAACTCAGCATCAACAACATCATCATTGGCACCTGCATCGCCCGCATCACCGGCTGCGCCTGCAGCACCAGCGGCAGCATCTGCACCACCTTCTTGTGAATACATGCGTTCTGCCATTTTTTGCGAAGCTTCACCAAGTGCTTGAGTCTTAGCTTCAATGGCTTCTTTGTCGTCGCCATCTTTCACTTCTTCAAGTTCTTTAATCGCTGCTTCAATGGCATCTTTCTCGCCATCTTCAAACTTGTCGTCTTCCATATCCTTCATGGATTTTTGCAAGCCGTTAATCATTTGCTCAGCGGTATTGCGAACAGTAACAAGTTCCTGGAACTTCTTATCTTCTTCCGCATGTGCTTCGGCATCATTAACCATGTTTTCAATTTCTTCATCAGACAGACCACTTGATGCCTTAATGACAATTGACTGTTCCTTGCCCGTTGCCTTGTCTTTAGCAGACACATTCAAAATACCGTTTGCATCAATATCAAACGTTACTTCAATCTGTGGTGTGCCACGTGTTGCCGGTGGAATATCTGCAAGATCAAAACGACCGAGTGATTTATTGCCCGCTGCTTGTTGACGTTCACCTTGTAAGACATGAACCGTTACGGCAGTTTGATTATCGTCGGCTGTTGAGAAAACCTGACCCGCTTTGGTAGGGATGGTAGTGTTCTTGTCGATGAGGTTAGTCATCACGCCACCCATTGTTTCAATACCCAATGATAAAGGCGTTACATCAAGTAACAATACATCGGTTACTTCACCACCTAATACACCACCTTGAATACTTGCGCCAATCGCTACCGCTTCATCCGGGTTAACATCATGACGTGGTTCTTTGCCGAAGAAATCTTGTACAACTTCTTGAACCTTAGGCATACGTGTTTGGCCACCAACAAGGATAACGTCATCAATATCTGATGCTGATAAACCGGCATCTTTCAATGCTGTTTTACATGGTGCAATGGTACGTTGCACAAGCTCTTCAACTAATGATTCAAGCTTGGCACGTGTTAATTTAATATTAAGGTGCTTAGGACCACTGGCATCTGCCGTGATGTAAGGCAAGTTAATATCGGTTTGTTGTGAAGAAGACAATTCGATCTTGGCTTTTTCAGCGCCTTCTTTAAGACGTTGCAATGCAAGTGGATCGTTATGCAGATCAACACCGTTGTCTTTCTTGAATTCGTCAGCCAAATATTCGATTAAACGTAAATCGAAATCTTCACCACCGAGGAATGTGTCACCGTTAGTTGATAACACTTCAATTTGGTGTTCGCCGTCGATATCAGCAATTTCAATAATCGATACATCGAACGTACCACCACCTAAATCGTAAACAGCAATTTTACTGTCACCTGGTTTCTTATCGATACCGTAAGCTAATGCCGCTGCTGTTGGCTCATTGATAATACGTTTCACATCAAGACCCGCGATCTTACCGGCATCTTTAGTTGCTTGACGTTGTGAATCATTGAAGTAAGCAGGAACAGTAATCACTGCTTCGGTTACTTCTTCGCCGAGGTAATCTTCAGCGGTCTTTTTCATTTTCATTAAGATGCGTGCTGATACTTCTGGCGCGGCCATCTTTTTGCCATGCGCTTCTACCCACGCATCGCCATTATCGGCCTTCACAATTTTGTAAGGCACCATGGAAATATCTTTTTGTACTTCCTTGTCGTCAAACTTGCGACCAATCAAACGCTTCACAGCAAACACGGTGTTTTCTGGATTCGTAACAGCTTGGCGCTTGGCAGATTGACCTACTAATACTTCGTCGTCGTCAGTAAATGCGACAATAGATGGTGTGGTGCGATCGCCTTCAGCGTTTTCAATAACACGGAAGTCTTTGCCTTCCATCACCGACACACAGGAATTGGTTGTTCCTAAGTCGATTCCGATGATTTTGCCCATGATTTTTCTCCGTTAAATTTGTTAAGTACTGCAAAAATTAATCTTGTTACTTATATGGGGTTACTCAATGCAGCTTCAAGCCCTAAACCCATATAAATAGTAATTTTTCGCTATTCTTACTCTTCTTTCGCCGCAGGTGCTTTAACAACCACCACCATCGCAGGACGAACTAGACGTTCGTTAAGCACATAGCCCTTTTGCATCACGGCCATCACTGTATTTGGCTCCGCATCTGGATTTTCGACCATACTCATGGCTTGGTGGAATTCTGGGTTAAATACATCGCCCATTGGGTCAATTTGAACAATACCGACCTTTTGCAAGGCATCAGCGAACATCTTGACAGTCATTTCCATACCTTCAACCAGCCTAGCCGTGGCTTCATCGCTGCTGTCGGCTGCGGCCATGCCCATTTCAATGCTGTCCACAACGGGTAATAATTCAGTAATTAATTTTTCAACACCAAATTTATGCGCATTTTGCACATCTCGTTCAGCGCGTTTGCGTAGGTTGTCCATCTCAGCTTGAGTGCGCATATACAGATTCCAGTGCTCATCTGCCTTATTACGCGCATCCTCTAGTAGAAGATGTGGATCGTCTTCATTGGCAGATACTTCTGCATCGGCTATTTCACCCTCAACAACTGCCTCGACTTCTTCAGTCTCAACCGCTTGTTCTTGGCCTTCATCCTGTTGTTCTTCGCTCATTGTTCTTCAATTCTCCACGCATTGGGGCAGCCATAGCCACCCTGTGTCCTTGCCAACCGGCCAGAATCACTAAAAGATAACTTACATATATGGGTTAATTTCGCAGCTTCAAGGTGCTAGTGAGTAATTTTGCCGTTATATCGACAATTGGGATGACTCTTTCGTAGGCCATACGGGTTGGACCGATAACCCCAAGCACCCCGGCAACCTCGCCATCGACCTCGTAAGGAGAGGTAATAACACTGCATTCGTCGAGCGGATGGTAGCCAGACTCTTCACCGATGAAGATTTGCACACCATCGGCTTGCTGGCATTCATCAAGAATATGCAATATATCGCGCTTAGTATTAAAGGCATCGAATAAATCGCGTAATTTGTCGATATTCGAGAGCTCATTCACGCCCATCAGGTTGGTTTCACCCGCGAGAATGAAGTCATCTTGGCGTTCCGCGCTCTGACAAACCTGTTCAGCCATTTCCATGGTCGCCAAGGTCAGCTTATCCATGCGCTCTTTGGCTTCATGCATTTCACGCACAATACTGGTTCGCACTTCAGCAAAGCCTTTACCGCTGAACATACTATTTAAGTAGTTTGATGCCTGCTGCAACTCAGCCGGACTAAAAGGCCGCGCCGTGGTGAAAATACGGTTCTGGATCTGGTCATCATTACCCACCACCACGGTAAGTACGCGATTCTCAGACATCGGCAAAAATTCCATGTGCCGCCATGCGCTGTAGTTACGGTTTGGCAGCGTCACCACACCGGCAAGGCTAGTTACGCCAGAAAGCATGTCCGATACCGAGTTAATCACGCCCTGTGTATCGCCTTCTTGGCTAAAACGGGTTTGTAACTGGTCGATTTCAGTCTTATCTAAGGGTTGCAGCGACAATAAGGTATCGACAAAGAAACGATAGCCTTTCACTGTGGGAATACGCCCTGCCGAGGTATGCGGCGAGGCCACCAACCCCAATTCCTCAAGGTCGGCCATGATATTGCGTATAGTCGCTGAACTAAGATCTAAACTTGCTTCGCGCGCCAAGGTAGTCGAACCAACCGGCTTGCCATCTTCGATGTAACGATCAATCAATACCCGCAATAAATGCTGGGCTCGTTCGTTGAGTGGTTGCTTCGTTGTCATTGCCACATAATATGAGAGTGCTAAAGGCCAAGTCAATTCGCTTGGTTCGGCGCATCGTGCTAATTTTCGCGCTATAATTAGAAAATAACCAATAAGAATGATGTACAAGGGATTTTTCAGTGGCTAACAGCTTCAACACGATCGGCATTATCGGTAAATTTCGCGACACCACGGTCGGCGAAACAATCACGGTTGTGCACAAATTGCTTAAAGAACGTGGCTGCAAAGTCTTGCTCGATGAAGTTAGCGCTATGCTATTACCTGATCTGAAAATTCCCGTTGCAGATCGTGATGAAATCGGCGAGCAATGTGATCTTGCGATCGTGGTCGGCGGCGATGGCACCTTTTTGAATGTTGCGCGTACCTTAAATGATTATCACACGCCGCTACTCGGCATTAATCTTGGTCGACTCGGTTTCTTAACTGACATTCATTCTGAAAAAATTAGCGGCCGTCTTAACGCCATTCTCGATGGCGAGTACGTGGAAGAAAAACGTTTCCTCTTGCATGGCAGTTTTGAATATGAAAATGGTCAGGGTGAAATTTCATCCAGTGATGCTTTTAATGACATCGTTGTGCATAAAGGCCATGTCGCACGTATGATCGAATTGGATTTATATATCAATGGTCAATACGTCAATACACAACGCGCCGATGGTTTGATCGTTTCAACACCCACCGGCTCAACCGCCTATTCGCTTTCAAGTGGCGGCCCTATTTTACACCCGGGACTTGATGCGATTGTGTTAGTACCGATTTGTCCGCACACAATGAGTCAGCGACCTATTGTGATCGATGGGGATAGTGAGATCGAAATCCGCATCAGTGACAAAAATCACGGCGATGCACTCGTCACCTGTGACGGACAATTAAATGTAAACCTAGGCATTGGTGACAGCGTACGCATTACCAAAAATAAAACACCAGTACATATGATTCACCCCGCTGATTACAACTACTACGAAATCTTGCGCGCCAAATTGCATTGGGGTCATCGTTTATAACCGCTATGCTAAATAATATTCGCATTAAAGATTTCGCCATTATTGATGAACTTGAAGTAAATCTCGCGCTTGGCATGAGCGTGCTCACGGGTGAAACCGGTGCAGGTAAATCTATTCTTATCGGTGCACTCGGCCTTGCCCTTGGTGATCGTGCTGACGCAGGTGTGGTTCGCATTAATTGCAAACGCGCTGAAATAGCTGCCAGTTTTAATATTGATAATTTACCCGACGTCACCGCATGGCTTGAAGAAAACGATCTTGATGATGGAGGTGACTGTTTAATTCGTCGCACCATTGCAGCTGAAGGACGTTCAAAAGGTTTTATTAACGGTAGCCCTGTGCCGATGCAATCGCTTCGGGCATTGGGTGAATTACTGATTGATATTCACGGTCAGCACGAACATCAATCTTTATTGCGAAACGATGAACAACGCCGACTGCTTGATGATTTTTCCGGTCACGCTGATTTACTCAATAAACTTGGCGCAACGTATAAAACATGGCGCGAAGCCAATGACGAATACCAACGATTAAGTAGTGCCGCCCAAGATCGTGATGCGCAACTTGATTTATTACGTTACCAAGTAAATGAACTTGATACGCTCGAGCCACTAGCAGGCGAATATGATCTTATTAATATAGAGCATGCGCGCTTAGCCAATGTCGGCCAGCTACAAACAACCGGCCACCAATTATTAGAAAGTCTTGAAGACCGTGAAGATTCGGCTGCCAGTACATTACTTGCACGTGCCGTTACAGCACTTGATGAACTGCGTGATGTTGATAGCAAGCTCGGTGAGTTCTCAGATTCACTTAATGGTGCGCTTGCCGAAGTACAAGAAACAGTTTCTGAACTGCGAAGTTATTTAGGTGGACTTGATGCCGACCCTGCACGACTTCAAGAAGTTGAAACACGTATCGGTGTTCTGCTCGATTTTGCACGTAAACACCACATCAAGCCAGAACAACTGCCAGAAAAATATCAGTCATTAAAAGATGAACTCGATAGTTTGGAACATGCCGAAACACGCTTGGAAGGTTTGCAAGAAGACATCGCTAACAAATTAGCCGAATACAACAAGCTTGCGAAAAAATTAAGCAACAGTCGTAAAAAACAAATGGCTTTGCTTTCAGGACGTGTAACTGAACACATGCAAGAACTGGGTATGCCGGGTGGTCAATTTGCAATCGAGTTAGAACCACGCGATGCCAACACACCTTCACCACTTGGTTTAGAACGTGTTGTCTTTACCGTTAGCGCGAACCCAGGCCAACCACCTAAAGCACTTAATAAAGTCGCATCGGGTGGTGAACTTTCACGCATTAGTTTAGCTATTCAAGTTGTGCTTGCTAACGATGTGCATATTCCAACTTTGATATTTGATGAAGTTGATGTGGGTATTGGTGGTGGCGTTGCTGAAATTGTGGGTTCACGTTTACGTGCTTTAGCTGAAAACAGACAAGTGCTTTGTGTAACGCACCTACCGCAAGTCGCCGCGCAAGCACATCATCACTTACAAGTTAGTAAAACGCGTGGCAAAGACAGCACGGGCACCGCAATTAAAACATTAGATGAAGCGAGTCGTGGTCAAGAAATTGCCCGCATGTTGGGTGGCGTAGAAATTACGAAACAAACCTTAGCGCACGCAGAAGAAATGATTGAAAAAGCGAAAGCAAGCTAAAATAGCTTCGTATAGCTATGCTACATTCACGCGATGGGAATGTGAATCCAGAAACGAGTACCTTTATTCTTCTCACTTTCAAAATCAATTGTACCATTCATTTTCTCTATTAAGTCCTTCGTAATCACCAAGCCTAAACCTGTACCTGGTATTTCAGAATTTTCTGCGCCTGCTCTATCAAATGGTTTAAATATATGTCTTTGCTGTTCAGGCAGCAGACCTTTACCTGTATCGGAAACTGAAAGACAAAACATATTGCTATCATTAACTGAACCATCAATTGTTATTTTTCCATTTTCACTATTATACTTAACCGCGTTAGATAATAGATTCAAAAGGACTTGCTTAAACCTCGCTTTATCAACATAAACTTTTATATTTAGTGAAGAGTCAACTTTATTATCTATTAAAATTGAACGGCTTGTAGCCATCGGTCCAATTATTGATAAACAATTATCAAGCAAACCATTAAGGTCATGACTACTAATAGTTAGAGACATGCTTCCAGATTCTATCTTTGACAGATCTAATACTTGATTAATTAATTCCAATAAATCATTGCCTGCACTTATAATTTCGTTAAGACGAACCTTAGTCTGTTCATCTTTAGTCTCGAACTCAAGCAACTGTGAGAAACCTAAAATAGCATTCAAAGGAGTGCGTAGCTCATGACTCATTGACGAAAGAAATTCCGACTTCGCAAGGTTTGCATTCTCAGCTTCTTCTTTGGCACAAATCAATTCTTTTTCTTTACGATGCAGACTTTCTGTTCGTTCAAAAACCCGTTGCTCAAGAAGTTCATGAGCAAGTTTTTCTTCTGTAATATCCTCTGCGATTCCCGCTACCCGATAAACCTCACCTTCTTGATTCTTAATGGGAAAGGACTGATCTCTAATCCAGCGAATAGATCCGTCTGGCTTTAAAATCCTGTAAGCTTCATCATAATGGGCTTTACTTTGAGTTTCCATGGCCTGAATGACTCGCTCTCGATCCTCTTTATGAATCGCGTCAACAAATGACCTTGGATTTTCATAAAGGCTTCGACAACTTCTTCCCCAGACTGTTTGGTAAGCCGGGCTAATATATATCACAGTATTTTTTTTGATATCGGTTAACCAGAATACCTCTCGTATATGTTCTACCAATTGACGAAAATGTTGTTCTGATTCGTAACGTGCCCTTTCGATGGTAATCTTATCTGTAATATCTTCAACACTGGACCAAATTAAGGGTTCTCCATCTTGCTCGATTAGTCGACCGGAAAGTCGTACCGGTACCCGATGCCCATCCTTATGTAAATATTCTTTTTCGTAAGGGCCGTAACCTTTTGTTGTATTCAGGCTCTCCAATTGAACCTCTTCCTGTTCAGCATAATCTTTGGGAGTAATATCCCAATAGGTTAATGCTTTTGCTTCCTCGATTGTGCGGCCGATAATATTTGCAAGACTCTGGTTAGCATCGATAATTCTTCCATCCATTGTGCATAGCAAGAGACCAATTGATGAGTTTTCAAATAGAGCTCGGTTATATTGCTCACTCTTACGTAATGCATCCTCGACCTTTCTGCGTTCTTCAATCTCTTTATTTAGTTTAGTAACTATTTTAATATTTTTAATAATTTGATTACCAAAAAGTAACAATGATATCGTTACAATTAGAACCAAAAATATGCCAACAAATAATAATGTTTTTTGGGAAAGAGATTCCTGCGTGGTAATTTTTTTATCTATAACAGAAATTAGCTTACCTAGAGCGTTGTTAAGGGAATCATCTGCTGATGATAATGACAAAATTCGGTTTATTAGCTCATTAAGCTTAAGATATTCCCTGATGTTCCCTTTAGATTTAAATCTCTCTTTAATTTCAATAATGCTCCCATACCCAGCTTTTTTATTGATTGTTTTTAACAGATCGGAATCTAAAAGTATTCGCACCTCATTGAAATTATCTCTAGAAAGATCCCAAATAAAAAGGGTATTGCGATAAGCTTCAGATAGTTCTTTATCGACTTCTTTAAGATAAGTATTAGAGTTTATATTGCTGATCGTTTCCGTTATCTCAGCTAGAAGTCTTTTGTGTTTACTGAGTGAACTTTGGTAAACCGGTTCAGATATATCTGTAATAAGTAGATTTTTGTTAACGCCAGTAAAGGTAAGCCATTTACTTCTAAATTCAAGTGCATCATTTTTTTTCGTATTTAAGTAAGCGATATCCCTATTAACACTTATCGTTATAACGATGGCACTTAAAACGCAGATCAAAACCAAACCGATCATGCTCATAAGTTTCATTTGTGTTTTCATACAAAACCACCTCTACTTATAACTTTTAACTTTTAACTTTTAACTTTTAACTTTTAACTTTTAACTTTTAACTTTTAACTTTTAACTTTTAACATACCGGAAACATTTAATGAATTAAAATTCTGCGTCATTATTTCTTATTTTTTTCAAATATTTATCTGCGGATTCTTTGTCGCTGGAATCAAAAACCTTGATTGATATCTTTTGCCTCACTGATACATCAACTCCTTTTAATATGCTTAAAGCACTTTTTATTGCAAGCTCACCAAAATACGGAGGTGTCTGAGTCTCCCTCGCAATTTCACCTTTTATAACAGCTTCAATCGCTTTGTAATGACCACCTTCACCTAGTACAAACCCCAGAAGCTCTGTCCGCCCAGCTTTCTTAATCGTATTTAATGCTCCCATTGTCATTGCGCTGTAATCAGTATGTACGATGTCAATCTCTCCACGCGAGAATTTTTTTAATGCTACTTCCATAGCAAGTTCTCCACCTTTTTCTGTAAAGCGACCTTCAACGACTGCTATCGTTTCAATCTCAGGATAATTCATCATAACTTGTCCCCACCCTTTTTTTGCTTCTATTACTGGTGAAGCATTAGGTAGCCCCATAATATGAACCACTTTTCCCTTCGGTGCTCCGTATTTATTTTTCAGTAATTCAACAGCTTTTTCTGCGAGAAGCCTACCTGAGATAACATGGCTTTGAGTAATCTGCGTTTTATAAATTCCATGCCCTGGCTCAGAGTCTATCTTACGATCAATCACAATCAGGGGAATATTTGCTTTTTCGCATAGTCCTACAACTGAATCCAACGCTTTGGATTCTAAGGGGGAAAGAATCAATACATCTGGTTTACTGGCGAGCATTTCTTTAACGTCTGCAAGTTGTTGTGCAGTATTTTGATTCGCATTTCTACTAATTAAATCAACGCCAAGTTTTTTTGCCCACTCTTCCATATCTTTCTGATTAGTGACGCGCCAAGCGTTAACGAGTTCAGCTTGAGCATAGGCGATAAGATACCTTTGTTTCGTTTCATTTTTAGAATCTTTGCTTTTGCCAGCATCATCTGAACATCCATAGAGAATGAATGTCATTGCTAAAATTACTGTAACAAAATAAAATTTTACATTTTTCATAATAACGATTTGAATTCCTCTAGCTATCTATTCAAGAAAAACTATCTTCAAAATACGGCTTTAGCTCGTTTAACAGTCACTAAACCCTGTTTAGCTTTATTTTTCTTCTTATGCCTGCCTACGGTTATGACTTCAATCGATCGAAAGCAGCTATTTATAATCCTGTAAATCTTGTTAATCCTGTCTACAAAATTGTTTTTGTTATTGGCAAGTGCCACACACACCATAGATATACAGGCAATGGTCGGTGATCTCGAAACCGGCTTTGGCAGCAATATCTTTCTGACGCTGTTCAATGGTTTCATCGATGAATTCTTCAACCTTGCCGCATTTTACACACACAATATGGTCATGGTGATGGCCTTGATTCAACTCAAAAACAGAGTGACCTTCATCAAAATGGTGTCGTGAGACTAGGCCGGCTGATTCAAATTGAGTTAAAACACGGTATACGGTAGCCAAACCGACTTCTTCACCTTCTTCGAGCAGGTGCTTATACACATCTTCTGCACTGAGGTGGCGCGTTTCACTTTTTTCCATAATATCGAGAATCTTAATTCTCGGCAGTGTCACTTTCAGCCCTGCTTTCTTAATATCTGCACTTTCCATTGATACGAGTCTCTTGTTTGCGCTAATAGTGCTGCGTTTGTACTCAAATTGAGTTAAAATGAATTCTATTCAAACGATAATGTAATACATTCTCAAATGCAAAAGATTCTCATTTCAATATCAGTGGCAGTGGTTTTACCAATGTTATCAGCGTGTTCTGATTGGTCATTACCAGAAGTGCCTACAGCCATACCGGAAGTTATCCATAAGATCACTATCCAGCAAGGCAATATCGTAAACCAAGAGATGGTTAATAAATTACGTCCGGGTATGGGGAAACGTCAGGTTCGTTTTATCATGGGTTCGCCGATGATTAATGACACTTTCCACGAGAATCGTTGGGATTACCTATATCGTATTCATCGCAGCAGCCATGCTCCGACTGAAAAAACACGTGTGACTCTCTTCTTTGAACAAGACAAACTCGCTCGCATTGAAGGTGATATGCGCCCTCTAGAAGACGCGTCTGAAAAGAAGAAAACCGAAGTGGTTGAAGTGCCTTACCAAGAACGCGATTTAGGTATTTTTGATCGTGTACTGGGAACAGTTGGTTTACAAAAAGAAGAGCCTTAGGCCTTAAATCTTTGCGGTCTTTCCGCCACCCTTTCGAGTTTGTTTGCCTTGTGCCGCACGATCCTTTCGAACCTGCTTTGGATCGGCAATTAATTTACGATAAATTTCAACACGATCACCTTCACGTAAAATGGTGTTCGCTTTTTTAAGTTTACCGAAGATACCCACTTTTGAGTTTTCCAAATCAATCTCCGGAAACTCTTCAAGAATACCTGACTGTTTAACAACTGCAGCAAGCTCAAGTCCTTCCGAGATTTCTAGCGCAATGACACGTTGCACATCGGGCAATGCATACGCCACTTCAACATTGATCTGTTTATCGTTTTCCATAAACCTCTACCGCACGTTTTGTAAAGGCATCAACAATCGTATTTGTGACCTGACTAAATACTGGCCCGACCGTCATTGCCAATAATTTATTTGAAAATTCGAACTCAATATCAAACATGATTTTACTCGCCGACTCATTCAAACTTTCGAAACGCCAAAATCCTTGTAAATGACTAAACGGCCCTTCAATTAAACGCATTTCAATCATCTTGCCTGACTGCAAACGATTTAATGTTGTAAAACTTTTTTTAAGCCCGCTACGTGATAACAAGATACTTGCCTTCACTTCATCGTCATTGCGCTCAAGCACTTCTGATGCGCCACACCACGGCAAGAACTTGGGGTATGCATCAATGTCATCAACCAAGGCATACATTTCTTTCGCTGTATAAGGGACAAGCGCACTTTTATTAATAACAGGCATAGGGTTCTTTAACCAAAAATTGCTTCAAAAATAGTGGCGATATCAAAAATTCCGGTTACCTTCAAAAACACAATAACCACCGCTGCTGGCGCAACATACCTTACCAAAATCTGCCATGCACGATAACCCTTATGCATCACATCATTAATGCTTAATTCCTGCATGGTGGTTTCTCGTTTCATTACCCAACCCGCAAACACAGCTATTAATAGGCCGCCGATTGGCAACATAATATTTGCGGTTAGATAATCCAACAAATCGAATATCGTACTATTCTCAAACGCACTAATACTCGACAAGGGCTTAAAGTCTGACCACAGATTAAACGACAATATCGTAAGCAGTCCAAGCAACCATGTTACGACACCCATTATCACTGCCGCATAAATACGCGTATGACCGCGATTTTCTACAAGCCACGCTACGGCCGGTTCAATTAATGAAATCGACGATGTCCATGCCGCAAAAACTAAAAGTATAAAGAACAACGTGCCGAAGAATGTCCCGCCCGGCATATGACCAAAAGCAATCGGCAAGGTTTGGAAAATTAATCCGGGCCCTGAACCTGGTTCAAGTCCATTAGCAAAAACAATCGGGAAAATAATGAGGCCTGCAACTAAGGCCACCAAGGTATCCATCAAAGCAATAATGATCGAGGTCTTAGCAATCGACACATTCTTTGGCAGATACGAACCGTAAACCATGATCGCGCCCATGCCTAAACTCAATGTAAAGAAGGCATGCCCCATCGCAGTTAAAACACCACTCGCAGATATTTTAGAAAAATCAGGATTAAACAAGAAGACAACGCCACGAGAAAACTCACCCAAGTTCATCGCATAACCTAATAGGATAATCAGAATCACGAACAAGGTTGGCATTAAGAAACGCACGGCCTTTTCTAAACCACCTTTAACACCACGGGCGACCACGGCCATGGTCATCACCATAAAAATGGTGTGCCATGCTAAGAGCTTTTCAGGATCTGCAACAAAACGACTAAACAGACTACTCGCCCCATCGCCCGTCACGTTAGTAAACACACCGCTGGCTGTGCGAAATACATAAGCTAACGCCCAACCGGCAATCACGCTGTAGTAAGAAAGAATCAACAGACCGGCAATCACACCAGCCCAACCAAGATACTTCCAATGCTTACTCGCACCGACCTCTTCAGCTAAATCTCGCATGGTATTAATGGGGCTTTGTCGGCCACGGCGGCCCAACATGACTTCGGCCATCATGATGGGGATCCCGATACAGGCGATACATATAAGGTATACGAGAACAAAAGCACCGCCGCCGTTCTCACCTGTAATATAAGGAAACTTCCAGATATTACCTAGGCCAACGGCAGAACCGGTTGCCGCGAGAATAAACGCAAACCGGCCAGACCATTCACCATGCATTGATGTGCGAGAAGTAGACATACGGCACCTTTTTCATTGTTATGCTTATTATTTACCCATTGTCTGTGAAATCATGCTGCGGCTCAAGGCTAGCCTGCGTATAATACCGGCATGGCCAAATCAAAAAAGCAAAAACAGCCCAGTAGCACCATCGCGCTAAACAAGAAATCTCGTCACGATTACTTGCTGGAAGACCGTATAGAAGCAGGTTTAGTGCTGGAAGGCTGGGAAGTAAAGAGTATGCGCGAAGGCCAAGCCAGCATCGCCGATAGCTTTGTTTTGCTCAATAATGGCGAAGCCTTTCTGCATGGTGCACACATAAGCCCCCTGCTGTCTGCTTCAACCCATATCAATCCAGTGCCTAACCGCACTCGTAAATTGCTATTACATGCTGAACAGCTGCATAAACTCATGGTCGCAGTCGATCGCAAGGGTTACTCCATCATCCCTACCGCCTTATATTGGTCTCATGGCAAAGCCAAACTCGAGATTGCACTGGCCAAAGGCAAGAAGCATCACGACAAACGTGCCGCCGAAAAGAGCCACGACTGGGCGCGTGAAAAGAGCCGTATTCTCAAACACAGTTAAAAACCTCGCCGCCGACTTGAAACCCCTCTATAATCCCCCATGTAGTACGTAAGACTTTGGGGGCGACATGGCTTCGACGTGGATTACAAAACCCAAGGTGCATGCAGAGGGTGTAATGAACCTCTTAAATCCTTATTACAAATTTATAGTTGCCAACGACGACAACTACGCACTAGCAGCTTAAACCCCTGCGAATGCCCTCGGCCTGATGTGTGCTTATGCGCTCAGAAAACCGGGGTCGACTCACATAAGATCGCGCTGAAATCTGTCCGGAATGGATGCGTTAAAACTTAACGGAATCGTCTTTAGTCTTCCCTGCCTGTTGGGTAGCTACTGATTAAATTAATTAACAGGATAAGCATGTAGAGCCGAAGGCGGAGGATTTGCGGACGCGGGTTCGATTCCCGCCGTCTCCACCAATGCAGACCCTGATCGGTTTCCGGTCAGGGTTTTTTATTGCTACCATTACTTACATGCTTATCGCCATCGGACTCATATTAATTCTCGCCATTATTTTTGGCCCGCAATATTGGGTGTCTCACGTATTAAAAAAATACAGCACCCAGCAAGATCACTTTCCGGGAACAGGTGGTGAGTTCGCAGAACATTTAATTGAAAAATATGAATTGCATGGCGTAAAAGTAGAAAAAACGAATGATGGCGATCATTACGATCCTACCGATAAAGTAGTACGCCTAACGACAGACAAATTTGATGGTAAATCTCTCACTGCGATTACAGTCGCGGCTCATGAGGTTGGTCACGCAATTCAACATCGTAATGGTTACCTTCCCTTTGAATTGAGACAACGAATTGTATCCATTGCCATTGGCGCTGAAAAAATTGGCGCACTCGCCATGATTGCTATTCCTGTCATGGCTCTCATATCTCGTTCACCACGACTAGGCCTGATTATGTTCATCGTTGCGATTAGCAGCATGTTAATCGGCACCCTAGTTCATTTCGTCACTTTACCTGTTGAATGGGATGCAAGTTTTAAACGCGCCCTACCCGCTCTTAAAGATGGTCAATACATCTCAGACAGGGAAATGAAACATGCGCATAAGATTTTAACTGCGGCAGCATTAACCTATGTTTCCGGCTCATTAGCCAGCTTGCTCAATCTAGGGCGCTGGATTGCAATACTAAGACGCTAACCCCCTCTAAAATCTGCTATATTCTTAGTCGCAGTTACACTGAATTAGCAATATTGAGAATAAACATTAATGAACGACGTTACCCCTGCAAATATTCGCAAACTGATAGGACAAGGCGAATACCTTTCAGCATATGATGCCGCGATATCTCAGACCGACAATGAAGAGTTTCATTATCTTGCCGTGTTATCACTCGCACGCTCTGGAGCAACAACGCGGGCGCAGAAACTTTTCAATGAATTCGGCTTTGCTGATTCAGATAATGAAGATTATGCCGCGCTTGGTGCTAGATTAGCCAAAGATCTCGCACTAAGTTCAACCAACAAAACTGAGCGTAATGCGCTATTTGAACAAGCCGCAGGACAGTACCATGATGTATTCAATCGCACTGGTGGCTACTACACGGCAATCAATGCGGCCAGCCTTTACAAACTTTCTGGTGATACGACTTTAGCAGTAGAACTTGCAAAACAAACCTTAACACTCTGTGAGCAAGAACCCAGCGGACAAGGACTCGGTGAATATTACCGTCTAGTCAGTATGGCTGAAGCATTGTTAGTACTTGATGATCTGGAATCGGCAAAATCATTACTTAACTCAGCCAGAGAACATGTGGAAAATGATTATGCAGCCATGGCAACAACCCGCCGCCAACTGGCACTATTAATCCCAGAACAACAAACGTCTTTTCTTTCGGCACTCACACCACCAGGCGTTATCCATTTTTGTGGCCATATGATATCGAATACGAATGATTCTGGTCGTTTTCGTCCGCAAGCAGAACAAGTGGTAAAAGAATCGATAGTAAATAATCTTGCAGAACTCGACATTGGTTTTGGTTATGGCTCACTTGCCAATGGCGCCGACATTTTATTTGCCGAGGCGCTACTCGAGCGAGGAGCCAGATTGCATATTGTGCTTCCTTTTGACATGGATGAGTTCATCGAGGTCTCAGTAAAACCTGCTGGCGCAGAATGGACCGAACGTTTTTACCGCTGTATTGATAAGGCCAATTTCGTTAGTTATTCATGCGATGGTAGTTACCTTGGTGACAATACATTGTTTCACTATGCCACACGTCTTGCGATGGGGCTGGCATTACAAAAGTCACGCAACCTGCAAACGTCAGTCAAGCAAGTTGCCGTGTGGGATGGTGAAACATCAACGGGTGCTGCGGGAACCTATGCCGATATACAATCATGGCAATTACAGGATCACGATGCTATTTTACTGAGTGCTACCGATGGCAAATCACTGTCTCCACCGGATAAGCAAACCATCATTTCTGCAGAATTGGACAGTAGTCAACGCCGCGCACATGCGATGTTGTTCGGTGATGTAAAAGGCTTTAGTAAACTCAATGACGAGCAAATTCCAGCCTTTGTTGAGCAGCTTTTTGGTGCATTGGCTGTTGCCCTAAAACCTTTTAATTCATCCGTGCTCAGCACTAACACCTGGGGTGATGGCTTATTTGTTGTATTTAAAGATGCCTTGTCTGCCAGCCAATGTGCTATCGCTTTACAAGTAGCGATGCAAAATATTGACTTGGCTAGTGCCGGTCTTCCCCCTCATTTGGCATTACGACTTGGCGTGCATTATGGCCCAATCTATGAGCTCGAAGATCCCGTTTTACATCGCACCAATTACTTCGGTGCTCACGTCACCAAGGCCGCGCGCATAGAGCCCATCACCCCCGAAGGTGAGGTATATGTGACTCGCCAACTGGCCGCAGAACTGGCACTTGAAAACAACAGTGGTTTTACTACTGAATATGTAGGTGTTGTGCCAACGGCAAAGAAGTATGGTGATATGCCAATGTATTTATTACGCACTTCATAAAGGCAGTTTAATTAATATTTATCCCGCACCGGATACAAATAAAACTAACAACAAACCGTAAAATTTAAGCTATGCTTTGGGCTTGTAAGAATAAGTAAAAATATACTCATGCAAAAGATCAGATTGTTTGTCTCATCCCCTATCGATGTCGCTGCTGAACGCCGTAGGGTCGATAATGTTGTTAACCGCATTAAACTTGATTACGAAGGTGTGGAATTCGAAGTAATCCGCTGGGAAGAAGCATTCTACACTGCACGCAGCACATTTCAGGATCAAATAGCCTCACCTGCTGATGTCGATATCGTACTGTGCATACTATGGAAACGTCTTGGCAGCCCACTCCCCGATGACTATCAGCGTGATGATGGCAGCACGCCCACTGGAACCGAATACGAATTTGAAACTGCCATGGAGGCAGCCCTGTCCGGAGAGCTGCCCGATATCCTTGTTTACCGAAAGACCGCTGCCATTTCCTTCAATGCAGAACATGTTGATCAGGAACAGGCGGAATTACAGTCACTGGAAAGTTTCTGGCGCCGCTGGATTCAAAATGAGAAAGGCCATTTTACAGCCGGCTTCAAACCTTTTGCAGATACGGATGAATTTGAGCAACAATTAGAAAAAGACCTGCGTGCATGGTTAAAACGCCGTTTTCATCATGTCACCTGGCCAGAAAGTAAAGGTTCTCCTTATCGTGGCCTTGATGTTTTCGATGAAGAACATGCAGCCATTTATTTTGGACGTCGCCGTGCGATAAATGAAGTTCGGGCTCGCCTGCTTGCTAACCAACAACGAGATGGTATCGGATTCCTATTAATTATTGGTGCCAGTGGTGCAGGTAAATCATCACTTGTCCGTGCAGGTCTTATCCCTGCGCTGAAAGAAACCAATCCCATTGAAGGCGTCGCCGGTTGGCGTACGCTGGTAGTACGTCCCGCCGAATTAGGTACTGATCCTGTTCATGGGCTTGTTACACAGTTATACGAACACTCCGTTTTACCTGAACTGGCTGAAGGTGATTACAGTCAACCTCGGGAATTATCTGATCTATGGAAAAGTAGCCCCGCGATGGCTTCCAAACCCGTTGATTCAGCACTAAAACGCTGGGGGAAAGTACTTGCGGCTCAGGAGCAAATGACTGGCACAGCGGATACGCGTTTACTTATTACCATTGATCAATTTGAAGAGTTATTTCAATTCGACACCGAACAACAGGTGTCCTTTCTAAATGTTATCGATAGTCTGTCACGCAGTGGCAAGATTTGGATTATCGCTACGATGCGTAGTGACTTTTATCCACAACTATTTTCACTACCTGAATTGATGAATTTAAAAGATGCTTCGCGCCAATATGATCTAAGCATCCCAAGACCACATGAACTTCAAGAAATTATTACTGGCCCTGCTCTGGCGGCAGGCCTGAGTTTCGAACAAGACATTCATGCTGAAGGACTCGAGCAACGTCTACTCGAAGATGCCGAAGGTAATCCCGGCGCGTTACCCTTGCTTGAATTTACACTTGAACGTCTCTATCAAGAACGTGACCGTGACAACAAACAACTTACATTTAAAGCCTATGAACAGCTCGGTGGATTAGAAGGCGCCCTTACCCAAACGGCCGAAGATGCCTTCACTGCAATACAAAAATATTTTACTGATGAGCCTGAAACTATTTTTGCTCGCGTCATGCGTGAACTGGTCGCTATCGATGAACAAGGTAAGGCTACTCGACGCGTCGCACCACTGTCACGGTTTAGTGACAACGTAGATGACAAGTTACTGGTCGACACATTGCTCAATAGTCGCTTACTCACCGGTTACACTGCGGAGACGAGTGGTAGCGACAAACCTGAAGCGGTTGTCAATATCACCCACGAGGCACTAATTCATCACTGGGATCGTGTACAACACTGGCTAGAACAGGATCAAGAATTACTCCAAGTTCGTGAACGAATCGATCAGGACTGTCTGCGCTGGCAAAATGAATCTCAACGTCGAGATATGCTTGCCACGTCAGGTAAACGACTTGAAGATATTCGTTATCTGAAATTAAGTGGATTACAAATTGACGCCGATACTGCTGACTTTATTGATACTTCGCTTATCCGCGCAAAACAACTGCAAAAAAGAAAGCGTGTTTTACAGGCCAGTTTCAGCGCTATCAGTATAGCCGCTGCCTTTTTTGGTGTTATTACCCTCAACTCGCTTGATGAACTTTCTTCACAACGAGATGAAGTCCGCGCAAAAGAACAAATATTAATAAAAAGTAAAGCTGATAGCACTGCCCTTATCGCAGAAGCAGAATACACCAAAGCAAGCCTGCTTAGTCAGCAAGGTAATTCCTCTGCCGCACTAAATAGCTATTTTAAAGCCATCACTCGCTCACGCGAGTCTGGAAATATTCGTCGAGGGCAGTTGGCAGCCGATGAACAACAACGCGACGACGAAAATAACGAACTCGCCCCTGAATGGCTTATTGATCTATTCAGACAACCTAACTGGCACCTTAATGCTATTAACAATACCAATAAGTTAGTTAGTGGAAGAAGTTTTTATCCTCTTGTTTCACCTGACAAAGAAACAGCGCTAGCCATCCATTACGAAAATGATAATAGTTTTGCCACTCTACTACGCTTATCTGACAAGAAGCTTTTAACGGCTCCGCTTCAAACTAGATTAAAACGAACACAGTTCAATAATTTTGGTGCTACATTTACACCGGATAGCAGCGAACTGGCGTTAATCGTAGAAAATAAAACGGCTGAGGAAATTCGATACAGCAATAAGACCTATTCAATAAAGTTGATTGATACCAAAACTGGGAAATTCAAAACGCCGGTTTTAACCGGCATTGAAGATAGTATGCACCTTCGTTTCCTGAATAATAACCAACTTATTATTAGTGATAATAACTCTCTGAGAATATGGGACGGCAACCAAACCAATTCCTTTACTAATTTAAACCAAATTAGTGCCAATGATGATCTATATATAGAAAAGTTTGACATCATTAATAGCAAACTTGTGCTCATTAATAACAAGTGGTTATGGCAACAACAGGCTGATGGCGAATGGCAAAATACTTCTGTACTTGATGATATTGACCCATTTGGCAGTAACGTCGCAAAACCTAACCCTATTATCACCAAAACAGGTTTTATTAATATTGTAAGTAGTTACGACTCATGGTTGCCTGACTGGGTTTTAAATATTGCCTCACTCTCACTTACCAACGATTATGGCGCTGATAGTTGGAGAAATAACTGGATAAAAATACAAATTAAACCACGCGTTGCAATCACAAACATCGCTGGCGATCTCGTGACTACCCATTACGTTGATGTGCCAATACCAGATGAACTGGAGAGATCATCAAAAAGCTATATCCATTTTCCAGGATTATTAAGTAAACAGGCAGGTAGTGATTCAATTCTATTTTTGTCTACTTTTCTGAATTTCGATAATGATGAGAATACCTATAGTTATGAGATAAAACTTACCGACAGCCTCACGGTCTCACAACCACAACTTATTCTGGAAAGTAAATCTTATGACTTTAAACTCATTACAGGTGCAGCAAAAATAAATCGGCATCAGTTTATCTTTTCCGCAAGTAATGGTGAACTTTTTAGCCATAATAGTATTAATAATAAAGTCACCACCATCAGGCCTGCGTCAAACATCTTTAGCATGGTTGATCTGGAAAACAATATACTACTAGCGACAGATTCCGGCACCTACTTGCTCGACAAAACATTAATGGCAACTAAAAACCTAACTGATGAATATGCATTGTCTGCCTCATCAAGGAAAGTATTTTCAAAATATCAGTACTTATATAAAACAGAATCTGATTCAGGACTTTTTCCAAAAGTTTATTCTGATAATGACAGCGATTCACTACAAATTTATCGCCATCAAATAAACCCAAGCCGACGAGGAATAAAAAAACCACAAATTAATAAACCTGCCCTGCTGATCAATGATAAAAGCCTGAATGAACTTGGACTACTCGGCAGTGTGATATTTAATACCAGTACAGGCAATGAAAGAAATAAGGCTTCTATTCTTGCAGCCAGTCAATTATCTAGTACGAACTCGACCACTGATATAAAAAATGAAGTGATTTCAAATGGCGAGTATTTATCTAGTAAAGTAAAACAGGTCAGCATTGCACCCGATGCAAAGCACTACACACTCTTAACTGATGACGATAAATTACACATATTGCGAATGCAAGATGGCGCGCATCTAAAGACGATAGACAATTTAAAATCCAGAGTCCAAAAACTAGCGACAGGGAACGAATATATTGCGAGCACCAGCAGCACCGGCAAAATAGATATCATTAATATCAAAGGCAATAAACGCTCTTCGTTTACCCTGAAAAAAATACGCTATGAGAAATTGGCTGCACGTGATGATGGTGAGTTTATATCAGATGTAAATCTACAGGGCACTCTCTCCACGCTCCAATGGCATCCTACCCAGTCCGTGCTCGCAACCGCCAATTGGCAAGGAGCTGTACATTTATTCCCCATATCTAATCGCCGACCAACAACCAGAGCAACGGCCTCTGCGCTGCACAAAAGTCGCGCAGCAATAACGACGCTTGCATGGAATCCAGACGGTAGCATTTTAGCTAGCGGCGATCGTAATGGCATTGTTAATTTGTGGACTGTTCTGCAAGGTGCTTTTACTTCAATGGTGAGTGCTGCTCAACTAAAACATGATAGCGGGATTGTTGCTGTCAATTTTTCTACTGATGGCAAGTGGTTGGTAACGGCAACCGATACCGACAAACTATATTTCTGGCGTGCAGATGGAACTCCCCTAGGAAAACCGATTACATTACAGAACATACAAGTACGTGACGTACTCATCAATGAAGATAACTGGGGCGTTGTGATTATATCTAAAGCAGGAAAAGCTTATTTTGTTGAGGCCGGAGATCGATTTATACCTGATCGCATTATCAAGTACTTTGACCTGTTAGCCCGCGATGAACTTTTTAAACAACAAGCTAGTAAGGTAACTGCAAAGGATAGTAATAACATTCTTAATTACTACCAGAAACCACCAGTGACTGATCGCACTTTCTGGACTGCAATGGTAAACAGGCTGATTCTATGCAAACAACATAAATCATGCCATGACAGTGACTCTGCAGATAATGATTTTGATATTTCAAGTATTATAAATACAGAATAAAAGCCATGATAAAAAATTTGTTTTCAAAAAAGATTCTAAGGTACCCTTTCGGGATTGTTATGCTAACTGCATTTATAGCATCTGTCATATATGCACTTACCACGCTGATTTATCAACCTGAGCTTACTGAGATTGACGAAAAAATATCTGTGGTTGAACAGAAATTAAAAGAAGTAGATCAAAAACTGCTACAGCGTAACCGCTATGAAAAAGATATTAGACGTTATAATGATAACGTAGGTCTTAAGTCCAAGCTTGGACAAATCAATGAATCATTCAATGATATTTTAATACGGCTTCTGGAAATAAGTAGAACCAGCAACCCGTTAATATCCATACAAACTGATGAAAAATCGACACTTGTTATTACCATACAAGCAATGAATCCCTCACTTTTATACTCTTTAGTTGAAAAAATTGAAAAACACCCTGTTGTAGACAGAGTGACTATTACGAATATATCTGATGACAAGCAGATTATCTTAAGCCTATTCCTAGTTAATAGCATAGGAGGCATAGAATGAGAAAAAAACAAGGATTTCGGTTTTCATTGATAATATCGCCACTAAGAGGTGAAAGATTGGTTGTTTTTTACCTTATGGCAATCGTCGCTTCCGTGGCCATTGGCATTTACACGTTTAACAAAACCACAGTTAAGCCATATGAGTGGAAACAATCTAAACTAGAAAAAATGCAAATAATATATAAAGAAAAAGTCCGTAAATCTATTGACTATGCCTCACTACAAGCAGAGCTTGATACGGCTATGGGGAACCAGCATTCATGCTTAACCACACTCAAAAAAGAAACCCAAAACCCCACAGCCCAACAAACTGCTCAATGGCAGGAATGTATCAGCAAGGAATCTGTTACGAAACGGTTAATAAAATTTAACGAAGATAACAAGTCACACTTAATGGTTTTTGAAAAACCAGAGGCTGTTCTTGAAGCATTGGCATCATCAACTCGAGACCTTAATCTTGAAAATGTCTTTTACAATATGGCTATATTAAAAGACAGCGACTTTTCAGATTTATTGCTCAGTATTAATATAAATATACCCGAAAATAAGCTTCCCGAGTATATCGAAAGACTTAGCAAAGATTGTGCAAGCTGCCTAACAAGGCTTTCATCTCTGTCCTATACTAATGAACAAAAAATTGTTAATGCTAATTTAAAAATAACTATTTATCTTTCTCCCGAAAATTATAGACAAGCCATAAAAAAATGGCAGCAAACCATCTCAGATGGGAAATTATCAGGCAATAATCTCGAAAATTATAATAAAGAACAAACGATGGACTCGCCAAGCTAAAAAGCTTGGCTCATTAGCTGTTAGTTTGATGGTAACTTATGCTTTGTCAGCACCACCTGATAAAAGATATAGGATGAAATGACCGCCGCAAAGAAACACCACACAGAAATAAATGCCAAACCGAAGAATCCCCAGGTCAATAAACCTGAGACAGTCACAAGCACGCCGAGTACTTTGTGATACCGATCTGACGATAACAATAGCGGCACAAGAATAATCAGGGCATAGATAAGCGTTAACACATCGCGCGGCAATAAAGCATCATAAATAATCCGCACATCATAGTAGATAGAATGCTGTTGAACCGAAACAGATACCCAGTCCGGTTGCAATAAAAGCGGTATAAACATTGTTCCACCAAACAACATACCAACAACTGTCACTACAAAGAAAAGTTTTCTTTTAGACTTATTTGTTTCCGTCAAAAATCCGCTCAATGGAATCCATAACAACCAGAGAAAATGCGAGAAAAATAAAAACCCAAATGCCGCAGGCCTCAATAAATACTCATACCTGCCATCTAATGTTAGCCACACCACCCCTTCCAGAACTTGCTGAAAACCAAATAAAAATGGCAACAAGGCAAATGCCCAATAAGATTTATTGATACTGATAGATTCTTTGAGACACGCCAAACCAACGGGAATAAGCACTGCCGCCGTTACAAAACTAGCCTCCGCTGAAAAACACATACTCAATCCTGTTTTTAATTATTTTTCTTCGAGTAAACTAACATACGTTGAATAAAATTATCGCGTATTGCTTTATTCGACAAGCGCATTTCATCCTCTGTCGGTAACTTAGGATACTTTTGAGTAATTATTCTCGCAAACTGCCCGCCTGACACACCAACCACCTTATTTGTTCTGCTGCCATAAACATTCACATCCGCTAATCCGCAACTCGGCGATCTGCTTTTAAAAATATAACCACACATCACATCAAGCTGATCTGTAATAGATACTGCATAATGATTCAAAGCATCTGTCACATCATGACTCGTATCGCTAACACCACGCACACGTATTTCCCCATTAATAGAAACAAGATTAATTGGTAGTCTAGGAATGCTTAAACCAATGGCTACTTCAGGGCAAAAGGGAATCAATTCAAATAAACCACTCATTGACTCAATAATAGTGTCATTGCGACTATGTCCACCGTCGTAACGAACTTCATTGCCTAAGAGACAACTGCTAATACCTATCTTTAAACGGTCACTCAATGCTGCGCTTCTCTGCTTCAATAAAGATACGTTTGATTTGCGGGAATCGTTCTTTAATTCGCGTATCCATCTGGGCAACAACCGTTTCAATTTCATCGGCACTACTGTGATCGACAAAGTCGATACTAATATTGGCAAGAATAAAATCAGGCCCCATGTGCACCGTTAAAACTTCGTTAACATGCTCAACAATTGGATTCGCATTTAGGATAATTCGAATACCTTGCACGGTTGCCTTATTAGCGCTTTCACCAATCAATAGACTTTTCGTTTCCCGTGCCAACCAAATTGCTGTACCAATTAAAATACAACCGATGATGATTGATGCTGCGCCATCAAAATAAAGATTACCTGTATATTCCGCTAATGCGACTCCGACAAAGGCAACAACCAAACCTAACATCGCCGCCGAATCCTCAAACAAAATAACAAAAACAGAAGGATCTTTAGCGCGTTGAATCGCTTCAATATACCCCCACTTGCCTTTGCTCTGTTTAAATTCACGCAGTGCAAACAACCAAGCAGCACCTTCAAATAACATTGCCAACCCCAGCACGATGTAATTTATTAATGGGTCCGTTATCGGTAATGGGTTTTGAAGATGATGAATACCTTGATAGATGGAAATACCACCGCCCAATGCAAAAATCAGCATTGCAACAATGAAACTCCAAAAATAGATTTCTTTGCCATGACCAAAAGGGAAATCTTCATCTGCCGGTTTTGCCGCACGCTTCAAGCCATACAACAACAGCAATTGATTACCCGTATCAACAAGGGAATGAATGCCTTCTGACAACATCGCCGAACTACCCGTAATCGATGCTGCAATAAACTTTGTTACCGCAATCAGTGCATTACCGATCAAAGCGGCAAAGATGACTGTTTTTGTACCAGAAGCCATTTTCAATCCCTATGTAACTATAATAACCATATAACAATACAGTCATCTTATAATATTTGCTAAGATAAGCCCTTTAAAATAGTCGCAATCGGTAGGCATCATGTTTTTAGATAAATTTCACACTCAACAAGGGCAAACTATTCAGGTCTCTCGTGAGCAGGCAAGTGACTTTGCCAAATCTATCGCTGGCGATTTCAACCCGATCCATGATGTTGATGCCAAGCGTTTTTGTGTGCCGGGTG
Source organism: Sulfuriflexus sp. (assembly GCA_023134145.1). Taxonomy (GTDB): domain Bacteria; phylum Pseudomonadota; class Gammaproteobacteria; order AKS1; family AKS1; genus Sulfuriflexus. Next base: position 88,622 of record JAGLUW010000017.1, on the reverse strand, counting down.
ATTTGTTATTTTCTCTCGTCTTGAATAAATATGGCGTCAGCCAGCACATGCATTTCACCTTTTCAGGCATGGTCGGTGATGGTGTTGAGCTAATATTCCCTGAAATGACCGATGATGAAATTGTTATTAAAGATGTTGCCGACAAATCTTACCTCAGCATCGCGCACAGTGGTGATAACAACGCGAACCCTGATGTGTCCGACAATCTCAGCCGTCGTTATGTAGAGTTTTCTGGACAAACCTTCCCGCATATTCTTGTACCGCTGATGGCGAAGCACAATGTCATGATTAATCCGGCTCGACCTTTGGTTATTTACGAAAGTATGACCATTAATATAGATGAGCTTGATATTAGCAATCCTGAACTGACTCTCACTGAGTCAAAACTCGATATTCAAGGTAAACGCGGTAATGTGACTCTCAAGTTCGCCGTGTCAGACAATGGCAAAATCGTCGGTTCTGGTGAAAAAACCATGGTTATGAGTGGCCTACGTGAATTCGAGCAAGGTGCTATCGACCAATTGGTTAATGACTACGCAGCTAGTAAACAGTCATATTAAGCTCGAATAGGCATCATCCAGCCCCTATTCCCACCCAATATCTAGTCTTTTTCCGACTTATTGACCGGCTATGAGCCAATAACTACCTAAAACGATGATTTTCCGTACCCATCAGCCTCTCTTTTAGCTATAATGCGTCGCCGCCGATTTCTGAGAGAAGTCGGCGGTCTTAATTATGGTGCCAGCCGCAGCCACGCAACTAGCGGCATTCGTTAATTAATTAACTAGACAGAGCAGAGTTATGGCAGATTTAAGCAAATACAGAAACATTGGTATTTTCGCCCACGTAGATGCGGGCAAAACAACTACCACTGAACGAATTCTTAAACTCACGGGTACGATTCATAAAACCGGTGAAGTACATGACGGTGAAGCGACTACCGATTTCATGGAACAAGAAGCTGAGCGCGGTATTACGATTCAGTCTGCTGCTATCTCTTGTACATGGGATGATCACCGCTTCAACATTATCGATACACCGGGTCACGTTGATTTCACTATTGAAGTATATCGTTCACTGAAAGTACTCGATGGTGGTGTTGGTGTATTCTGTGCCTCTGGTGGTGTTGAACCACAATCTGAAACGAACTGGCGTTACGCTAACGAATCTGGCGTTGCACGCGTTATCTTCGTTAACAAAATGGACCGTGTCGGTGCCGATTTTTATCGCGTTACAGATCAAGTTGAAAACGTTCTTGCTGCCAACCCATTGGTTATGGTTCTGCCTATCGGTACCGAAGATCAGTTCAGCGGTGTTGTGGATCTGCTTACTCGTAAAGCATGGGTGTGGGATGATTCTGGCCAACCAGAAAATTACTCTATTGAAGATGTTCCAGCTGACATGGCCGACAAAGTTGAAGAGTGGCGTGAAAAGTTAATTGAAATGGCTGTTGAACAAGATGATGACATCATGGAAGCCTACTTAGAAGGTGAAGAACCTTCTATGGAAGACATCAAGCGTTGTATCCGTAAAGGTACTATTGCTCTGGACTTCTTCCCTACTTACTGTGGTTCAGCATTCAAGAACAAGGGCATTCAGCCTATGTTGGATGCGGTTGTTGATTACCTACCTGATCCAACCGAAGTTATTCCTCAGCCAATTACGGATGATGAAGGCGAAGAAACAGGCGAAGTTGCAACAGTTGATGCAAACGAACCATTCCGCGCACTGGCATTCAAAATTATGGATGACCGTTTTGGTGCACTCACCTTCGTACGTGTTTACTCTGGCACATTAAAGAAAGGCGACAGCGTACTAAATACCTTCACAGGTAAAACAGAACGTATTGGCCGTATCGTCGAAATGGAAGCAGATGACCGTAAAGAATTAGATGGCTGTCAAGCCGGTGACATTATTGCCTTTATTGGTATGAAGAATGTTCAAACAGGTCATACACTTTGTGATCCGAAGCACCCTGGCACACTTGAGCCAATGGTCTTCCCAGATCCCGTCATCTCAATTGCTGTTTCACCAAAAGACAAAGCCGCTTCTGAAAAGATGGGTATTGCGATTGGTAAGATGGTTAAAGAAGATCCTTCTTTCCGCGTTGAAACTGATGAAGAAAGTGGCGAAACTATTCTTAAGGGTATGGGCGAGCTTCACCTTGATATTAAGGTTGATATCCTCAAGCGTACTCACGGTGTTGAAGTTGAAGTTGGTAAACCACAAGTTGCTTACCGCGAAACAATCACTCAAGTAACCGAAGACAGCTACACGCATAAGAAACAATCTGGTGGTTCTGGTCAGTTCGCGAAGATCGAATACACTATCTCTCCAGGTGAACCTGGCACTGGCTACGAATTCGAATCAAAAGTAACCGGTGGTAATGTACCTCGTGAATTCTGGCCTGCTGTAGAAAAAGGCTTCAAGATGAGCATGGATAAAGGCGTACTTGCTGGCTACCCATGTTTGGACTTCAAAGTAACCCTAACTGACGGTGCTTTCCACGCAGTTGACTCCTCTGCGATTGCCTATGAAATTGCAGCTAAGGGTGCTTACCGTCAAACCATGCCAAAAGCAGGTCCTCAGCTAATGGAACCTATCATGAAGGTTGATGTGTTCACACCTGATGATCATGTTGGTGATGTGATTGGTGATTTGAACCGTCGTCGTGGCATGATCAAGGATCAAGAAGCCGGTCCAACAGGTGTTCGTATTAAAGCTGAATGTCCACTTTCGGAAATGTTTGGCTACATTGGTGACTTACGTACTATGACTTCAGGTCGTGGTCAGTTCTCAATGGAATTCTTGCACTACATGCCTTGTCCTAAGAATGTAGCTGAAGTGGTTATTAAGGAAGCTCAGGAGCGCAACGCGAAGAAGTAAATTCGCAGCGCTTCTATATAGGAAGGCTCGCTTATGCGGGCCTTTTTTATTTATGCAAAATGTGTGAGCCTATCTTCAACCTGATCTAGTTCATCAGCTGCCGCTCTAGCTATGCCGTCAAGCACTTCAGCATTCTCTAACTGCACCGCACGTTCTTTCGAATTTGCATCTAAACCACCACGATAGTCTTTTTCAATCGATTCTAATCTAGCAACAAGCTCATCACGCCGACTTAATAGTTCTTGCATCTTATCTGTTCGTACCATCATTTCTCTTACGCCATTTTTAACATGTCATAAAGCTGATCCTTCAACAATACTCTCTGTGTTTTTAATGTTTCAGTGTAATCATCAAGCTCGGTTTCAACACGTTCTTCAATACGATGAATTGTGTTGTCGACTTCAACATACTCGTTATACAATTCAGTAAAACTATGGTTAACCTGTTTAAGTTGATGAATTTTATCTCGATATTCTGGCATTTCATCTACCAGATAATGCTCAACTAACATTTTCACTACCCAACATATCTATTACGACCTTAGTCTAGATGCACACCAACAAGGATTCCTTGAGCAGGATCAAGTAATAACAATATTTTGAGGTTTTTTAGGAAAATAACGCCAGAAACGAGAACAGCAAGCCTAAGCCTGCTGCTCGAAAAACTAATTTAGTACTGAAACCTTATTTCTCTACACTAAGAGTAAAAGCTTCTTCAGATGCCGCCTGATTCGACAATTCCGCGACGACATCTTTTAAACTCAATTCCACCGCGGGTTCTCTTTCAATAGCTTCCAGCCTTGCAACAACTTCATCCCTGCGATCAATTAACGCTTGCATTTCATTCATTCGAATTTACATTCACTAACCCCATTGATTTCATCGGTTCATAATTTAGCTGCCCACCACGCAGCCTGAGTATTTAATAACGGCCAATATTTGAAAAACCAAAGGGAGAACGTGAAAATAATTATATAGGCTAAATCTAAAGGGGAAATTCAGCCAAGGCTAAAACTAAACCTTAGCGTTATTATTGTTATGTTGAAATGAAGCCATGCTTTTCTAAAGAAATGTGTCTAAATGTTACGCTATTTCAGTAACTCATTAAGTTGATTAACCACCTCAGGACTATCCCACAAAATAGCCCCATTCACACCATGCGTGATCTTGCCATTAGGTGAGATAACGAATGTCGAGGGATAAACAAGTACATTCCAATCAGCGGAGACTCGCCCCGTTTCATCAAGTAACACAGGGAAATCGACATCCACTCGTTTTAAGAATTCCTCAACTCGCTGCTTATCCTCTGCATAATTCACCGAAATAAGTTCAAAGGGTTTTCCTTGCATTGTTTGACGCAAATTATTTAATGAAGGAATCTCTTCAACACAAGGTGGGCACCAACTTGCCCAGAAATTAACTAAGGTCACTTTGCCTTTATAGTCATCGCGAATAAAACGCGTACCTGTTGCACTCATGAGATCCAATGGTAATGGTAACGACTCACCTTTAAATAATTTTAGTTTTGAATCTAGACCATGACTCTTAACCCGAATATCTTCTAGCAATTTCGCCGCATCCGTTGGCACCGGCAATTTATTAAGTAAGACAAGATCACTCGTCAATTCGTCAGGAATACGCGCCAACATTAATTTTGTCGCGGTAGATGTGTCGCCAAGATAAAACAACCCTGTTACACCTTGTTTGAAGCGAACAAAGACGGGTGCGCCGCCCTTCTCCAGATTTTTCAATAAACCTTCTAATTGCCAACGATTACTGCGATTCCCTGCTTGATATAACATGATAGGAATATTGCTTGCGTAAGTAATGTCTGCGTATATCGGCGGTAGACCTAGAGCAGGAATCGTCTCGTACATTTCAGGTGAAAACAAAATCGCACCATTAAGATAACTCGCGCCATCATCTAGATGACGTTGCTGCCAAGCTCTTGCGCCACGTAATAAAGGTAACGCACCATAGGAGCGCGTTAATAAGGTAATTGTCTTGCCCGTGGCTTTATAGGCCGCATCAATTAACCCTGCAATATAACTACCTTTAATCGAACGCATGGTGCTAGTGTTTTTAGGTAAAAATAAACTATCGGCCAGATCAACATGCCAAACTTCTACGCCACGTTTAACAAGCTGTTTTGAAATTTCAGCACTGCGTTGGTGTGAACCATAACCTGGTGCAACCCATATAATAAGCTGCTGACCACTCGCAGGATAACGCGTTACAAAAAGTTCCTGATCATTAACGGGTACTTCTAGTTCTTCTATCTCTATTGCAATAGCCATACCCTGGCTAAACAACCATAAGATCAAACTAAGCAGGCTATAAAAAAAGGCTGACAAATAGCCAGCCTTTTTGTTTTTCTTATTCAACGCGATTAGTCTGTACGGCTCGTTGTTTCCAGCAAGTGGAAACCGAACTGAGTTTGTACTGGGCCATGCACAACATTGATTTCTTCGTTGAAAACAACCGTATCAAATTCAGGAACCATTTGGCCTGGACCAAATTCACCTAACTCACCACCATTTTGGCCTGATGGGCATGATGAATGTTCTTTTGCGATATCTGCAAAACTAGCACCATCGGCTATTTGTTGCTTCAAGTCATTACAAAGTTCTTCAGTTTCTACGAGTATGTGTCTTGCACTGGCGCTGGCCATGGAGTTCTCCAAAATTGTTTATCAATAACAGGGCTCGATCATATCAGATAAATCAGCAAAAATGCCGAAAAGTCCGCTTTAGATACCATTAAAACCGTGCATAAATAAGCCATTTGAACACTTATCTGCTATCATGCGCGGCCTTGCTAACCGACTATAAAGACTGATCTGACGTGACCAATACTACCTTCTCATCTCTTGCTTTAGCCCCCGAGGTTCTAGCCAATATTAAGTCACTCGGTTACGAGACAATGACGCCTATACAAGCGCAAAGTCTGCCGCTGGTACTCGATGGTCAAGATATATTAGCGCAGGCGAAAACCGGTAGCGGAAAAACAGCTGCCTTTGCCATCGGCTTATTAGATGGGCTTGATATATTAACTTATCAAACTCAAGCACTGGTGATGTGTCCTACTCGCGAACTCGCCGATCAAGTCAGTAAAGAAATTCGTCGTCTCGCACGTGCGATACCTAACACTAAGGTGCTTACCTTATGCGGTGGTAAACCCTTTGGCCCACAACTGGCTTCTCTTGAACATAGGCCACACGTTGTTGTCGGTACCCCCGGACGTATATTAAAACATCTCAAAAAAGGTTCGCTAAGACTGAACCGTTTAAATATGTTAGTACTTGATGAAGCCGATCGTATGCTCGATATGGGTTTTCAAGAAGACATAATGCAGATTATCGATGCGATGCCGCAGGAAAGACAAACCTTGTTGTTCTCGGCGACCTATCCCGAAGAAATAAAAGATATTAGTCTTGCTATACAAATCGATCCTATTGATGTTCGCGTCGAAGATCCTGTTGAAGAAAATAAAATAAAACAGATCTTCTATGAAATTGAGCGTGATGAAAGAACCGAAAAGCTGATTGCCCTCATTCACCATTATCGCCCACAGTCTAGTGTGGTGTTTTGTAATCGAAAACATCAATGTCAGGATCTTGCAGAAGAACTTTGGGCAAAAGGATTTCATGCTTTGGCCTTACATGGCGATCTAGACCAAAATGAACGTGACCGAGTATTAGTTCAATTCTCAAATAAAAGCAGCTCGATTCTTATCGCCACTGATGTGGCGGCACGAGGATTAGATATAAAAGATCTTGAAGCAGTTATTAACTTTGAGTTATCACCGGATCCTGATGTACACGTTCATCGTATTGGTCGTACTGGTCGCGCAGGTAAAGAAGGACTCGCATTAAGCCTATTCATGGCGTCTGAAGCACCCAAGGTCAGTGCGATTGAAAAGTATCAGAATATATCGGCTCGAATCGATCACACCGCCACACTTAAACCTCGTGAACACTTTAAACTTATTCCAGAAATGGTCACTTTGGTTGTTAACGGTGGTCGAAAAGATAAGGTGCGTGCAGGTGACCTACTAGGCGCGCTAACTGCGAATAAAGTTATTCTTGGCAAACAAATCGGCAAGATAGATATTGCCGATCACCTTGCCTATGTTGCTGTTGAACGACCCATTGCCAAACAAGCATTAAAGATATTGTCTGAAGGGAAAATAAAAGGTCGTATGTTCCGCGTACGCAAACTTAATTAAGCTTTTAAACAACCATTAAGCACTAGGCTAAATAACGAACACCAATTTTATAGCCCTTCTCTGACACATTTCGATAATAGCTCGAATGCAGCAGCGTCGTATTGTCCAACATAGAAATTTCACCAACGCCATGTGGCTCATCCCAGCGATGCTCAATAATCAAATCATCGATTAACTCATTAACGGGATCATTTTCAAACAATCTGTAAGTTGCTCTAACACCTTTGTCTTTCAGTGGGTCAACAAGTCCATCACGAATCCCTTGTAGGTGACCCACGATATTAGGGATAAATAAAGTCGATGATTTCCGTGGGTGCTGCTGTTCTTCGTCAAAGGGGTCACGGGCATACATTGAGTAATGTGTTGGTTGGTTAGCCGTACGATCAACATGAAAATTCAAATGTGGAAAACGATTACGATGACCGAGCTTGCGTAATTTATCCGTCATATACGCATTCTTAATAATCACAGCACCAACCGCAGCAATCAATTCACGAAGACCTTCATCCAACATCAATTCATCGTCATGCAATGTCAGCTCAATAGCATCTATAAACTCAATGACCACACCAAAATGAATAAAATTAAATGGCACCTCAGATTGAGTACAAAACCCTAATAAATTACCCCTAACAATATCAGCAAAATGTGCATCAATATGCGCCGCATAATTAGTAATTATAAATTTCGCAGTATAATTTTTACCACAATAATTACCTGTTATTTTATCTATTGGCCTATTTACCAGTGGTATCAACCAATTACGGTTAAAGTGCTGACCAAATATTTGCATAATTTAAGAGGAATTCCATTAAAGTTTATATGACTATTACCGATACATTTACTAACTAAATAATATATCGGTCACACTTAGAAAATATTGAGTGGTCAATGAGGAAAAATGAAGATTCCAGTACCAGAAGAATCATTCTTTGCTGATTCGAATATTAAAGAAGATTTAAGGCTGTTCCTCGAGCAGCCCAGCCCTCAACAACTTGCGCCTTGCCCCGGTTGCCAACAGCACACCCCGGATGACTGTTCTAGCAAATGTACTGATGCAGCCGAAGCACTATCAATTGATCCTGTGCTTTACCCTATAGAGAAGAATGTTGTGCCCCTTGTTTATGAACTGATGGCAACGCAGCTAATACAAACATGCTGGTCATGTGAAGGTCACATGAATGAAAATAATACTTTATGGAAGTTACCACAAGTATGTTTTTATACCGCCTCATCTGCATATGTAAAATTATTATGTCGGCATATCGCGCTGTTAAATCAACATAAATGTCTTAAACACCCATGGCATATCGTGCTCAGTGAATTTTCGATGAACAGCCGACTTGCGTATAGCATACAACCTAATCTGAACGATGTTAATGAACCTCATCTAGGGTTATTACAACAAGACTTAAATATTATTGCAGATGATCTTAATAATAAATTAAAAAAATATGCCAAAGAATTTCTAGAACATCCTTAATTCAACAATCTAAATCAAAAGAAGATATTAATCGGCAGAGCCGCTCGAATAACCTCGTTTATATTTTCAAATGCATCTTCACGATAACTGTTTTTACGATACAACATTCCGATCCGACGATTTGGTTTAGGATCGCTGAACGGCAAGTATTGAATCAAATCACGTTTCGATGTTTTATCTGGCACAGCAAGTTCTGGCATCAACGTCATACCCACGCCCTCGCCAATCATATGCCGTAAGGTTTCTAAACTGGTTGCTTGAAATTGTGATGTTCCTTTCGTTCCGACCAAATGACAAACATCTAACACATGGCCACGAAGGCAATGACCTTCTTCTAGTAATAACATTTCCTGATTTGCAATATCTCCCAAAGTGATTTCTTTTTTCTTCGCCAATAAGTTGCCTCGCTCTACAGCAAGACGAAATGGCTCTCTAAATAAATCAATCTCAACAAAATCATGCTTTTCTATTGGTAATGCCAAGATCAAACAATCCAGTTCACCGTGTTTTAATTTATCTAATAAAATATGTGTCTGATATTCATATAACCAGAATTTCATTTTCGTAAATGTTTTATTCAATGCCGGCATAATAATCGGCAAGAGATAAGGAGCAATGGTCGGAATAATGCCTATATGCAGATCTCCCTTCATTGGATCTTGATAGGCCTGGCTAATTTCACTAATTACTTTCGCTTCACACAGAACCTTTCTGGCCTGCTCCGTCACCGCCAAGCCCACTTCGGTCATTGTGACTTGGCGGTTGGTACGTTCCACTAACAGTACACCAAGCTCGTCTTCAAGCTTCTTTAATTGCCCACTAAGTGTCGGCTGACTGACATGGCAGCGTGCAGCAGCCTTGTGAAAATGACGTTCTTCCGCCACTGCCACCAAATATTCTAGATCACGTAATTTCATTGACATCACCACATCAATAGGTATTAACTATCATAATAGTAGAAATAAACGATTTTTACAATTACCAGTAAAGCAGGATAATAGCCCCAGGTTCAGTGAAATGCTGTTCAACATATTCAGACAATTATTGGAGAATAAAATGGAAAATCATGAAAGCCAAAGTGTACCAAGCGTCACTTTTAAGACTCGTCAAAATGGTGAATTCGTGGATGTGACTACAGATGACATATTTAAAGATAAAACCGTTATCGTTTTCTCACTACCTGGCGCATTCACCCCAACCTGCTCTTCAACACATTTACCGCGTTATAACGAATTAGCCAGTGTGCTTAAGGAAAATGGCGTAGATGAAATTGTCTGCATGTCTGTGAACGATGCCTTTGTCATGGATGCATGGAAAGAAAATCAGGAAGCAGAAAATATTACGGTCATTCCTGATGGTAATGGCGAATTTAGTGCTGGCATGAATATGTTGGTTGATAAATCAGATCTTGGTTTCGGTAAACGTTCATGGCGTTACTCTATGTTGGTGAAAAATGGTGTTGTTGAGAAACAATTCATTGAGCCGGATGTTGCTGGCGATCCTTTTGAGGTTTCAGATGCAGATACAATGTTGAATTACATCAACCCTAATGCAGAAAAACCACGTGCGGTTAGTATCATCACTCGCCCTGGTTGCCCATTCTGCATAAAGGCTAAAGCGATGTTAGGTGACAACAGTATGGCTTATGAAGAAATTGTACTAGGTGGTGGTGCAAGCTTACGTTCTGTTCGAGCCATGACAGGTCTAGAAACAGTGCCACAAGTATTTATTGATGGAACTCACATTGGTGGCTCTACCGAGTTAGAGACTTACCTGAATAAATAACATACTTGGTTGTGTAAAAATAAAGGATGACTCATTTTATTGAGTCATCCTTTTTTATTTTCAAACTATATAATTCTAACGAACAGAACGATAACAATCCGAACGAGCACGTTTACTCAACACCAATTGCCATAATTGTCCTTGCCGACACCGAAAATATCCGGCGCAAGAGAGTAAATAATATTTCCACATTCTGTAGAATCGTTCGCTATATTCAGACTTTAATGCTGGCCAGGCCTTATCAAAATTATCCATCCATGCCATCAGTGTCTTGTCATAATCTTGGCCAAAATTATGCCAGTCTTCAATAATGAATTTATTTTCAATAACTGAAGAAACTTCACGTGCTGATGGCAGTTTACCATTAGGGAAAATATATTTATCTATCCATGGGTCAACTGACTTTGTAGTGCAATGATTACCTATAGTATGAAGTAAGAACAAACCATTCTGTTTTAATAATCTTTCCGCACTCTCAAAGTAAACTGGGTAGTTCTTCGCACCAACATGTTCAAACATACCGACTGAAACGATCTTATCAAACTGCCCTTTCAAATCACGATAATCCATTAATTTTATCTTTACAGGTAAACCCGCACAACGCTGTCTCGCTAAAGCTTGCTGTTCTTTCGATACCGTAACACCGGCTACTTCAACGCCATAATTTTCTGCCGCATAACTCGCCAGTCCACCCCAACCACAACCAATCTCCAGAAGTTGTTCGCCGGGTTGTAAATCCAATTTACGGCAAATCATGTCTAATTTATTTAGTTGTGCTTGCTCAAGTGTTTCTGCTTTTTCCCAAAAACCACATGAATAACTCATTGTCGGATCGAGCATTGCTTCAAATACATCATTACCCGTATCGTAATGCTGTTCACCCACTTGAAAGGCGCGCTTGGTCGATTGTAAATTCGAAAATTTATGTCGAAGCATTTCACCTAACAATCTAATCTTTGCCCAGCCGACCACTTTTTGATCAATGTCAAAATCAATTAAGCGAGTGAATAACTCATCCAATGAATGCGCATCCCATAAACCATCAACATAAGCTTCACCGAGCCCTAAGGAACCTTTTGATAGTATTCGCTGGTAAGCAGCTTCATCATGAATCTGAATATCCCAGGCTGAAGTGCCATTAAAACTGATGCCTGCTTCTTGAATAAGAGCAGCCAATACTTTTGGAGCCTCTGCGCGCTGACGGACACTCTGACCATCTCCAAGACTCAAATTCCCTGTCTTTAGCATTTTTGTATCTCGACAATTGTCTCTACCTTGAGAGATCCGATACTAACCCCATCCCCACATTCAATATAGTAATATTTGGCGCTCATTGGAATACCCAAATCATTTACAGTTAATTATTCTGGAATTCATAATAAGCGAGCTCATATATAAGGCGTATTGCGATTATTTTGTGCTGAGGGTAATTTTTAACCCATATTGTTAATATGAACATTGCAAACGCTAATGATAACGATTACTATTTGCATATAGAATCATACACAATATGAAATAGACTATGAAGAAAATCACATTAACGACCCTTTCGCTGCTTATCGCCATTTCAAGTAACGTCTTTGCCAATAACAAGCAAGATCTCGCCGAAGTTGCCATTGGTGAAAGACTATTTTTGGAGACGCGCTTTGCACAAGCTTGGAAAGTAAACCCCAGTAAAGCCGATCCCGCATTAGCAAACACAATCACCACGGCTAAATCTCGTGCCGGTAAATATGCCCGCGGCACAATGAATTGCCGAGCATGCCATATGGTAGATGAACATAAAGACGATCTTGGCACACGAACCTATGCCGATTTTGCGGCAGCCAGCCCTATTCCCAATAGAAACGATGGTAAACATCAAACCGGTCGCAATAGTATGAGCCTTGTTAACATCAGCAAAACAGATGTCAGCAATATCCTGTTTCATTTCGATGGTGAATTTAACAGTCTTGAAGATCTCGTTGTTGGCACCTTTACTGGCCGTAATTTTGGTTGGCAAGCAACAGAAAAAGAAATGGCAATAAAACATGTTGCCAACATTATTCGCAATGATGATGGTAAAGGTAAACTAGCTAGTGAATTTGGTGGTAGTTATAAAAAAATTCTAAAGGGCACTGACAAAGATTTAGCCACAGAATTTCGCCTACCTACCGAATACCGCATTGATACTGAAACCGCATCTGATGCAGAAATACTCGATGCAGTTGCAAAATTAATTACTGCCTACATGGAAGCTCTTAATTTTTCGACCGACAAAAAAGGCCTTTATAATGGTAGCCCTTACGATGCATTCCTAACAGCAAATAAATTGCCTCGCTCTCCTGAAAAGAATGAATCGCCTCTTTCTTATGGCCAGCGCCTACTTGGAAAAATAAATCAATTAAAAGAACCTGTTTTTGTTTCCGAAAAACAAGGTAAATTTGAAACACATAAGCAAAAATTTTCGTTCGCAGAAAAGGAATTAAAAGGCTTACAATTGTTCTTGCGCAGCGGAAGCTCAACACAAAGTGGCGGGAACTGTGCCAGTTGCCACCAAGCTCCTCACTTTACTGATTTTCGTTTTCACAATACAGGTATCAGTCAAAATCAATACGACCAACCACATGGTATTGGTGCGTTTAATAAAATCAAAATCCCTAACTTCACGGAACGAAGCAATAACGTGGAAAAATACCTTCCTGCAAGCGCAAGGCATCCAAATGCTTTATCAATATTTCGTGCAAAACCAAATTCGAAAAAGCCAGAACACACTGATCTAGGACTGTGGAATATTACTGCTAACGCTAATATCCCTGGCCCACAGGAAAAAATAAAAGCGATTCTTTGTGAAAAAATAAAAAATTGCACAGCCGATATCATGTTAGACAAAAGTATTGCGGCATTTAAAACACCGAGCCTACGTGATACAGGCCATTCCGCACCTTACATGCACACAGGCGAACTCAATACGCTTAACAAAGTGATTGCCATGTATATCGGCAACAGTGAACTGGCTCGACAAGGCCGTTTAAGAAATACTAATACTGAATTATTAAAAATAAAATTAGTGAGCAGTGATTCCGAATATCTAATTGCTTTTCTTAATTCATTAAATGAAGACTACGACTAATCTCTTTTGAATTAAGCGTGAATATCAACGCCAAGTAAGGCTTGTGACCGTTCTCGCTCATCTTGTGTTTGAATATCAAAATAGGTTTGTAGTGCTTGTGATGCCTTTGAACCATTAGCCTCAATTTTTGTATAGCTGTAACCTTGATTTTGTCTCGCTAAAATCACCTGCTCATTGCTAGTTACTTTACGAGGATAAGGAATCGGAGAAGATGGTTGAGCACGTTGCTCAGAAGACGGGACTGGCGTAACAACATCAGCAGAGGCATTGGTCGGCAGCCGCGGTAAAACGAATCCTGATAATGAACGAACTTGCATCCCTGTCCCTGTTCGACTGCTGAATCCTTTATATATTAGCAGATACCTACAAAATATATCCATGCTATCAATGTGGGTTGTAAACTGAGCTTATTGGGATCATCTTGTTTTTAGCGTTATAGTATGAAGCTCATCCAATCCGGCTGAAAACATTATGGAGGGAGTTTTCATGGCAAACTCTACCGGCAAAGTCAGTAAAGCCAAGAAAAAGACCAGCAAAAAAGTCGCTAAAAAATCTAGAGCTGCGACTGCAAGCAAAAAGAAAATAACCAAAACCACTCGCAAAAGTGATAACAAAGTCATTGATCCTGCGCTTCGACAAAAAATGGTTGAAGAAACAGCTTATTTCAATGCTCAGCAACGAGGATTTGTGCCGGACAATGCTATAGAAGACTGGCTTACTGCTGAAAAAGAAGTTGATGAAAAACTTATAAAACAATAACTTAAATATTTTTTATAGAATCTATATTAATCGGCTATTAGCCAAAGATGTAGAGCTGTACCTTATTGGCTAAACGCCATAGAATGCCGCCTGATTTGTTTTATTACAGGTATCGTATAGTATGAACTTTGATGACCGCCCAGGCCCGATTAGCGCCATTTGTCTTATCTGGACCCTATACGTAGGCTACGGCCTCTACCACTTCTCTAACGCTCAACTTACTGGATTGCCCGACTGGTTCTCTATGTATTATGTTGCGCTTAGCTGCGGCCAACTGATTGCCATTGTAGGCTATTGGCAAATGCGCAAATGGGGAGTGCTCCTGTTTACCAGCATCACGGTTATTGAACAGGCTATGCTAATCAACCTTGTCGGTTTCAACCCCACCAGCCTAATTCCAGCCGCAATTGTGCTGATGGTTGGCATAACACACTACAAGGAAATGCGCTGATAGCTAACCCGGTGGCCAGGTCAGGTTTCGGCCTGCCAATACATGCATATGAATATGAAACACGGTTTGGCCTCCATCTGCATTACAGTTCATTACCGTGCGATATCCTGTATCAGCAACACCCTCTTGTTCTGCCACTTTAGCGGCAGCCAATGTCAGTTGACCCGCTAACTGAGCGTCATCTTCGCCTAGATCATTCAAAGTAGAAATATGACGTTTCGGAATCACCAGCACATGCATCGGTGCTTGCGGACTAATATCTCGAAACGCCAATACATTTTCATCTTCATAGACGGTATCAGGCGTAATCTCGCCCGCGACCATTTTGCAAAATAGGCAATCAGCCATCGTGTTGTCCTCGTTCTTCGTATAACAGGTGACGTAAGCATAATGTTTCGCTATCATCCGCGCCACAAGTTATGAACACACTTTCTCATACACGCATTGGTATTATTTCTGATACCCACGGCTATCTTGACCCGCGCATTGCTGACGTCATTGAAGACTGCGATCTCGCTATTCATGCCGGTGACATCATGGGGCAGCATATCTTAGAACAAATGCAGCCACGTAGTGGTGACGTCATTGCCATTCGCGGCAATAACGACAATGAATTTGTATGGGACTGCGACCAACACCCTACACTGAGTACGCTGGATCATATTGCTCACATTGAATTACAAGGTGGTAATCTAGTGGTTGTGCATGGACATATGCACGGCGGAAATCACCCCAGCCACACCGTTATGCGCACTCAATTTCCGGATGCACGAGCCATCATATACGGACACAGTCATAAAATGATTTGCGATACAGAATTATCTCCGTGGGTAATGAACCCAGGTGCTTCTGGTCAAACCCGCACCCATGGTGGTCCATCGTGTCTTATCTTGGAAATTTCTGGTGATGATTGGAATATTGAATCAATTCGATTCAAAGATGACGAATAAACTAAGTGAATAAAACCCGCGCCTAACCTCTTCTGCGCTTTAATGCTTTTTCCGTTTGATTAACAATTTCTGTTGCCGTTGCAGCATCAAAAAACACGCTGTCTTGACGAGCAATACTACGAATACGTGTTGTCTTTTTACTGATCGCTTCTAGTGTTACTTCAATCGTGCGATCTGATGAGGTTGCATTAATAACCTGCCCCGTTGCAGTTTTTTCGACTGACTCAATTTTTATGCCCATTCTTTTTAAAGCTAATAGTGTTGCCTTGTTCACTTTTTTAAGCGGAGCGGTAAATGTTTTATACGCCACACTACCTAAACCATGCGCCACACCTGCAGAAGCCCCTGCACCGAGTATGGTTAAGGTGATGGGATCACAAGCCGTCAATGTTAAACTGCTTACAAGCATTAACATAACGGGTAGTCGGCGTTTATTCATGTGTACATTTCTCATAGTATTAGCTAATACTCTAGCCTGCTATGATGAGTCTAACTGTGACCAAGCCCACAAAACCAACAGCTTTATCGCACTCTATTGAGAATAACTAGCATGATTCACCAACAACAAGTATTACGCTTTAAATGCACTGGCTGCGGAAAATGTTGTACAGGTGGTGAAGATCACTATATTGCCATGAGCAAAACGGAAGCGAATCGCATACGGAAACATCTTGATATTACTGAAGCTTGGTTTCTCCGTCATTACGTAACCCACCTAACACGCAAGACCTTAACAGCACGCATGCACGAAGGTCGCTGTACCTTTCTTAACAAAGAAGGTAAATGTCGTATCTACCATTTACGCCCAGTGCAATGCCGCACTTATCCCTACTGGCCTGAAGTACTCGAAAGCAGCCAAGCATGGAATAATGAAGCCAAACATTGCGAAGGTATTAATTTAGGAACTGTAATACCCGTTAAAGACATAACAAAAAAACTAACATTGCAACTAAAGGCTGAGCGAGATTAGTATGAAAAGAATCATGTCCCCTTTCATTTTTCTATTATCTGCATGCATCACATTAACAAGTCTTTCTGGCTGCGGCACTTCTGATGACGAACTCATATTACGTAGCAATATTGAACAAATGCGTAATGCCGTTAGTCAACACCAGCCAGATAAATTTATGGCATTTGTTGCTGGCACTTATAAAAGCCCTTTTCATCGAGACAAGAGAACCTTAGAAAAATTTGTTAACTACCATTTAAAACAAAATCGCGTTATCTATATTTATATAGCAGATATTGATGTTGAAATTGATGATGACAATGCCAAGATTATTTTTTACAGCGGCATCACGGGTGGTCCAGAACAAATACCTGAACGCGGCCAGCTGTACAAGGTTGGCATGCGCTGGTCAAAAACCAACGGGCAATGGCTACTCACGCAGGCGAAATGGCGCCCAGCACTTGTCTTAAAGAAAAAATAACAACGCGTCTTAAACTGCTTCGTTATTCATCAACAGTACGGAAATCAATTTCTCCGAAATCGCCAGTATCGTCCCATTCATTGCCAAAGGAATCCGTCAAAATAATACTTTGATGAATACCTTCAATGGGCACGCGATCGTAAAGATCTACATCCATTTCTCGGAACTGTTGTTCACGATCTAATATTCTCACCTCGTGATGAGTGTGATGTGTTCGGTTCATCTATACACCTCCCATTTACATTATGGAAATTGCAATAAAACAAAATCACCTAGCAATTAATAATAACTGCTCTTTGATTAAAGACCGAACTGAGGGAAATGAATAGTTAAATATTTTTATCAGACTGATAAAACACTTGAATAAGATTTTAGAATTGATGTCCTTGCTTAAGACATTGTTTTAACCATTTCTCAGCAAAGGTATTTAAACTCCATTTAACATCCGCGTCTAAGCCTTTGTGCCACGTATAAATTCTTGCGTGTGCCGGACTTGCACCGTCTTGATTAGCAATGGCTTCTGCCACCATTGCGTCATGACAAACGCGTACCCATAAATCAGGTGCGGGTATACGTGCGGAACCCGCCATAAATTCATGAGTAAGAGAAATAACGGTTGTGTAAGGGCTGCGTTCAATAATCTGTAGATGTAAATCTGACACATTAAGTGCTAAGGAAACAACAGATTCATTCATATGGCGCAGATTCGGAATCAGTTTTGATATCAACTGATAATTAATCTCATTTAATCGATGTAGATCACGATTTCGTTGTCGATTAATTGTATGACTCATTTATCCATTTCCTAGTTGCTATAACTCTACTATCGTTGAGTCATCGCAATAGATCAATCTTGACTTTCTCGTTCTTGCCATTTATGTAATCGCGCACTAAGACGAGCATGTGCTTGATTCAACAGTTGGCTCACACGTGATTCTGTTACGGCAATAATGGAACCGATCTCACGTAAATTAAGTTCTGATTCATAGTAAAGAGAAACAACAATACGTTCTCGATCCGGCAGCCCTGAAATAGCCACACTCAAACTTTCTTTAAAGCGATCTTTAACTAATAATTGCCCGGGGTCACTTGAGTCATCAGCTAAACCTGGCAAGAAATCTTCCTTGTCCATTCCGTATTGATCCATACTAACAATACAGGAATTACTGTCTTGTAAAATTTGATAATACTCATCAAGATTAATATTCAACTCATCGGCAATTTCTTGATCACGCGCATCACGACCCGTTTTGCCTTCAATAACCTTAATCGCTCCAGCAAGATCACGTGCTTTTTTGTGCACTGACTTAGGTGCCCAATCATTTTTGCGCAATTCATCCAGCATCGAACCACGAATACGAATGCCCGCATAGGTTTCAAAACGTGCGCCCTGCCCCGAATCATAATTGCGCCCAGCCTCAATCAAACCAATCATGCCGGCTTGAATAAGATCATCGACTTGCACCGAGTCAGGCAACCGCGCCTTCAAATGGTAAGCAATACGCTTTACCAACGTGGCATGTTGGACAACAAGCTCATCGGCTCCACCATTGTTCTCAAGGTACTTAGATTTTGGCGTTTTTGAAGAATCGACCATTGTTATTTTATTTACCTATCTTGCTCATTTCTAAATCAACGTAGGAGTAACCCCATACCAATGGTTACTCATAACTCAATCGGCAATATCAGGCATTCCTTTAGCTTCTAATGACCGTTAAAATGCAATATAAGTAACTTAATAGATGTGCCTTTATGCTTTTAGCTCGATATACACTATTTTTCATAATGTTTTTAACAGGTTGCAGCACAACCACGCCGCCATCAGGTGATACCGTCGATCCAAATACCGAGCTTAGCTATCTGGCAAAGAGTGATATTGATACGGTGGCTGATATTCACCTACAGCAAGTCGATCAATACCTAAAAGAACTCAGTTATAAGCTATATCGACGTAACCCTCGTCACTGCGCGGGCGGCACGGCGAAGATTGGACAGTGTGTAACACGCCTATTTAATAGTCAGAACAATAAGAAATTAGCGGTAAAAAAGGCGATTACAAACATAAAGTTAAGTTTTGATGAGCAATTTAAGGGCGATCGCGTAGGTAATTTTGTGCTGGGACTGCGTTCAATGATCCACCGCGCTTACAGCGACAAAACCGAATTTTTCTTCTTTGATGAGTTAGATCCACAAAAACTCTATAACTCAGCCCGCAATATTGAAATTGCAGTTTGGCGACTGAGTAATTATCGAGATGATAAAGGAAAGCTGTTTTTATTAACCAACGGCCTCAACACCCGAGTTGTGAATCTCAGTTTTGAGCGATTATTTGGTAAATTAGTGGCCACACAAGATACGATTGCGGCAATTATTGCGGAAAGTTCACGTCGGAGAATAAAGAATGTGATTCAGCGGCTAGCCACCGCCGTATTTCTGCCTATCTAGCTCACTAAAGACTAGCTAAGGTCTTCTAAAAGACTATTAAGTAACTCATCTACAGTGGAAACAACCTTGGCAGAGGCCTGTACCTGCGCTAAATCTTGTCTTAGTCCAATCAGAGGCTCGGCCAAACTAGAAACGGAGGCATCTTGATTCGTCGTACCGAAGCTAGCAACTTGTTGAGCATGCTCACGGGCACCACTCAAACCACGTTGAATACCTTGCACGCCTGTCGACAGTACCGAGTTAATTGCCATAATAAACACGAATCCTAAAGGAATCAGTTAGTTAAGAACCTAATTCAATAAGCTATACACGTTATAGCCCTTCACAAGCTATAACGTCCATGAACGAATAAGCTTTAGGGTGTTTATCGGCCTTTTTTAAGGGGAAGCTCGCGTTTACTGGCATATTCCGCCATCGAACCATCATAGAGTTTTACATTTGTATAACCCAAGCTACGCAGAGTCAGGTAACTTTGGCTGGCACGATGTCCAGAACGGCAATACACGATCAGCGGTTTAGTTTTATCTTTTACACCAAGCTTGCTTAACTCTCCCTGTAGAACTTTGTCACTATGTGGCACAAAACCATGCTCAAAATCGACATTCGCTTCCCACGGCCACCACTTTGCACTAGGAATATGACCACTGCGTGGATAACGAGGATGCCCTGCATATTCATCAATAGAACGTACGTCCAATAACACCGACTCGATATTGTTACGCAGATTATCTAATACGGCTTCGTTACTACGTCCCTTTTTACTCGGTTTATATTGAATAGCGAATGATTTAACAGGCACATTATCAACGCCATGCGCCGCCAATACCCATTTCACTAAACCACCGCGTAATACTGAAACATTCGGATGACCAATACGTTCTAGTTCCCAAAATAAACGCCCCGCATCCAGTCCGGCCATATCATCATAAATAACAATATGTTTATCGCGTGAAATTCCTAGGCTACCTAACACCTTATATAAGCGTGCATCGGGAACGCGCACCGAGACTTTATCTTTACGCTTAGTCACAATGTCTTGATATGATAAACGAACGGCACCGGGAATATGGTAGCGAAGATATTGAACACCATCTGCAGTCATATCGACCAGCACAATGTTTTTATCGTCCAATTTACCCGCTAACCAGTCATGTTCAACGTAAATTGGTGCCGCACTGACTGCCTGGTGTATAAAAAGTAAAAATATCAGTGATAAAAATTTGTTCATAAAGATTCCTGTCATGAGGTGTTAAATAGTTATTGTTATCAGCACAGCATAATCGTTAATAGTTTGAGTGTAAAAACTTACATAAAAAAGTACTATAGGCACTGGCCAGTTTAATAATGACAATATGACCGACATACCCGTTACAAATCGCGAGAAGCTAGCCTGGATTCTCTACGACTTTGCTAACTCAGGCTACGCTACGGTTGTCCTGACAACAATCTATAGCGCCTATTTCGTTTCGACCATTGCGATGAGCAATGGTTTCAACACCGCATCCGCCACTTTATTCTGGACCTTAACGATTGCCATGGGCAATATTTTGGTGCTTTTCAGTGCACCGCTAATTGGTGCCCTTGCTGATATACATGCGATACGTAAAAAGTTACTCGTAATATCAACTTTCGGTTGCATCTTGTTTACCGCGCTACTGGCAATACCCGATCCCGGCGATATCGTCGCAGCATCATTACTCGTGGTGCTGTCCTATTTTATGTTTGCCAGTGGTGAGAACCTGATTGCCGCTTTTTTACCCGAACTCACCACCCAAGATAATATTGGCCGTCTATCCGGCTATGGTTGGTCGATTGGCTTTTTAGGTGGTTTATCAACATTGCTGCTTTGTTTGATTTATGTCAGTTGGGCAAAAACGTCCGGGCAGACTGCTACTGACTACGTGCCAATCACGATGCTCATCGTTGCCGGCTTTTTTAGCCTTGCGACTATTCCGACCATACTCTGGTTAAAGGAACGAGGTAACAAGATAGCGAATACTGAAACAGTGATGCAAAAATCCTTTGCGCGTGTTTTCCATACAATTAAAACGCTTAATCATTATCCCGATCTGCGGCGTTTTATGCTTGCCTTGACCAGTTTTCATGCTGGGATATATATTATTATCGTGCTTGCTGCTGTCTATGCCACGCAAGTCATGGGCTTTGATACACAACAAAATATTATATTAATTAGTGTTGTTAATATCACCGCCGCCATCGGCGCATTTGGCTTTGGTCACTTACAAGACAAGCTCGGTTCAATTCGCACACTCTTATTTACATTGGTGCTGTGGTGTATCGCTATTATCATTGCCTGGGCAAGCCAAAGCATAGCAATGTTTTGGCTAGCGGCAAATCTTATTGGCATTGCACTAGGGGCATCACAATCAGCAAGTCGCGCCTTGATTGGCTTATTCAGCCCACCCGGGCGCTATGGAGAATTCTTCGGCCTATGGGGAATGTGCGTCAAACTCTCAGCCATCATCGGGCCGCTTAGTTATGGATTCATTACCTGGTTAAACGATGGCAATCATCGCGATAGTATTCTAACTACCCTGGTGTTTTTTGTTCTCGGGATAATCATACTTCTGACAATCAATGAAGAACGTGGTCGGCAGCGTGTTACTTCGATAAAAGAATAAATATTTGACAGGATTAACAAGATTTACTTGATTAAACCCATCATGCTTTTTATTTATTTTTAATACAAACTTCAAGAATAAAAAGAACAAGCACTCGACATGATTAACAAGATTCACCTGATTAAACCCACGGTGCTTTTTATTTGTTTTTAATACAAACGGCAAGAATTAAAGTACTTTGACAGTTCAACAAAAATCCTGTCAATCTTGTTAAATTTTTCAATAAAAAGGGCCGCTAAAAAGCGACCCTTCTTTGATAAATGCTCACAGAACCCTTCGGGTTCATTGTGAGTACCTCAACCATCTCCGATGGTTCGAGGCAATAAAAGCAACGGAATTAGCCTTTACGTTTTCTTTCCATCATGTCATGGATAACTGGTCCAAGGATCAATTCCATAGCAAAGCCCATCTTGCCACCTGGTACAACTATACAGTTGCGACGTGACATGAATGAACCATCAATCATGTTTAAGAGGTATGGGAAGTCCACACAGCTCTTCGCTGGATTCTTGAAACGAATGACAATGAAACTTTCATCCGGAGTCGGAATATCACGAGCGATAAACGGGTTAGATGTATCAACTGTTGGTACACGTTGGAAGTTGATATCAGTCTGTGAGAACTGCGGTGTAATGTAATGTACGTAATCATGCATACGACGCAGGATAGTATCGGTAACCGCTTCAGCAGAATAACCACGTTGGCTAGTATCGCGGTGGATCTTTTGAATCCACTCAAGGTTTACGATAGGTACGACACCAATCAATAAATCAGTGTGGGCAGACACGTCTGCTTTATCTGATTTTGCGCCGCCGTGTAAACCTTCATAGAACAACAGGTCAGTTTCGTCACTGATTTTTTCCCATGGTGTAAATTGACCAGGAACATTGTTCAAGCTTAAACGTGCATTGTGTTCAGCAGCTTCTTCATCGCTGTGTAGGTAATAACGACGCTCACAAGCACCTGTATCACCATACTCTTTAAACGTATCAGCCAATTTACCGAATAGGTTGGCTTCAGGACCGAAGTGACTAAGTTGCTTGCCGTCGGCAGCAAACTTATCAATAGCGGCTTTCATTTCTTGACGATCGTAGGCGTGGTAACTATCACCTTCGATCACTAATGGGTTAATGTTTTCGCGTCGGAACAAGTGCTCGAAAGCAACTTTGACGGTTGTCGTACCTGCACCAGATGAACCGGTTACTGCGACAATCGGATGTTTCTCAGACATAGTAAATCCTCTAGCTGGGTCTCTAAATAGCGACGCGTATCATAGCAGAATAATCCGCAAACAGACGATTATTGGCTATTTTCGTTTGTTATCAGGGTATTAGCTTTATTTCTTAGCACCCAAATCCATGGCGCGCTGCTTTCTTTGCGCTAAATTGCTCAAATTTTGACCATTTTTAGTCCAACCTTGGCTATGATTCTGTACCAAACTCGCAAATAGGTGAATATGCGCATCGTCACTGTTCAATGCGGGGATATAACGATACTGCTTGCCGCCGTTTTCCATGAAGGTATCGCGGTTCTGCATCGCCATTTCTTCTAAGGTTTCGAGGCAATCTGCTGAAAAACCGGGGCAAATCACATCCACCGATTCAACGCCTGCCGTTGCCCACTCTTCCAATGTCTTATCTGTGTAGGGCTGCAACCACTTCGCCTTACCAAGCCGTGATTGAAAAGAAATCGCCCACTCATCATCAGCCAAGCCTAGTTTTTCAGCTAGCAAACGTGCCGTAACCTGACATTGGCAATAATAAGGATCACCAGCGAGTAGCATTGCCTCAGGTAAGCCATGAAAAGACATCAATAGACGCTGGCTTGGTGCCTGCTGCTTCTCTTGGAAGTCTCTAACACTTTCTGCAAGCGCTTCTATATATAGAGCATCATCATGATAATCATTAATCATGCGTAATTCTGGCAACCAACGCCAAGTTTGTAGCTGGCGACTGACAATATCGAAAACAGCTGCTGTGGTGGTACCTGAATACTGCGGGTAGGCAGGTAGAACTAACAAGCGCCGAACACCTTTACTGCGCAATTCAGCCATGGCTTGAGGAATCGACGGCTTTCCATAGCACATGCCCAATACCACAGGGATATCGGTACCGGTTTGTGACTTGAGTTCAGCGGCAAGGGCATCTCGCTGTCGCTGGCTAATAACCAATAACGGCGAGCCACCTTCCATCCACACACTCGCATAGGCCTTCGCGACATGGCGAGGTCGAAATGGCAGAATAATGAAATTAAGGATCACCCACCAAATGACTCGGGGGATCTCGACTACACGCGGATCAGAGAGAAATTCACGCAAGAATCGACGTACGGCACCCGCTGTCGGCGCTTCAGGCGTACCAAGGTTACAGAATAAAACCCCTGTAGAATCAGTCGATTCGTGATCGTAGTCGGCTTCGCCGCTAAATTTTTGAGTCATTATTATTGTTGCTCTATTTAAACGCTGGAAATCTTATTGTGTAAGTATACCGCACCGAGACATTCCGTTTGGCACTGCTATACTTTGCTTAATATTAAGCATACTAAAGAGTCATAACATGCGCACATCTGTTTCTATTCCAAGCTTTCTCACGCTCTTATTTATTAGCCTAGCTCTTGGCAGCAACCCCGCTTTGGCCGATCCACCAAGCCATGCTCCCGCACATGGTTATTACAAAGATAAGGGCAAAGGTAAACACAAAAAGAAGAAACATCGCGAAACATACAATGAAGGTTACAGAGAACCACAGCACACTCGTTATGAACCTTTGTCATGCGATCCTGGTGGCATTACGAATTCAGACATCGGCACCGTTGTTGGCGGTGTGATTGGCGGTATTCTTGGTTCGAAGATTGGTAAAGGCAGTGGTAAAACACTAGCCACGATTGCGGGCGTTATTGTTGGTGCCAATATTGGTGGCAGTATTGGCTCATCAATGGATGAAGCCGATCGTTACTGTGCAGGCCAAGCCTTCGTGCATGCCAAAGATAACCAAGCCGTTGCTTGGACTAATCCCGATACGCGACAACAATATACGATGACTCCGCAGCGCAGTTATACACGCGACAATGGACGTTCATGTCGTGACTACACATCCAGTGTTCTTGTTAATGGTCAGCGTGATGAAGTGACAGGCACCGCGTGTAAAGATGGTAATGGTAACTGGCAAATCATTAACTGATTTTCTTAATACTCATGCATAAAAAAGGCCAGCATCATGCTGGCCTTTTTTGTATTAACTAAGACTAACTTGCATTACAAACCTGCAAAAATCTTATCTCGAATATCTTCAACCGAACCCACACCTTCAACCTTAACGTATTTAGGCGAGCCTGTTTCACCACTTGTTGACCAATTAGAATAATATTCAATCAACGGCTCCGTTTGTTCATGATAAACCTCGAGACGTTTAAGCACGGTTGCTTCTTTGTCGTCATCACGTTGAACTAGGTCTTCACCTGTTTCATCATCCTTACCTTCCACTTTGGGTGGATTGTAAATAACGTGATAAGTACGCCCTGAAGCCAAATGTGCACGACGACCGCTCATACGTTTAACAATTTCACTATCATCAACATCAATTTCAACAACCGCGTCTACTGGTACACCGCGTTCTTTCAATGCATCGGCTTGTGGAATGGTACGAGGAAAACCATCAAACAAAAATCCATTTTCACAATCAGCTTCTTTAATGCGCTCTTCAACCAAGCCAAGAATAATTTCATCTGACACCAAGCCGCCCGCATCCATCACTTTCTTAGCTTCAACACCTAATGGTGTACCCGCTTTAACCGCTGCGCGTAACATATCACCTGTCGATATTTGTGGAATATTAAATTTATTTTTTAAATAGGTAGCCTGCGTTCCTTTACCTGCACCTGGCCCACCAAGTAATATAATTCGCATCGTTATCTCCTTTTCTAATTATATATGTTCAGCCCATTAATTATGCACAGCATTGGCTAGCATGCCAGCCATGAGAATCTATAGGCCAATGGGCTTAATTTATGGCTGAATGAAACGTTCAGACCAATTACCTTCTGGCAAGAACTCAGCCCGCTCACGAATAGTCATAGCCTCGGTATTACGCCCTAAAACTAACAAAATCTCACTTTTAAGCATCAGTGAACCACGATCACTGGGAGCAAGCTGCAAGCTATGATCAACAGAATATAACGCTGCTTGTATTTGCCCTTTTAAATACAATGCCGTTGCAAGATTATGGTGAGCCTTTTGATAATTAGGTTCTATGCGTAATGTTGTTCGAAAATGGCGAATCGCTTCAGAAAAATTTTTACGTTGTGCTAATAGCACACCAAGATCATCATGTGCTTCGGCATTAGCTGGATTTAACTCAATTGCACGTAATAAGTCATACGCGGCATTTTCCAGTTGACCGTTCCAAATATAACGCACACCACGCTTAGTGTAAGCAAGTGAACTATTTGGATGGCGTTTAATAAAAACTGATAAATCAGCAATACCATCAGAAATCTTTCCAGACCGGCCTCGCACCATGCCACGCCAGAACCAAGCCTGACTATATTCAGCATCAATCTCAATTGCCTTAGTTAAATCTTTTTCAGACTTATCAAATTCACCAAGATTAAAATATTCTTCAGCACGCTTGGTATATAACGGAGCAAGATTTATCTGGCTGGCAATTTTTCTCGATAAGGCTTCAATACGTTTATTGGTTAAAGAATATTCATCAATATCATTATTAAAGATTGCTGTCTTAGTGTTACCAGGGAGTTCAATTAAAGGGTTAATGTATTTACCAATCTCTGTTGGCGTATCACCGAAACAGGCAATATAGGGTTCAGATGAAATTAACTTTAACGATTCACTTGATGACGATAGCCATTCATCATTTTCTAAGGAAATGTCGACGTCTTCAGAAAAATGTTTTCCTGAGCACTGTTCATAAATACGTTCGCCGGATGCGTCAAATTGCCTAAACGACCTCAAGCCCTCTTGTTCACCATAAAAATTAACCATGGTGTGTAATGGCGCATTACGATGGTGCGGCAAATAGCCTGCGTAATAATCTCTTACTAGGCGTCCATCATCATAAATGAATACTTCAATATTATGAATGACAGTAGGTCGCTCAAGTTCCCATTGTATTTGACTTAAGAGTGTATTCGTTTTTTTATCGTAATAACGTATTTCCGTATAAAAATCACCCGCTGTCACGCCGCCATAACCACCGACTTCTTCTTCTGTTCTTACTTGGGTGTTTTTTAATAATGATTGATGCAGCACATATAAGGAATCAGAAAAGTCGTTCCATTGAGCAACTTGCTTAACATCAACCTTCATTGGTGAAATATTTTCTTTGGCATGCACCGAGGGTAATACCAGCTGCATTAAAAATACGATTAAAAAAATATAATACTTTGCTGTCCTACCTAATATGCACATATACTAACTCCTTGTACGCGTAATTATTTATGTAGACGATGCAATCTACCGCTTTATTCCATAAATAAATTATGCCGAAGATCAAGCTGTAACGCAGTACATGCAATATGCAATGAACAGAAGTGTTTAGTTGTATTATGAAACGAAAAAACCGAGCAAAGCTCGGCTTGTTTCTCGACTTGATTATAATTATGCCGCTATTTGATTAGCCATTGCCTCAACTTCTGCTAGTTCGCCTTCAATTAACAATTCAAACTCAGCAAGTACCTTTTCTTCATCTAAGCCCAGCTCTTCAAAAACCTGAGTCGGTATATCTCCATTAATTTCATCACCGATATTAACTCGCGCCAATAACCGATTAGACAATCTCACTAACTTCACATACACATCATGCTCACCAGCATATGATTCATTATGATGTTCGCGAACCGTCACGCTAACCGATTCAGGCAAACCCCACGCTTCCATTAACCAAGCACCCATTTGTGCATGGCCCATTTCAATTACATCACGCGCTCTTCCCATACCTAACACTCGCTGTTCAAGCTCAGTGATGGCCGTATCGGGGTTAGCCGCAGCCATTTTGTTAAGCAAATAAAACTCTGGTTGGAATAAATGGCCTAACAAGAGGAAACCGAAGTTATGTAATAAACCCGCGAGATATACCATGCCCGCTTTAGGTCGATGTTTGGCTGGCATTAATTTCGAAAGCTTCTGCGTGACTGCGGCACAAGCCACACTATGTATCCAAAATGCATCCATCCCTAATGGGCCATCAACAGGGTTGCGGAAACTTTTACCAACTGAAACACCGAGTGCCATGTTCATAGCCATATCAAAACCTAAGACTCGAACAATCGCATCCTGAATGGAATCGACTTCACCTCGATAACCAAATAATGATGATTTTGCATAACGTAATGTTTGTGCAGATAAACCCGGATCGGTTTGAACAATATCAGACAGCTCCGCAATAGAAGCATCTTTATCTTTACTTAATTCTAAAATTCGCGAAGCGATATCAGGCATTGTTGGTAACTCGTAAATTTCTTCAATGCGTCGTTTCATATCAAGCGGCGAAGCATAACGAATCGCACTAACATCAGTATCCGCCAATGCTGTTAAAGGATAAGCGAAATGTCCCATATTCTGCCTACCCACTAATTCAATATAATCAGCTGCATTCATTTTGATAGCGACCGAGTGTGAACCTGGTTCAAAATACACTTCATCTAATTGAGCAATACTGTGATCAATAAAAACAGGTATCTCAAATGGCTGGCCAATCGGTGGTACTGAACCACGTTCACAACAAGAGAATTTATCTGAAAAATCCCGGTAACTTGAAACGTGTAATTCACTACCGAATTTTGCTTGTATTGATTTGAAGTCAAGTACGTGGGTAACAGGAAGAACCGCCATAATATGCCGTTCACCATCGGTCATAATGACGGCGCGTAACATTTTTGCGTAAGGCGCATTAATACTGTCAGCGGTACCTTCAAGTGTGCGTGTTAGATCGTGAGATACAACGGTATATTGCACACCCTGCTTTTGAAAAAATCCTACTATTGATTGCGAGATTGACATCATTTACCTACCATTAGAAAAAATAGTCCCACGTCCTGCTTCCACCCGCATTCCATTCGGTAATTTTTAGTCCCTGTCAGCGCTTAATATGGACATATCAGCACTGTATTAAATATAGAGTATCAGATGAAAAGCGTGTGGGCATAGTTCACATATTCCACGACACAGTTAAAAATATATTTCTCTATATATTCATGTGGTTACAAACTATTTTCTAGTAAAATTCACAATCTAACGGCACTAAATGTAAATTGGAGCTAAAAATCACTCAATTGGCTGACGCAATATTGAAAATTGAGTAAAAAGTGGGTCCGTCACAGGGGTAAGTTTCTTACGCATCACACTGCCAATGGCATCGGTACGTGCGAATACAGGGGTGGCAATCGCATCAGTAATACTCGCTAAACTCAACATAGCCTCAATATCATCACGCAGTGTTGGTAAGGCCGAGAGTAAGGACTTTAATTCCTCATCTGCAGATTCAATCATCTGCTTAGCCTGCTCAAGCAGCACAAGAATATCTTGTTCTGCCATCGCATTGGATGTTTGTTCGGGATCAGATGGCGCGGCTGTATCATAATCAGGATTAAAATAATTTCCGACCGCATTAAATAATGCACACACGGCTTCTTGCGTAGCGGGCTTTTTTAGAATGGCTTCACTAGTGGTGATAAAACTCTGCCCTGCTGCTGATAGTATTTTATTTAATTGAACGGCATAACGATTACCTTGCGCGATCAATTCAGACAACTGCTGTTGGTGTTGTTCTGCATCTGTTCGTAATGGAGTCTGGTCTGGTAATTCATCTGGGCATGCTTCAAGAAAGCCAATCCGAAAAACATTTTTCTTAACACCTCGAGACCAAAGCGTACTGCGTACTTCGTCACTAATTAAATTCCCCTGCAAGACCAAACGTACACTACAAACAATCGCATAAGGATCTTCTTCAAAGGGTAAAAATTCAATAAGAAAATCAGCTAGTACACGGCCCATTTCACCATTAACCACAAGCTCGCTCTCAAGCATGCGACGAGCATACTCGGCTTCGGGCGCTGCCCACCAAGCGAGTCGTGCAAGTTCATCCGTTAAACCTTGTGCGCACACTACTGCCATTACGGCTTCAGGCTCACCTAACTTAAGTAAATCAGTCAGGCTGTCATCTTTCATTTGCCCCATGCGAGTCCAGCGTTTTAGAAATACAGGATAGCCACCAGGTGAACCCAACACATGCCCCGATAATAATTCACGTACCTGCTTAATATAGAGCTCATCACGACAATTGGGATTCAGTTGAATTTGCATTTCATTATTATTAGCTATTCCATAGACCACCATGCGACCCTCATCAATGCGCACGGCATCAACGTTATTCGCTAACATCACGTTAAGACGTAAATTATCTTCAGTAGAAAGTGACACTCGGCATACCTTTAAATTATATTTAAACCTGCATATAAAACAGGTACCCTACTCCTCATGAGTGAGCAAGAAGGCGTTATTCAATTCAATCTGTCACACCAAGTTGCAGAAGCAGTTCAACATCCTCAACTTGATGCGCTTATCATTTGGCATCAACGCATGCATGAACTCGGTCTTATTGATCAAGACCCTTCGCGTTATGATGGCTATGCCTATGGCAACATGAGTCATCGCCTAAAAAACAATGAATTCCTCATCAGTGGCACACAGACAGGTGGCATTGATAAACTAACAGCCAAACACTATGCCCATGTTACACATTGCGATATTAGCAATAATTCTGTGTATTCATCTGGCCCAATAAAACCGTCATCCGAATGCATGAGTCATGCTGCTATTTATACTGCAGACTCCAACATCATGGCGGTTATCCATATTCACAACCCAGAAATATGGCAACAACATCAAGCACTACGACTTGCCACTACACCCACCGATGTCGAATACGGTACCCCTGAAATGGCAGCTTCAATACAGGACTGTATCAAACAATCACATCACTGTGTTGCCATGCTTGGCCATCTCGATGGCATTATTTGTTATGCCGATAATATAGACACGGCTGGACAACAAGTCATCGCTTTATACAAGCAAGCACAGTCACTAGTTTAACTGCACACGTTGACCCCATGGCGTCTTTTGTTTTCCTTTCACTAGCCAAATCACAGGGAAAGCGGGTTCGTAAGCAGGAAATTCGCCTTCGGCATCAGTGAAATAAATTAAGAGATCTGGCTGCTTGCCTAGTTGCTCTGTGAATTCAAATGCGGGACGAAAATCAGTCGCACCACCACCCATCATATCGTTAGGTACATCAAAGGTATCCCAGGGTTCAAATAACCATGGTGCATTCTCACTAACATGATCGTCGCAAGCCAGCAAAGTAATCCGTGCACGCATTTGGCCTTTAATCGCATCGATTTCTGAAATAAACTCAGCAACCTCATCGTCACTAATCGAACCGCTGGTATCAATCACTACCGTCACGTCAATTTGGCTACTACGCAAGCTCGGTAAAATCGCTTCGCCTTCACGTCGAGATGGTCGCTGAAAACTATAATCATCACGCGCAATGCCTGTCATATAACGCGCTAATAACATGCGCCAAGGCAATTGCGGCTGCAAAAAGTGATCGACTAAGCGTGCAAGTGCATCACCCATTTTCCCAGACTGCATCGCTGTTTGTGCGGCACCCGCTAAACGTTGTTGCCATTGAACTGAGAGAGATTCTTTTTCTGCTTCGGTTAATGGTGGTGGCTGCCCAGCTCCACCAAAATTTTCATCAAGCTCAGCTTCATTTCCCTTTGACTGATTATCCTTATCGGTTTGTGGTTGATTGCCGCCCATGCCTTTATCATCATTAGGCTTGTCATCTTTATCGCTATCACCATCATCGAGTTCATTGTTTTCATTCTGCTCACGATCATCTTCATCATAAACATGTTGATCTTGTGTCTCACGATCATCTAAGTCATCAATCGTTGGATAAATTTCTTCTGCCGTCATGCCATCGTATTGTTTGTCATACAAGGTATCGGGGATCGGCTGCATACCCTCATTAATAAGAATGGGGTTGATAGCAAGATCACAGGCCAAATCCCAACGATGTTTAATGCGGTGCTGACGCCGAGAGAAATGTGATAATGCGCAATGAAGCGCTTCATGGGCAAGTACAAACTGGGCTTGTTCGACTGACATTGAATCAATGTAGTCGTGATTGTAATAAAAAGTCTTGGCATCCGTCGCGGTGGACTTACACCAACTCGCATCACCTTGCAGCATCGGTAAACGCAACACCAAGGCACCTAAAAATGGCTTATCTAAAATAAGACGCGTACGTGCTGCTGCCAGTTTAGTTTCTACTTCATTAGACATAATAAAATTTAACCGCCAAAACGTAGAGCACGCAAAAAATCAAAACAATTAAAAAACAAAAACAACACTTTTACCTTCGCGCCTTGACGGTTAATCATTATTTAATTTTTTTAAAACCGCACAAGCACTAAGGCAACCCCACACTCAGTTATAGAGCATCACATCAGCAATGGCTTTTGCCCAATCTGCAAACTGCGGCACGCTAAATATTTCTTCGCCCACTGCACGATGCATATCAGAAACCAACATAACGCCCATTTCACGTTGCGGGAAGCTACGTGCATAATCAAGAATATGCCCCCACACTTCTTGGCTATCACCTTCACCTTTAGCGCGAATCGCACGGCCAACTAATGCGGCGGCAACAGCATATTGAAGATCAACTTCCGTTGGCACACTAATATCTTCGCCGCGTAAGATCGCATCAATATCAGGCATGTTATCGAGATTATCAACAAAGGCCTTTAACTCAATCCCTGCTGCTGGGCCAACACAGGCCTGCAAAGTGCCGAGTAATAATTCAGGATGATCAGAAAACTTTTGTAAACCACGATGCGCAAATTCCCATGAACGTGGCGAAGGGAAAGCAACCGGGTTATGTGCAGGATCAAAATCAAATAATAATTCAGGACGGAAGCGTAAAAAAGCAATTACCTTTTCATCAATACCATTGGCATATGCCCACGCCACCCAATCATCAAGGTGGGTATCCACTTCATAATGTGAAAATCGATTTGCCAATGGTGCCGGCATTGTATAAGTCACACCACGATCACCTTGGCGGTTACCTGCTGCAAAGATTGCCCAACCATCCGGCACTTTATATTCACCCAGCCGGCGATCTAAAATTAATTGGTACGCTGCGGCCGAAACAGTTGGTGCAGCTGATGTAATCTCGTCGAGAAATAAAATTCCTCGTGAGCCATGGCGTTTTTCATCTGGCAGTATCGCGGGAATTGCCCATTCAACAGAATCATCAACACGAAATGGAATACCACGTAGATCGGTTGGTTCCATTTGCGACAAACGGATATCAATCACTTCAACATCATTCTTCTGAGCGACTTGCGCAATCATTTGCGATTTACCGACACCTGGAGGCCCCCATAACATGACGGGAGTATGATGACCCGCATCCGTACTCTTAAATTCTCTTTCTAATATGGCTAACAACTGGGCCGGACGCATGTGACCTCCATAGGGCAACATTAAGGACTAAGCCATGAAGTTTACCAGACTCATCTAGTCTGACATACCCATGTACATGTCAGGTGATTAGCTCTCTTGCTTACGAGTGAAACGAATAATTCGACGGCGAGAACGTTTATCAGGACGCCGCTCGCGTATTGGATTTTGTGCTGCATGCAAACGTAGCTCATCAGCAAGTTTTTCACGTGCCAAGATGCTCTCAGCGGTTTCGGTATAAAGGGTAGTTGCGATACTGGCAGGACCACGTTGTTTCATCAGCCCATCGACGTGAATACTGTAACTGTATTGACCGCGGGTAATTTCGAGTGCGTCACTAACTTGAACTGCTTGAGAAGGTTTTACCCTCTTGCCAGCACGATGAACTTTACCGCCATTTACCGCCTCTGTTGCAAGCGCGCGCGTTTTAAAGAAACGTGCTGCCCACAACCACTTATCAAGACGCATACTGTTTATTTTTTCAACCATGGTTGAAAGTATGCCTGATGATTCAGGCTAGATAAAATAAATTAAGTTTCGAAACAACGCTTCCGAGCTTTACTGCGACGTAGTGATTCAATACGCAAGCTAACACGACGAATGCGTTCTTCTTCTTTATATTTTTTGTATTCAGGATAGGCAAGTAAAGAATAACCAAGTGGGATCTCAGTCAATGGTAAATTATCAGGAAATATATCAAATAGCGTGACACCTGTCGTTGTTAACCAAATGGCAGCGGCAACTTTGGGATCGTCATAAAAATCAGGCATGGTGTGATAAGTAAGCGGCATTAAATCGACAATCTCATCGTCTAAGGCAACACAGGTTTTTATATTATCACCGGCATGTGGTGTCGGTGTTTGTGGTTCAGGGTAAAGGTGATGATCAATATCAGGAAAACGAAGCTCAGAAAAATCAAAACCATTATCTTGAGATTCAACTTCATCTTCAGCATACGCACTGACTGACCAGCCGAGAACGAGACTAAAACTAAGATACAGCATTGATAAACGAAATACCCGCATGACACACTCCTCGGCCTGTGATGACCTTCTATATAGAGTATGTCGGCAAAAGCCCGCCTGACTTGAATGCCAGACGGGTTAAAGCTATTTATTTAGCTAATTTCAATAACATAGCGTTAAGACGGGCAACAAATCCGGCAGGATCTTCTAGTTGACCACCTTCAGAAAGCAATGCTTGATCAAATAAGATCTTCGACCAATCAGAGAACTGTTCAGTATCTGATTCGTCTTTAAGCAACTCGACTAAGGCATGGCTCGGATTGATTTCAAGAATTGGCTGCATGTTTGGCATTTCTTGACCTGCTTCACGAAGAATACGTTCAAGATTGCCACTCATATCACTATTATCAGAAACAAGACAAGCAGGCGTACTGGTTAAGCGGTGTGTAACACGGACTTCTTTAACCGAATCACCCAATGCTTCTTTAATGCGGCCAATAAAGTCTTTGTTTTCTTCTTCGGCTACCTTTTGCTGTTCCTTTTCTTCCTTGTCTTCAAGATCGCCCAGATCAAGATCACCCTTGGCAACTGATTGTAGTGACTTACCATCAAATTCAGTTAATGAAGAAACCAACCATTCATCGACACGTTCTGCCAACAATAAGACCTCAATACCCTTGTTACGGAATACTTCAAGATGAGGACTATTCTTAGCAGCACTAAAACTATCCGCCGTAATAAAGAAGATCTTTTCCTGACCTTCTGGCATGCGCTCTACATATTCCTGCAATGAAACCGTTTGTGCTTCATCATCTGTTTTACTGGTCGCGAAGCGTAACAACTTGGCAATCTTTTCTTTATTACCCGCGTCTTCGGCTGGGCCTTCTTTCATAACACGGCCAAACTCATTCCAGAATGTGGCATATTGCTCTGGATCATTCTTGGCAATGCCTTCTAACATGCCAAGTACTTTCTTCACTGAACCTGAACGCATGCTATCAATGGCTTTGTTGTGTTGTAGAATTTCACGTGACACATTCAAGGGCAAGTCAGCTGAATCAACAACGCCTCGAACAAAACGCAGGTACTGTGGCATTAACTGTTCGGCATCATCCATAATAAATACACGGCGAACATATAACTTAATGCCGTGTTTTGAATTACGATCCCATAAATCAAACGGTGCTTTAGATGGCACATACAACAATGACGTGTATTCGATGCTCCCTTCTACGCGACTATGTACGTGACAGAGTGGATCTTGGAAATCATGACCAACATGTTTATAAAACTCATTGTATTCTTCATCGCTAATGTCGCTCTTTGAACGCGCCCATAAAGCCGATGCACTGTTAACCATTTCCAATTCAGGTGCAGGAATATCTTTCTCTTTGCCGTCTTCATCCATTGAAGGCATAGGCTCCGACCACATTTTAATTGGCAAACTGATGTGATCAGAATAAGTACGAATAATGTGACGCAAGCGATGTCCATCAAGGAATTCATCGGAGTCTTCACGTACATGCAATGTGATCGTTGTACCACGTGACTCTTTATCAATTGTTTCTAATGAGAAATCACCTTCACCTGCTGATTCCCAACGCACGCCATGTTCAGCTGTTGTGCCAGCGCGACGCGTTTCAACAACCACTTTGTCAGCAATAATAAATGATGAATAAAAACCAACACCGAATTGGCCAATTAAATTAGCATCACTGGCTTGATCTCCACTTAAGGCTTCAAAGAACTGCTTGGTACCCGACTTGGCAATCGTACCGATGTTATCAATGACTTCTTGACGGTTCATACCGATACCGTTATCTGCAATCGTGATAGTACGAGCATCTTTATCAAACTCAACGGTGATAGCCATCTCGCTGTCATCTTCCATGAGGGCATCATCAGACAAGGATTCAAAGCGCAGCTTATCGCAAGCATCTGAACCATTTGATACCAATTCACGCAAAAAGATCTCTTTATTGCTGTACAGGGAATTGATCATCAGTTGCAGCAATTGCCGCACCTCAGTTTGGAATTCCATGGTCTCTTTATGCGCTTCAACAGTCATGACTCTTTGTGCCTCCGAAAATATTTAACTAAATATAGGTTTATTATGCTGCTAGATGGGGTTAATAAATGATGATTTCAAGGCCACGCACCATGAAATGGTGTGTTTTTCTACAAAACACCACTATATAGGATTTGCGTAGTCTCTATTTGATGAACTGAGCCGCAGAAAAGCACTCACCGGCATGAGTGCGCAAACGGTCACAACCTAAAGTAGCGTATTAAGCTCAGAACAAGCTTTCTAACGCCCCACCAATTTGATCGCCTAATTTCTCAATCACTGTTTCTTTGGCCTTCCTTTCTAACTCGGCTTTGGCCTCTTCGGCTGTTTTACCAATAAATTGTTGTGCACCTAATTCAGCAACGGCCGTGGTTGTTTTTGATATTAAAACATTTGTTACCTTTTCGGCTATTTCACCGGCTGTTGCACCACCCGTGTCTTTACCTAAATTATTTAATTGAATACGCGGAATATTTGCTGATAAATCCTTACCACCCAATGCAGCAATTCGTGCATCGACTTCAGCACCTTCAATAACGAATTTGCGAATAATTATTTTAACCTCGTCGCCACCAGCATCAGATTTCCCTGTTGAACCCATCTTCGCGGTTGCTTGTTCTACATTTTTCTTTAATACATCTAGGTTCGAATCACCCTTGTCATTTATTTCATAAAATATTTGTGGTGATTTAATAATCACCTTATCAATAACAACCACTTTTTCCGTTATTGTTTTTGGATCAATTGCAATCGTCACTTCACCCAAAGTAAATATTTGTTTCCGCGAGAATCCCGCTGGACTATCTACCTGTAAATTTTTAATTGTTCCCTCTCCAGAGGTCGGCGTAAGTTTTACTTCGCCTACAGCTACACGAGTCTGAGTCACCTGCGTGCCGGCTTCTTCAATAGCTGTTTTAACGAGGCCATCAAGTGATGATAA
Organism: Sulfuriflexus sp.; assembly: GCA_023134145.1. Lineage (GTDB taxonomy): Bacteria > Pseudomonadota > Gammaproteobacteria > AKS1 > AKS1 > Sulfuriflexus. Next base: position 50,929 of record JAGLUW010000017.1, on the reverse strand, counting down.
TAAAAACACAGCCGCGCCAATCACCACCGCCACAACAATAATCAATATAATTTTTATGCTTTTCATGATGTAAACTATCTCCATTCACTTGGGAATCTTGATCCTTATCCTACAACCTACGTAAGGTTTTCACCAAGAAAAATATTACGAACAATTACGATTACGTCTATCTGTATAGACTAGCCATAATACCATTGTAAACCACTAGGCTACTAAAGATTATAATTATCATGTTTTCCGACTAAATGCCGATAGCCTATGTACAATAATCACTCCATAGGTTGAGTAATGGCCAATATGGCTCAAAATGAAGACAAATTAGTTGCTTTAGCAAGCATTGCCGCCGAGTTACATTCTGTAATGAATGTTGCCTATGGTGTGTCACTGGCTGCTAAAAATGCCAAAGTAATATCGGCGCAGGCTGGCGATAAAGGGCTTGGCTTCCAACCCATTACTGATTTCATTGATGAAATATCCCAACTAGCCATTGAGGGCGTATCTACTATCAATGAAAATGCCCTACGGCTCTCAAAAATAGCCGTACATGAACAACGTTCATACGATGCTTACAAGCGTTTTACTTCTGTCATTAAAAAGAATGAAGATGCCGCATACATTAAGTCATTAAACCCATCAATGGATCGTGTTGAAACACACATGATTAAATCATTCAAAGAATTTAGAAACAGCATGAAAGATTTATTTGTGCAACTTGAAGAAATGGATAAACACATGCTCTCAGCAAGAGCTATTGCATCTGTATCGCGTGTTGTCACTTCAAACGCACAAGAATTCCGTGCCAAACTTGATGTTGTTGCAGACAACCTTGATAACGCAGCCGTGTTTATTAAAGATAAAGTTTCAGACAGCTACGAACATCTCGATCGAGTTAAAACCTTAACGCGCGAACACGCATAACAGGGAAGCAGTAATGAAAGTCACAAAGATTTTTGATAAAGGCCATCAATGGTTCATGTTTGGCCGTGATCCAGAAAAAGCAGACAGTATTATCGATACAAACCAATACATGATTGTAGCCGGCGAACGTGCCCTACTCATGGATCCGGGTGGCATCGAAGTCTTTGCTCCAATGCTAGGTGCTATTTTACATCATGCAAAAGCGGATCAAATTACTGATCTTTTTGCCTCACACCAAGATCCCGATATTATTTCTTCTCTGGGTTTATGGGATCAAGCTTTACCTGAAGCTCGCCTACATGCGCCTTGGATTTGGGAAGGTTTTATTCGTCACTTTGGTATGAATAACATTGAATATGTTGGCATTCCGGATGAAGGCAACACACTTAACCTAGGATTAATTAATTTAGAATTTATCCCTGCTCATTATCTCCATGCTTCTGGCAATTACCATGTTTATGATCCCGTCGCCAAAATATTGATGAGTGGTGACGTGGGTGCCGCACTTGAATCACCAGAAGGACCTATTTATGTTGACGACTTTGATGAACATGTCACAAGGATGAAAATGTTCCATCAACGCTGGATGCCATCAAACCGTGCTAAAAATGATTGGATTAGTCGCGTTCGTAAACTCGACATTGAACAAATGGCGCCACAACATGGCCGTATATTCAAAGGCGATGATGTAAAACGCTTCCTAGACTGGTTTGAAGAACTTGAAGTCGGCACTGCGATTGGTAATGACGACGATTAAATATTAATAACCATTTCACATAAAAAAGCCGATGCTACTAAGCACCGGCTTTTTTTATAACTTAAGCTTACCTATTACTTAGCGTAATAAGCCTGTGCTGCTTTCACTGCTGCACCGCTATTAATCGACGCACCCATATCAGTAAGTATCGCATCAAGTGATTGTAGGCAGAATAAAACATTACGCTGATTCGCCGCGTAACCCATTAGGCCAACACGCCAAACCTTACCGGCTAATGCACCTAAGCCTGCGCCAATTTCCAAATCATATTCATTTAATAAACGACCACGAACTGCCGCTTCATCAACACCTTCAGGAATGGTCACTGAATTAAGTTGTGGTAGGCGACTTTCTGCATCAACAATAAATTTCAAACCCATCGCTTCAAAACCATCGCGTAGTGCTGCATGGTGATGCGCATGACGAGCCCATGAGTTTTCAATGCCTTCTTCTTCAAGAATCACTAATGACTCATGCAATCCGTATAAAGAATTAATCGGTGCCGTATGGTGATAAGCACGTTTTGCACCACCACCCCAGTAACCCATAACCAAATTCAAATCGAGGAACCAACTTTGAACCTTAGTCTTACGGTTCTTAATTTTTTCCAATGCGGCCTCATTAAAACTAATAGGTGAAAGACCTGGCGTACAAGACAAACATTTTTGCGTACCAGAATAAATTGAATCAATTCCCCACTCATCAACCATCAGTGGTGTACCACCTAATGATGTCACCGCATCAACAATTGTCAGACAATCGTACTTATGAGCAATCTCAACCAATGTCTTCGCATCAGATTGAGCACCCGTTGATGTTTCTGCATGAACGAATGCAACAATGCAGGCATCAGGGTTCGCTTTTAGCGCTTCTTCCAACTTAGCTGGATCAACAGGTTGTCCCCATTCATCATCAACCAAGATGGCTTCGCCACCACAACGTTCAACATTCTCAGTCATTCGCATGCCGAAAACGCCGTTGCGGCAAACAATAACTTTGTCGCCTGGCTCAACCAAGTTGGCAAAACAAGTTTCCATACCAGCAGAACCTGGAGCAGATACAGGCATCGTTAATTCGTTTTTAGTTTGAAAGGCATATTGCAGCAGACCTTTCATATCATCCATTAAGCCAACAAAAACAGGATCAAGATGACCAATCGTTGGGCGTGACATTGCTTCCAAAACACGTGGGTTTACATCAGAAGGACCTGGGCCCATTAAGGTACGTTTAGGTGGATGAAATGACTTGCTACTCATGTTGATGCCTCTTAGCATGTAGGAATAATGTTTAGTTACTTAAGCGCGCGCTAGTCTGTCGTAAACGCGCTCAAATTTCCAGTTAAAAAAGGCCCATAGCCATGCAATATGTGCGGACTTTCAATACCTTAGGTATTGGTGATATTGACGTTGTTGGTGGAAAAAATGCTTCTCTCGGTGAGATGATTACTGAGCTTAGCCCACTAGGTATACGCATTCCTGATGGTTTTGCGACCACTGCTGATGCCTATTGGCATTTTCTCGATCACAATGGCCTGCGCGATCCGGTTACAAAATTACTCGCGAAATTGGATGTGCGCGATATTGCCCAGCTCACTAAAACGGGTAAACAGATCCGAAACTGGTTCCTCTCAGCCCAACTGCCTCCCGATTTTGCTGAAGAGATCCTCGCTGCCTATGCCGACATGACAACACAATACGGCATGATCCCTGATGTCGCCCTGCGTTCTTCTGCAACGGCCGAAGATTTGCCCGGCGCATCCTTTGCTGGCCAACAAGAAACCTATCTAAACGTACATGGCGATGATGCCGTACTGACAACCTGTCTCAAGGTCTTTGCGTCCTTATTTACTGATCGTGCCATTGCCTATCGTGTCGACAAGGGTTTTGAGCATATGAAGGTCGCCCTATCAATAGGTGTGCAAAAAATGGCACGCTCCGATCTTGGCACATCTGGCGTTATGTTCACTCTCGATACTGAAAGTGGTTTTCGTAATGTTGTTCTGATCAATGCCGCTTATGGCTTAGGTGAAAATGTCGTACAAGGCGCGGTAAATCCTGATGAATACCATGTATTCAAACCAAGTCTTGGTGAGAAACACCATCCAATCATTAAACGCCAACTGGGTGATAAAGCACTGCGTATGATCTATGACGATACCGGTGGCATTAAAAATGTCGACGTACCGATTAACGAACAAATGCAATTTGCACTTGATGAAGATGACATCGTCGAACTTGCACGACAAGCCGTTATTATTGAAAAACATTACTCAGCACATCATGGTCACGACCAACCAATGGATATCGAATGGGCTAAAGATGGTCGTGATGGATTACTCTATATACTGCAAGCACGTCCTGAAACAATTCATAGTTCCGACGATCATAAACATTTTGAACAACACGTACTTGAAGAGCGTGGCGAGTTACTTTGCACAGGTAAAAGTATTGGCCGCAAGATTGGCCAAGGTAAGATACGCGTGATTCCACACGCGAGTGAAATGCATAATCTACAAGCAGGTGAAGTGCTGGTCACCGATATTACCGATCCTGACTGGGAACCGATTATGAAAATCGCATCGGCCATTATCACTAATCGTGGTGGCCGTACTTGTCATGCCGCGATCATTGCTCGTGAACTTGGTATTCCCGCAATCGTTGGCTGTGGTAACGCATCAACAACATTACACACAGGACAAGATGTCACCGTATCTTGCGCCGAAGGTGACACAGGTAATATCTATGCAGGCTTATTACCTTGGCACACCGAAACAATTAAACCTTTTAAGGGGCCGCACCCACGAACGCATCTTATGCTTAACGTTGGTGATCCCGAACAAGCCTATAGCCTTTCACAATTACCCTCTGATGGTGTCGGCCTTGCTCGGCTTGAATTTATTATTAACCACTTCATTGGTATTCACCCTCGCGCATTACTCGAACCGGATAACGTCGATGACGCTACCCGCGCAGAAATTGAAAAACGCAGCGCCGCCTACACTGACCCACGACATTTTTACGTGCAGCGTCTTGCCGAAGGTGTCGGCAGTATTGCTGCTGCATTTTCGCCACGCCCCGTCATTGTTCGGCTAAGTGATTTTAAGTCCAATGAATATGCAGCCATGCCCGGCGGTGAATCATTTGAACCGAAAGAAGAAAATCCGATGCTCGGTTTCCGTGGTGCTTCCCGCTACCCTTCCAAGCAATTTTCCGAATGCTTTAAAATGGAATGCGAAGCACTCTGCCGAGTACGCGATACCATGGGACTGACTAATCTTGCTGTGATGGTGCCTTTTGTCCGCACCATTAATGAAGCAACGGAAGTGCTTAGATTAATGGCCAATAATGGCTTGGTTCGCGGTGAAAATGGTTTGAAGATTTATCTTATGTGTGAAATTCCCGCCAATGCATTACTTGCTGATGAATTTCTTGAACTATTTGACGGTTTTTCCATTGGCTCAAATGACCTTACCCAATTAACCCTTGGTGTTGATAGGGACTCTTCATTAGTAAATGACTTTGATGAACGTAACCCTGCTGTATTAAAACTCATGGAAATGGCAATTGATGCGTGTAATAAAGCAGGAAAGTACATCGGCATCTGTGGCCAAGCTCCATCAGACTATCCTGAAATAACCCATTGGTTAGTTGAAAAAGGCATTAACTCAATTTCATTTAACCCAGATAGCTTAGCTATCATGTATGACACCGTAAAAGATGCTGAGGCAAGCAAAAACTGAGACTACCCTGCTCGGTCTGTTTAGATTATCCTAGCACCATGCAAGAACAACTCGATACATCTGGCTATCACGGCGATCGTGAAGCCCTCGCCAGCGCACTGCAATCTGTACTAGCCAATGGTGCCGTGCTCAGTAATCCAGAGGCGCTTAAGCCCTACGAATGTGATGGGCTCTCCGCCTACCGCTCCCTACCTTATATAGTGGTATTGCCAGAAACTGTTGAACAAGTTCAGCAAGTACTCAAGATCTGCAAACGCCTACAAACTCCTGTAGTCGCACGAGGGGCAGGAACCGGTTTGTCTGGTGGAGCATTACCACATAAACGCGGCGTGCTATTAAGTCTCGCGAAATTTAAGCGCATTATCGATGTTGATGTTGCTAACCGTTGTGCCCGTGTTGAACCCGGTGTACGCAACTTAGCGATTACCGAAGCGGTTAAACAATACGGACTTTATTACGCACCCGATCCCTCTTCACAAATTGCATGCAGCATTGGTGGCAATGTCGCCGAAAATTCGGGTGGTGTACATTGTCTTAAGTACGGACTCACCGTTCACAATATTCAGCAATTAAAAATACTAACATTTGATGGTGAACTACATACCATTGGTGGTTCAGGTTTAGATTCTTCTGGTTATGATTTGCTTGCACTCATGACAGGTTCAGAAGGATTACTCGGCATCATTATTGAAGTCACTGTTAAGTTATTACCAAAACCAGATACCGTTCAAGTATTGCTTGCTTCCTTTAATGATGTTGCCGCTGCAGGCGCATCGGTTGCCAACGTTATTGCCGCGGGCATTATCCCTGCAGGTCTTGAACTTATGGACAACGCCGCGATTCGTGCTGCAGAAGATTTTGTTCACGCAGGTTACCCCACTGATGCCGCCGCCGTGTTGATATGTGAAATCGATGGCCCAGAAGACGATGTTGTAGAACAAGTACAACGCGTCAGCGATGTATTTAAACAATCTGGTGCTGATGAAGTGCGTGTTGCGAGCAGTGACAGCGAACGCCAACAATTCTGGGCTGGGCGTAAAGCGGCCTTCCCTGCTGTTGGCCGAATCAGTCCCGATTATTATTGTATGGATGGCACCATTCCTCGCCACCAACTTGCTGCGGTGTTAACGCACATTACCGAACTTTCAAATGAATACGGACTACGCGTTGTTAATGTATTCCATGCAGGCGATGGCAACTTACACCCGCTTATTCTGTACGATGCAAATATAGAAAATGAATTAGAACAAACTGAAGAACTGGGTAGAAAAATACTTGAAGCTTGCGTAAAAGCCGGTGGCACGATTACCGGCGAACATGGTGTCGGCGTAGAAAAACTAGATGCGATGTGTTTTCAATTCAATAAAGATGAATTACAGCAACTGCATGCAGTGAAACAAGCCTTCGATCCAGATGGTTTACTAAACCCAGGCAAAGCCGTACCAACATTACATCGCTGTGCAGAATTTGGTGCGATGCATGTCCATAATGGCGAAGTGCCTTTTCCTGAAATTGAACGCTTTTAAAATGCATAAAAATAATTTCAAAAAAACAATTACTTCAATGCTTAGTGCTTCAGCACTGTGTGTTTCATTATTATTTTCGAATAATGTTTTTGCTGTTGACGAGAAAATAGTAACGGGTCGGCTTGTTGGTGAAATCGATGCGGAAACGGGTCAATATACATCTGGTGATAAAAGTTTCCACGTTACTCTCCCCATTAGTGGTACTCGCGCATACATACTAAATGCCGTCACCGATGTATTTACCGTGCGCGGAACAGTGCTTTCAATAAAGCCAACCAAAACCGGTGGCACTTATCGTCTTGAAACAACCCACGCATTAAACAAGAGTGAACGTGCAATCTCTTTCGAACAAGCCAGTGCCAAAACATTCGATTGGTATAAACGCTTAGCAATTCGTTCATACCGAAGCCCATTATTAGAACTAAGCACTCACCATTTTGAGATTGATGGTAAAAAGACTATTGCCTCTATCTACAAGCAATTCGCTTCTGACAAACAAGGACCGCGTTTTCATCTTTTTTATCTTACGGATTTTGGCAGCGAACTCGCCTTCGTTTGGACCGACATCCCATTGGCCGCTGAAAATATTGAAATCGAAGAAGAAATCATTGAAGGTCGCGCCGAACAAGCGAAAAAAAGCCTCGCCATGCTACGTTCATTAAGGTTTGAATAAAAATATTATGTCATCTGATATCAGTACCGAACTACAAAAAAAACTCGAGCATGCTTTCGATAATGATACTGCCGTTAACATTAAAGGACATAGCAGTAAGGATTTCTATGGCCGACGAACTGACGCCTCACTTGCCACACTCGAAACAACACAGCACAGTGGCATTATCGATTACCAACCAACCGAATTAGTCATCACTGCCCGCTGTGGTACATCCATCGAAGAAATCGAAAAAACATTAGCGACAGAAAATCAGATGTTCGCATTTGAACCACCACGTTTCAATCATCGCGGTAGTATTGGCGGCATGGTTGCCTGCGGCCTATCTGGCCCTGCACGTCCTTATGCCGGTTCATTACGTGATGCCGTGCTCGGTATCACCTGTCTAAATGGTAAAGCCGAAAAGCTAAGCTATGGTGGTCAAGTGATGAAAAATGTCGCCGGTTATGACATATCGCGTTTAATGACGGGGGCCATGGGCACACTTGGCGTTATATTAGATGCCTCTATCAAAGTGATGCCAAAACCTGAAACCGAGATCACACTCAAATTAGAAAAAGATGCCACTCAAGCTATGCAAACTTGGCAAGAACTCGGCAAACAAGCTTTACCCATCAGCGCAAGTTGTCATTTAGATGACACATTATATATACGCCTATCCGGAAATGCGGCTGCAGTGAAACATGCCACAAGTATTATCGGTGGCGAAGCAGATGAAGCCGGACATGATTTTTGGCAAGCGCTTCGCGATCAGCAACATGATTTTTTCACTGGTAATCAACCACTATGGCGATTATCACTCGCTCCCGCCACGCTAACATTAAACTTAACAGGTAAAGCGTTAACTGATTGGGCTGGCGCGCAACGCTGGATTAGAACCGATGAACCCGCTAATGTGATTCGTGCTCTATGTGAATCACACGGTGGTCATGCCACTTTATTTAATCCTAGCGATAATAATGTTGAAGCTTTTCATCCATTGGCGCCAGGTATTGCCGCATTACATACACAATTAAAACAGGCCTTTGATCCTGCTGGCATTCTCAACCCAATGCGCATGCTGGCAGATTATTAATATGCAGACCATTATTCACAAGAGTCTAAAGAAACATCCGCTCATTGAAGAAGTAGATAGTATTTTACGCAGCTGTGTTCATTGTGGTTTTTGTAATGCAACCTGCCCAACATACCAATTGCTCGGTGATGAGCTTGATGGGCCACGTGGTCGCATTTATTTAATGAAACAAATGTTTGAAACAGGTGAAAATTCATCTCAAACATTAAAACATTTAGATCGCTGTCTTACCTGTCGTAATTGTGAAACCACTTGTCCTTCTGGTGTTCAATACGGACGCTTGTTAACCATCGGTAGAGAGATCGCAGAAAAAAACAGTCCACGTCTCGCCTTTGCTGCTTTGTTGCGTTGGTCATTACGGCAAGTTATTCCACATAGAAAAAGAATCGGTCTGGTTGTTAAGCTGGCAACCAAACTTCGTCGCATCTTACCCGCATCAGTTCAACGTCAATTACCGACAAGCAAAAATAACGATGCCATACTTGATCGCCACCAACGCATGGTGATCCTCCCTGCTGGGTGTGCGCAAGACGCCTTCGCACCCGACATCAATGCCGACTGCCGCATTATTCTCGACAAACTTGGTGTTACTGCCGTTGAAATAGATGCCGACAGTTGTTGTGGCGCCATGAGTGAACACATGGCGAAATCTGCCGAAGCACATCATTTTATTAAAAAGAATATTAATGCTTGGTGGCCAAGCATCGAAGCTGGAGCTGAAGCCATCATCAGTACTGCCAGCGCCTGTGGTATCATGATCAAGGATTACGGAAAACTATTAGAAAACGATCCTGACTATGCCGAGAAGGCTGCTCGTGTATCCGAATTGTGTGCCGACGTAAGTGAATTTCTTAGTAACGAAGATTTATCGTCTTTAGGTGATAAAAAAACAGCTCGCATTAGTTTTCATGCCCCTTGCACCCTACAGCATGGCCAAGGTATTACCGGCAGTGTTGAATCCTTACTCAGCCAAGTCGGTTACGATATCATTGAATACAATGATGCACATCTATGCTGTGGCTCAGCAGGTGCTTACTCGATACTACAGCCGAATATTTCTAAGAAGTTATTACTCAACAAATTAGATAATCTTCTTAGCGAGCAACCCGATATTATTGCCACCGCTAATATTGGTTGCCTACTGCACATGCGAAGCGGCACCGAAACACCGGTTGTACACTGGTTACAGCTTCTCAATCCCAGTAAGGACTCCAAACATGTCTAACCTTCTTTTCCAAACAATTGTTGAATGTGATGAACTGGCTGATCACCTTAGTGATAAACAGTTAGTTATTATTGATGTTTGTAAAAAGGAAGTTTGGCAACAAGCGCATATTCCTGGCGCTGTACATATTGAATACCCACAAATCCTCCATGTCGAAAAACCTATCATGGGTTTATTACCCGACGCTGCTGAGTTTGAAAAATTAATGCAATCATTGGGCATAAATAATGACACGCACATCGTCGCCTATGATGATGAAGGTGGTGGTAAAGCCAGTCGCCTACTTTGGACGCTAGAAGCCTATGGCCACACAAGCTACTCATTATTAAATGGTGGATTCATGGCATGGGCGAATGAAGGCTGGCCAATCGATAAAGAGATAACTAAACCAGGCACGGGCAATTTCTCCGCATCGAAACAACTCACTTCCGTTGTATCATCACGTAAAGCGGTTCTTGAAAATCTTGATAATACGCAAGTGCAATTACTCGATGCGCGTAGCATTGGCGAATACACAGGCGAAAAGAAATTTGCTGCGCGTGGTGGCCATATTCCCGGTGCAATTCATTACGACTGGATGGCAATAATGGACCCTAGTCGCAATGGCCGCTTAAAAAATAATAAAGAACTGACAGAAGCACTTGCACAACGCGGTTTCTCCACCGACAAACACATTACCTGTTACTGCCACACCCATCACCGTTCTGCGCTAAGTTTTATTATGCTCAAATCACTCGGCTATACCGACATTAGTGGTTACCCAGGTTCTTGGTCTGATTGGGGTAATGATAACGACACACCGATTGAGTAAAATTATTGCCGAAACAATAGAGGGTAAGCTTGCTCTAAGTACTGCAAGTCTTCAGGTCTATCTATATCGCGCTGTGTTTCAAGTTCATGCCAATTTAATTTAGCGTCACGTAACCGCAGCCGCGTTGATTCTAGAACTTGATCTGTACCCCATTCAATACCAGTAAAGACATTCTCTGCTGACAATGAAAAGCCAATTAATACATAACCACCATCTTCAGCTGGGCCCAGAACAACATCAACGCCTGCCTTTAGTTTTTTTACTGCCTCTTGAATAAAGCCTGCATCAATACTCGGACAATCTGTACCAATGATAATGACATGCTTAAAATGTTCTAGTGACTGCTGTACAGCAGAAGCCATTCGTTCCCCAAGATCAATACCTTGTTGCGTATGCAATGAAACTGAATGATTTTCAGCACACGCCTGTATATAAGGATGAGATATATCTGTTGACCACAATTGAGTTTGCCAATCAGGATGTTGAATTCGTGAAAGACAATGCTGAATTAAACGTTCATGCACAAGACAGGCTTGTTGTTCGCTAAGCACTGGTAATAAACGCGTCTTAACCTGACCGCTTACTGGTGCCTTGGCAAATACACAAACACATGTACCCGTCATTTCGGTGAACGATTATAGCGTTCTGCAAGTGCCCTAGGACTTGCGCCAAAAAAATAACGTAAGCGTAACGACCACATCATAAAAATAGTTTTAACAATGCCATGCTTATGCCAGCGTCGGCTTGATGTGGTAACAAATTCTTTCATACAGTATGGCGAAGACATTTTTTTCAACTTACTGCTCAAACTAATATCTTCCATCAAGGCGATATCAGGGAAGCCTCCTACCTGATCAAAAACAGCTTTACGCATAAACATTGCTTGATCGCCTGTTGCAATTCCGCTTATACGAGAACGAATATTCATTAATATAGATATCAATCTAAATAAGGGGTTGCTCCCTGATAAACGAACATCAAAGCGTCCCCACTTTATATCTTCTCGATGAAATATATTTTGCAGAGAATTCATTGCTGTTTTAGAAAATAATGTATCGGCATGTAAAAACACCAGCCACTCATTATTTGCAGACGCAGCACCTTTATTCATTTGTGTAGCGCGTCCTTTGGGAGAAGAAATCAACTGATCAACTAATGGTCTAGCAAGTTCGCCGCTAGCATCCTCACTACCACCATCAACGACAATAATTTCATGCCCTGCTTGTCGCCATGCTTGAAGTTCTGCAAGTTGTGTGGGTAAATGTGCCGACTCATTTAATACTGGAATAATAATCGAACACACAATCATCTTACTCACCAAGCGCACCGCCACAGCTACTACCCTGACCTGCAGTACAGCCATAGCAATGATCGGCAATGGCAATTGGCTGACCGACAAATTCAACTTCCATTAAATCTGACAAATGTGTTTTATTATTCTTGTGAATTAACGGCATATCGAGCATCTGATTAAAATCACAATCATAAACGAAGCCTTGCCAATCAACACTCAACATACTTCTACACATTACCGATGCAATATTTTCGGCTTGATATGCACTCTTGAGCAAGTTCATGTATTCATCAAACTGCCCTTTTGAAATCAACATACTGCCAAAACGTTGAATCGGCATATTCGCCAAGGTAAATAAATTATTAAAATGAATTTCATACTCTGTCGCAAGATGGTGCTTATAATCAATTTCTAATTGTTGCTGTGCTGGAGGTAAGCTCGCATCTTGTGGGTTATAAACTAAATTCAATTTCAATTCTGAACCCTGTTGACCGTAGCCCAGCTTATTTAATTGCCGCAACCCAGCTAAGCTAGGTTCAAAAACCCCTTTGCCTCGTTGCTGCTCAACATTTTCTTTCATATAACAAGGTAAAGAAGCCACAACTTCTACTTTGTTCGTTGCTAAAAACGTTGCAAGCCCTTCTTGTCCCTGCTCCTCAAGGATCGTTAAATTACAACGGTCGATCACCTTCACACCCAAAGCTCGTGCCTGCTCAACCAATGACCTGAAGTGTGGGTTAAGTTCTGGTGCACCACCCGTTAAGTCCAATACTTGAATAGATTTTTCTTTAAGAAAGGTCAATACCGTATGAATACCCTTGGCATCCATCTCTTCTGTCCGCTTCGGACCCGCGTTCACATGGCAATGTAGACATTGCTGGTTACAGCGGTAACCCAAATTCACCTGCAAGGTGGTTAATTGACCACGCTGCAATATAGGGAAATTACTTTCTTTTAATAGAGGGTATGTCGGGAGCATTAACTAGCCTAAATGTAGATTTAGAATCGATCAAAACGCATTTCAGATAAAAAGTGAAGTAACACGTCTATTTATTTTCTTATATTACACAGTTTCAAATGCCGCAAAGCGGAAAACATCTGCAAAATATGTCAAAAACTTGCCCGCAACCAAATAAATATAACTATATTTTTCAATGAGTTATAAATGGCATGGGTTTTGCTTTTTCTACTAGTAAAAAACTTGTCCGTAAGTACATATTTTCAACAAAAAAGGCTAAAGCTTTAAAAAAGTATGTCGATAACGCAGTTGAAGTCGGAATTATCCGTATATTAACAACTGATAATAAACCCGTAAATATTATTTCATAAGTGAGATAAATATGAGTGAAGAAAAGAAAGAAGTACAAGTTATTAATTGCCAAGAATCCTTGGATATATCCGTTGTAGCCGACTTAGGTACTGAATTGAAAGTCGCATTGGATAGTGGGCAATCTATACGACTCCAAGCAGGTGATGTAGGTAAGGCTGATGCCGCCGCTCTACAGCTGTTATGCGCCTTCTTTCTTGATGCACAAACACATGGAATTGATATTGAATGGTTAGATCCTAGTGATGCGCTAATAGAATCCGCATCGCTTACCGGTTTAGTAGAACATCTTGGATTAAAAGAAAAGACCCTGCATTAAGATTTTTTGTAGCAGCAGTAATATTTTATTAGGAGAACAAAATGGCAAGTATTCTTGCAGTTGATGATTCGGCGTCAATGCGTCAAATGGTGACATTTACCCTTAAGGGTGCTGGATACGATGTTACTGAAGCAAAAGATGGCATGGAAGCACTCCAAATTGCCAAATCAAACAGCTATAACTTAGTTATCACTGATATCAACATGCCCAACATGGATGGCATCACATTAACTAAAGAACTCCGTGCCCTACCCGCTTACAAGTTTACGCCCATCCTCACCTTAACCACTGAGTCATCTGCCGACAAAAAGATGGCTGGTAAACAAGCAGGAGCAACAGGCTGGATTGTTAAACCATTCAACCCTGACCAATTACTTGCAACAGTGAAAAAAGTACTGGGATAAAAAATTATGAGTATAGATATGGAGCAATTTCACCAAACCTTCTTCGAAGAAAGCTTCGAAGGTTTGGACATCATGGAAAACGAACTCCTAAACCTTGATGTGGGTAATGCTGATAACGAGTCGATTAATACTATCTTCCGTTCGGCACACTCAATCAAAGGCGGTAGTGGTACATTTGGATTTACTGCAATTGCTGAATTCACTCATGTCGCTGAAACACTACTAGATGAAATGCGTGATGGCACGCGTCAAGTCACCCAAGAAGCCGTAGACATATTATTGAAATCTGTTGACGTTATGCGCGATATGTTAGGCGTATATAAAGATGGCGGCGATATGGATGAGGAAAATAACAACGCAGTACAAAAAGAACTCGAAGACTTACTAGGTGTTGAAGGCGCTAGCGCGTCAGATGAAGGCAGTAACGATTCTGCAAATGAAACGACAGCAGGTGGCTGGCAAATTTCATTCCGCCCACACATAGAAATGCTTCGTACAGGTAATGATCCTGTAAGAATGATGCACGCACTCGGTGAACTCGGTAAAATAGAAGTTGTAGTTAATATATCCGAACTCCCGTCCTTTGCTGATTTAAATCCAGAAGATTCATTTCTATCATGGGAAATTACTCTCACTGGTGACATCAGCAAAGATGACATAGTAGAAGTATTTGATTGGGTCGAAGATGAATGTGATCTAGATATCCAGCCTATAGTAAACGAATCAGAAAATGTTGCCGAAGCACCACAAGCGGCCGCATCAGACACACTTGCAACAGAAAAAGCAGAAAAAGACCCCGCTGCGAAAAAGGCCACTGCCAAGAAAGGTGGTAGTGAAACAGCCTCCATTCGAGTTGGCATTGATAAAGTCGATGAAATTATCAATCTCGTTGGTGAACTCGTTATTACACAAGCAATGCTTGGGCAAGTCGGTGGTGAAATTAGTGAAGATGAAAAACATGACGAAAGCCGCATGGAAAAATTGCTCGAAGGACTTGCGCAATTAGAACGTAACACGCGTGAAATTCAAGAAAGTGTTATGCGTATTCGTATGTTGCCTATTAGCTTTGTGTTTAGCCGCGTTCCACGATTAGTTCATGACTTATCTAGCAAGCTGAATAAAAAGGTTAATCTGGTTACGCTTGGTGAAGGTACTGAGTTAGATAAAACGGTGATGGAAAAAATTGGCGACCCAATGGTTCACTTGGTTCGCAATGCTTTAGATCATGGTATTGAAACTCCGGAACAACGCCTCGAAGCTGGAAAAGATGAAACCGGTACGCTTACACTTAATGCTTACCATAAAGGTGGCAATATCGTTATTGAACTTTCTGATGATGGTGCGGGGATTAATAAAGAACGCGTACTTAATAAGGCTCGCTCTAACGGTTTAGTCGGTGAAAATGAAGAGCTCAGCGATGATGCGATTAATGACCTTATTTTCCACCCAGGTCTTTCTACTGCCGAAGCATTAAGTGATGTATCTGGCCGTGGTGTTGGCATGGATGTCGTCAGGAAAAATATTAAATCTCTTGGCGGTAGTGTTCGCGTTGATTCCACTGAAGGTAAAGGCGCTGTTTTCACTATCCAACTACCATTAACTTTGGCCATTTTAGATGGACAATTAGTTAAAGTTGGAAATGAAACATTTGTTGTGCCACTGGTTTCCATTATCGAATCAATACAAGTTAAATCTGACAACCTCAATGGTATTGCTGGCAAGGCAGATCTCTACAAATTACGAGACGAATATATTCCGATTATTCGCGCTGATCATATCTTTAACATGCACGGTGGCGATAGCACACTCGACAATAGACTCATGGTTGTCGTTGAAGGCGACGGTCATAAAGCAGGCATTATTGTTGATGATCTACTTGCACAACAACAAGTCGTGATTAAAAGCCTCGAAACAAATTACCAACGTGTCGATGGAATTTCAGGTGCAACCATCTTGGGTGACGGCACTGTCGCACTCATTCTAGATATCTCAGGCATGATTGATATGTATAAAGAAAAAGGCACGCCTGAACCAACAACACCCGTCACTCCTCCTCAAGGAAATGACAGTGATATCGCCGACGAAGCGGCATAAGGAGAATTTGCATGACCAAAGCAGCTAGTGAACTCAACTCAATTATTGGCTCTGAACTTGATTCAGACGCAGATCAATTCCTTACGTTTATTCTTGGTGAAGAAGAATACGGTGTAGATATATTACGTGTTCAAGAAATAAAGGGCTGGGATTCAGTTACACCTATTCCAAATACACCTGACTACATAAAAGGTGTTATCAACCTTCGCGGAACGATTGTACCCATCGTTGATCTGCGTCAGCGTTTTAATATGCCAGAAATTGAATATGGCCCAATCACCGTCGTCATTGTATTAAAAATTGAATGTGCCGATCGTGACCGTATCATGGGAATTGTTGTTGATGGCGTATCCGATGTTTATGACGTACCGCAAGAAGAAATGAAAGAACCACCTGACTTTGGCAATGTCGTCGATACGGAGTTTGTCCGTGGCCTCGCAACCGTCGAGGAAAAGATGATCATTATCCTCGATATCGATCACCTATTATCAGGTAGTGAAATTAAAGCAACAGATGGCCTAGCCGACTAACACAGGAAAACGACTGAGGATATGCATGTGATAGCAGTGATGAACCAAAAAGGTGGCGTAGGCAAGACAACGACAACGTTGAATCTTGCACATGCACTTGCTCTATCTGGCAAAGCGGTCACCGTCGTTGACATGGATCCTCAATCACATCTCACTGCCAGCTTTGGTGTTGAGCTTCCCGACCAAGAAGGTATTGACAGCGTTATTCGTGGCGACAACAAAGTTTCTGATGTAAAAATCAAGGTAAGAGAAAACCTACACCTTATTCCCGCCGGAGCACGTCTCGGCGAACTCGAACAAATTGCTATTGGCGGCGCAAAACGCGGCTGGTTATTACATGATGCGCTTAAACGTATTCGCAACCAAGATTACATTTTCATTGATTGCCCTCCTTCATCTGGAATGCTGACAATGAATGCCTTACTGGCAGCAAAAGAAATGTTGATCCCTGTTTCAGGTGACTATCTTGCGCTACATGGTTTATCACGCCTACTTAATATTCTTAAGCATGTTGAAGTGCGACTTAAACACACCACTAAGAAGTGGTTGGTTGTAACTCGTTTCCACAGCCGCCGTAAGTTAGCACGCGAAGTACATGCAAAATTACTTAATTATTTTCCAGGCCAAGTGCTTGCAACACCGATCAGAGAAAATGTCTCTCTAGCAGAAAGCCCTAGTTTTGGAAAAAGCATATTTGAATACAAAAAATCTAGTAATGGCGCTCAGGATTACCGCGACCTTGCCGATGACCTTCTCAAAGGGAGAACGTTCAAATGATAAATTTTAAAACCACTCCTAATCACAATAAATTGTCTGTGACAAAGAGTCAGAAACAAAATGTAAATAAAAAACAGAATGTTTATGCAAACATTCACAAGTGCCCTGTTAATACTTTGCTTACAAGTATATTTTCAGGGATTGCCTGGAACGGCTAGCCATAGGAACTGGAGACGAAATAATGGCAACAAAAAAGAAATCAAATATGGGTTATGACCCCTTAGCTTGGATGCAAGAAGATGATGCATCTCCGGAAGCTAAGAAAAAACCCGCCGCAAAGAAAAAATCGGCGAAGAAACCTATTGCTACAGTGCCCTACGTATCACCACTAGGCCTTGATGTTGAGTTGCTTGAGTCATCCTTCGATGCACTCGCGCCCAATGCCAATAAATTAGCAAAACGATTTTATGAAGAGTTATTTGCACGCTATCCAGCTGTTAAGCCTATGTTTGCAAATACCACGCCAGCCAAACAACAAAAGAAACTCGTTGCCGCACTGGTACTAGTAGTAAAAAGCCTCCGCAAACCCGATGCGTTGGTTGAAGTATTAAAAAATCTTGGTGGTACACACCAAGGATACGGCGCGGAGCCGGCACATTATGAAGCCGTTGCGT
This sequence comes from Sulfuriflexus sp., assembly GCA_023134145.1. Taxonomy (GTDB): domain Bacteria; phylum Pseudomonadota; class Gammaproteobacteria; order AKS1; family AKS1; genus Sulfuriflexus. Next base: position 32,846 of record JAGLUW010000017.1, on the reverse strand, counting down.
CAACAATGCTTGATGTCATGGAGGAATTCGCCGGTGATTTATGGACCGACGAAGTACATGCAGCTTGGCAAAAAGCACTTGAAACTATCGCAACCACAATGCTAACCGGATATACGGATTCAGAGGACAACACCATGGCAAATGCAAAACTAGAAACAACGGAAACTAACGAAGCACTAACACGGATGCAGTCAGCAATTGATGGTGCTGCAACAGCCATTATGATGATTGATCGTGACTTTATCATCACCTACGCCAATGCGGCGACGATCAAGATTTTAAAAGATAATGAAGAAGAATTGCGTCGTGTTTACCCTGGCTTCTCTGCTGATGCCGCACTGGGTACTTGTATTGATACATTCCACAAAAATCCAGCGCATCAACGCCAATTGTTAGCTGATCCGAACAACTTGCCATATAAAACAGATATTCAAGTTGGCCCTCTAACTTTCGCGCTGAATGTAACAGCACAGATTACTGAAGATGGCGAATATATAGGTAACTCACTTGAATGGTCTGATGTAACTGAAGCCCGTAAGAGCGAAGCCAATGTCGCGCGCTTACAAGGTACTGTAGATGGCGCCATGACCGCCATCATGATGATTGATCGTGATTTCAACATCACCTATGCAAACAAATCAACTACCGATATGTTAAAAGGTCATGAAGCAACGTTACAACAAGCCTACCCTGGTTTTTCAGTGGACAAGATCTTGGGCGCTAACATTGATCAATTCCACAAAAACCCTGCGCACCAACGTCAATTGTTAGGCGACCCAAATAATCTACCGTACTCAACTGATATTAACGTTGGGCCACTAACCTTTGCTCTCAATGTTACCGCTATCATGGAAAATGGAAATTATGTGGGTAACGCACTTGAATGGTCTGATGTGACTGAACTACGTGCAAAAGAAGAGGAAGTCGCGCGCTTAACATCAGCCGTCGATGGAGCTGAAGCAAATCTTATGTTGTGTGACAACGACCTTAACATTACTTTCGCCAATCCTGCCGTTGTTGAAATGCTGCGTAAACGCCAAGTTGAATTACGCACTATTTGGCCAGGACTCGATGTCGATAATTTATTAGGAACCTGTATTGATGGTTTCCATAAAAACCCTGCTCACCAACGTGCGCTACTTTCAGATCCAGCACGCTTACCTGCAACCGCTGAAATTTCAGTCGGTGGTCTTAACTTCCGCGTTAATGCAACCATGATTAAAGGTCCTAATGGCGAATACATGGGCAACATGGTGCAGTGGACAGATATCACTGAACAAATTGATGCTGAAAAACAAATTCAAGCGTTGATTGATGGTGCAACTAAGGGTGAGCTCGATACCCGTATTGACCATGAAAATTACCAAGGCTTTATGAAAGGCCTCGGTGAAGGCATTAATAACCTAATGGATGCCGTTGTTGACCCACTTAAAGGTGGCATGGATGTCATGCAAGCACTTTCATCTGGTGACCTAACGAGATCAATGGATGGCGAGTACCAAGGTGAATTCGCCATACTTAAGGATTCAATTAATGGCACTGTTAACAACCTAATTGATGTGGTTGGTAATATTCGCCAAGCAAGTACCAGCATTGCCTCAGCAAGTGGCGAAATCTCTCAAGGTAACATCAACCTCAGTCAGCGTACTGAAGAGCAGGCTTCTAGTCTTGAAGAAACAGCATCAAGTATGGAAGAGCTCACTGGTACAGTGAAACAAAATGCCGACAATGCACGCCAAGCGAATCAACTTGCTGCGGGTGCACGTGACCAAGCAGAAAAAGGTGGCGCAGTTGTTGGTGACGCAATTACTGCCATGAGTGAAATTAACTCAGCAAGTAAAAAGATTGCCGACATCATTAGTGTTATTGATGAAATCGCCTTCCAAACTAACCTGCTCGCCCTTAATGCCGCAGTTGAAGCAGCACGAGCTGGTGAACAAGGTCGCGGATTTGCAGTTGTCGCAAGTGAAGTTCGTAACTTGGCACAACGAAGTGCTGGTGCAGCAAAAGAAATTAAATCACTCATCAACGACAGCGTTGAGAAAGTTGATGAAGGTAGCCGCCTAGTTAATGAATCAGGTCAAACACTTGATGAAATTGTTGGCGCAGTTAAAAAGGTTAGTGACATCATTGCCGAAATTGCTGCAGCAAGTCTTGAGCAGTCAACAGGTATCGAACAAGTTAACCAAACTGTATCGCAAATGGATGAGGTTACTCAGCAAAATGCTGCATTGGTTGAAGAAGCCGCGGCCGCGAGTGAATCATTGGATGAACAAGCGCGTGAACTGGATCAACTAATGACCTACTTCAAGCTAAGCGGTGCTGATGCAAATCGTGCTCCTGCTGCTGCAGCGGCACCAGCATCCCGCCCGGCTCCAGTTGCAGCAAGACCCGCAGCAAGAAGACCTGCCGGCGCAATAAAAGCAGCTCCAGCAACTGATAATGATAGCGAATGGGAAGAATTTTAAAGGGAAATAACAATGGGCATCTCCGTGCTTGAAGAAATGCGTGATTTCAATCTGACCGATAAAGAGTTTGATCAGATACGGAAATTGGTTATTGAACATACTGGCATCTCACTTTCAGATGCAAAACGTAACCTAGTTTACGGGCGGCTAACAAAGCGCCTTCGTAAAATGAAGATTGACAACTTCGGAAGCTATATTAGCCTCCTAAAAAGTCCAGCAGGTGAAGATGAACTGGCTAATTTCACGAATGCCATTACAACTAACCTGACTTCATTTTTCCGTGAAAATCATCATTTTGATTTTTTAAAATCAGATGTGTTGCCAGGATTGCTGAAACGTAATGCGGCGACAAAGAGAATACGCGTATGGTCTGCAGGGTGCTCGACAGGTGAAGAACCTTACAGTATAGCAATGACCATTCGCGAGAGTATTCCTGAAAGCAAAGACTGGGATATTAAAATACTCGCTACGGATTTAGACACCAATGTGCTCGCACACGCAGCCGCTGGTGTTTATTCCTTAGAAAAAACCAACAACCTCGAAAAACCCAGGTTGAAACGCTGGTTTATGCGCGGCAAAGGAGACCAATCAGATGCAATTAAAGTTCGCTCTGAATTGCAGCAAATGGTTACTTTTCGTCAATTAAATTTGATGCATGAATGGCCAATGAGAAATCAATTCGACATCATTTTTTGTCGTAATGTAGTTATTTATTTTGATAAGCCAACCCAAAAGATTCTTTTTGCTCGTTATCACAATGCATTAGATGCTGCTGGCCATATGTTTATTGGCCATTCCGAGACCATGTTTAAAGTGAGTGATGATTTTAACTTGATCGGCAATACGACATATACAAAGAAGTAATATAATGATTTCTCCGGTAACTGCATTTAAAGATGTTTCCAAGAAACCGGGGCCTACTCCCGCCGCCGCATTAGATGGATTCACGCACATCAACAGGTACTGGGATAAAACTAATAAAAAGCATGTCGCCAAAATTTTACCTGGCGAATATTATGTGACAACACATAACGAGTTAATCACTACCGTACTGGGTTCATGTATTTCAGCATGTATCAGAGATACCCTGTTTGGCATTGGTGGTATGAATCACTTTATGTTACCTGCCAATAAAACTGGCGACCCTCATGCTTGGGGTAGCGACGCTATCAGTTCTGCAACACGTTATGGTAACTTCGCTATGGAGCATTTGATTAATGGCATCCTTACTAATGGTGGTCAACGTAAAAATCTCGAAGTAAAAATATTTGGCGGTGGTAGAATAATTAGTCAAATGACGGATGTCGGCGCTAATAATATTGCTTTTGTTAGAGAGTACATTGATGCTGAAGCATTAAATTTAGTTTCAGAAAATGTTGGTGACATTTTCCCAAGAAAAGTTTTATACGATCCAAAAACGGGAAAAGTTAAAATGAAAAAATTACGCTCACTGCATAATGATACAATTATCACTCGCGAAACAACTTACTCGAGTCAATTAGACGATAAACCAGTAGAAACTGGCGAAATCGATCTTTTCTAAATGTAATATAAAAATACAGTTGAGAAGATAATGGAAAAGAAAAAATCAAAAGTACTTATTGTTGATGATTCAGCATTAGTTAGACAAATGCTAACTGAGATCCTCAATAGCGATCCACGACTCGAAGTCATTGGCACTGCGTCAGATCCTCTTATTGCACGAGATAAAATAAAACAATTACATCCAGATGTGCTAACGCTCGATGTGGAAATGCCAAAGATGGATGGTATTACCTTCCTCTCTAATCTTATGCGCCTACATCCAATGCCTGTCATTATGGTTTCATCGCTTACCGAGAAAGGTGCTGACATAACATTGCAGGCGCTAGAGATTGGTGCCATTGATTTTGTTGCCAAACCCAAGCTGGATGTTAAACAAGGCCTCCAAGAATACGCAACAGAAATATGTGACAAGGTTGCCAGCGCTGCTGGTGCACGGATACTTGATTCATGGTGCCCACCGACTGCTGACGCAATCGAAACCATCAAGAAGCACTCCACTGATGCCGTACTTGGTAAAGCAGCACCGCAAAAACTGAAAACAACCGAAAAGATAATCGCTATTGGTGCATCAACAGGTGGTACTGAAGCTATTAAAGAAGTGCTGCTGCGTATGCCTGCCGATTCACCCGGCACTGTCATTACTCAACATATTCCTGCCGCATTCAGTGGCCCCTTCGCCAAGCGTATGGATAAAAACTGTGCCATGACTGTATATGAAGCAAGCGATGGTCAACAAATTCTACCGGGGCATGTTTATATTGCTCCAGGTGATCAACATTTAATCGTTGAACGTAGTGGTGCTCGTTATGTCTGTCGTCTTAACGATGGCCCCGCAGTCAACCGTCACCGCCCTTCTGTTAATGTTATGTTTAGATCGGTGGCACAAAATGTTGGCGCAAATGCTATCGGCGTTATGCTTACCGGCATGGGTGATGATGGTGCTGAAGGTATGAAAGAAATGCATGACAATGGTGCGCACACATTGGCACAAGACGAAAAGACCAGCGTTGTATGGGGTATGCCAGGCGAAGCAGTTAAACATGGCGGTGTTGATGAAATTGTACCCTTACACAACATCACGAATAAACTCATCATATTAATGGAAAAATAAAGGGATTTTAATTATGCCAATCAGCGTTACAACTACCAATAGCGATAACATTATTCGCATTAATATCATTGATAAATTTGATTACGGTGTGCATAGAGAATTTCGCGAAGCATACAAAAATAGCGATTCCAGTTCTGAGTTTATTATTGATATGTCACAAACATCTTATATGGATAGTTCAGCACTTGGCATGTTACTTTTATTACGTGAACACTCAGGAAATGATAGTTCGAAAATATCCATTACTGGTTGTACTGCAGAAATTAGAAATATTCTTAAAATATCTAAATTTCAGAACCTATTCAATATTAAATAATAAATACACTACTCCAGCCATCCCTGCGGGCTGGAGTAGCTATCATTTAGATTCAACGCTAAGGCCTCTTCTTAAGCAATTTCTTACAAATTTACGCTCTTCATTCAATCACTTAACACCATATAACATTTCGCTCGTATCGGTAATTCAGAGATTGTTACTAAATATGTCCTCCCAAATTTTATTCCTGTATCATAGAAATATAATTAACCGATACACGGGATAAAGCATCAATACCAAAAAAATAATTATTACTTATGGAACATTCGACATGTTTCATAAAGGTCATCTGCGATTATTAGAACGTGCCAAAGCATTAGGCGACTACCTTATCGTCGGTGTGACTGACGAAAATTATGACCGTTCCCGCGGCAAACTGAATGTCATCGAAAGCACGCGAAAACGAGTAGAAACAATTAAGGCCTTAGATTTTGTCGACAAGGTCATTATAGAAAAACACAAAAAACAAAAAGCACAAGACATGGTGAAATATGAAGTTGATATTTTTGCCATTGGTGATGATTGGCTAGGTATATTTGACTACCTAAATGAAGTTACTCATGTTGAATATCTACCTCGCACAAAAGGCATATCTAGCACCTCATTAAGAGAAGATAACTTTGACTTAATTAAACTAGGCATTGTCGGCCTTGGGCGTGATACTGAAGCCTTTATCGATGAAGCTACACATGTACCAAGCTTAAAGATCAATCGCATCTATTCGCATGACTTACCCGCCTTAAAAAAGTTTACCTGCCAAAGCAAAAGCATTCGCTATGGCCACGACAATTACGATGATTTTTTAGACACGAGTATTATTGCTGTTTATATTGATACTGCGCTAGAAAAACATTACCCACTTATTAAAAAAGCATTAATGGCCAAAAAACATGTCTTGTGCGAAAACCCGCTGGCCCTACATAAAAGCGAATTAAAAGAGCTACTCTCTTTGGCTAAAAAAGAAAAGGTTTTGTTACTTTCTGCACTCAATACTGCTTTTTTACCGGCCTTTAATCAGCTGTTAACAGAATTAAACAAAGGCATAATTGGTGATGTTAAAGAAGTTCGAGCAACCCGCACTTCGCTTTACAAAGAAAAAGATTATCCCGATACCTTTATGGCTCAAGGTGCTACCAATATTTTATCCTCTTACCCCTCTTTACTGGTTAATAAGGTTTTAGGTAAAAGCAAAGATATCACTTTTTTTGATCAGGGTGTCGAGGGAACTGTGGGTTATGATGTTTCTAATCTTATTATCAGCAAGCATGAAGGCGGCGCCATTGGTATTTCTAACGTCGCAACAGGCATTAAATCAGAAGGCGACGCGGTAATTTCTGGGACCAAAGGTTATATTTATATTCCTTCACCTTGGTGGGTAACTAAAAAATTTCATGTGCGTTTTGAGGATGAACATAAAAGCCAAACATTCAATTATGAATTTGATGGATGTGGGCTGCGTTATATGATTGCTGAATTTGCTTCATTGATACAAAGAGGTAAGCGTAAATCTAATATGTTAACGCCTAAAGACATGCTCAGTATTAATAGAGTACTCTTGGAATATAATGAAAGAAAATTAAAAGAATTAGAAAAGGCTTCGAAATGATTTATGAAGACTATGCCATTTTTACCCCGGGACCTGTAAAAATGTCTGAAGAGATATTGCAAGTGGGTGCAAAGCAAACGCCCTACTTTCGAAATAGTGATTTTTCAACTGTGACCTTCGCTTGTGAAAATGGACTTTTAGACATGGTCAATGCCCCGGAAGGTTCTAAGGTCATTTTCTTAACCGCATCAGGTACTGCCGGCATGGAATCGGCTGTAATGAATCTGCTTAACAAAAATGACTATGCATTAGTTGTTAATGGCGGCGGATTTGGATCGAGATTTGTCGATATTTGTGCAGCACATGCAATACCGCATAACAATTTTAAAGTTACGAAAACCAACCTAAGCGACATTAAAAGCTTAGCACCTAATGAAACTTACACGGCATTAGTCGTTAATGCGCACGAAACATCTATTGGGCATATTTATAGCCTAGATGCGATCGGAGAGTATGCGGCTAAAAATGACATGCTCTATATTGTTGATGCCATTTCTATGTTGGTGACTGATCCACTGGATATGCAAAAATCGAACATTGATGTTGTTATTGCTAGCTCTCAAAAAGGTTTAGCTTTACCCCCTGGATTAACCATGGTGATACTGACGCCTAAAGCACTAGAAAGACTACAAGATATAAATTCTTTATACTTTAACTTTAAAGATTATCTAAGCAACGGTGAAAGAGGTCAAACACCTTACACACCGGCTGTAACGATTATGTTGCAACTAGAGGCTAGACTTAATCAAATAAAAAAACGTGGTGGCATTACAAAAAGTATTGCCAAGGCAAAAGAAGTCGCGAACTATTTTAGAAAAAGCATAAAAGCATTACCCTTGAAAGAATATACCCCCTACATGCCAAATGCGATGACTACCCTAACCCCGACGGATGGAAAGTCAGCGATAGATATCGTTAATGTCTTAGAAAAAAAATATAAAGTAATGGTATGTCCTAATGGTGGCGCAGAACGTGATAGTGTTTTCAGAATATCCCACATGGGTGAAATGACTACGGAATATACCGACATACTCATTAATGCCCTACATGACTATTATGGTGTCGCCAGACCTTAATGAAAGAACCTACATGATAGATCCTAAAATTTTACGTAAAGCGCAGTTAATTATGCTCGATATGCTCATCGAGTTTGATGCCATCTGTAAAAAACACCAATTACAATATTGGCTAGATTCTGGCACCTTATTAGGCGCAGTTCGTCATCAAGGGTTTATACCTTGGGATGATGATATTGATTTATCTATGCCGGTTGAGGACTACTATGAATTTTTAAAAATAGCTAAAAGTGAACTCTCGAGCGAGATATTTCTCCAAACGACTCAAACCGATCAAGATTTTAAATTTGATTACACTAAGCTACGCTCTAATAAAGCCAATATTGTAGAGTTTCACGAAAAAGATAAATCTATAACCTATCATCAAGGTGTATTTGTAGATATTTTCCCAATGCTGTCCATAGAAAATACAGAAGAAAATAAAAAATACTATGACAGCACGCTTGAAGAAATAAGAAACCTATCTTCTACTAGCCTACATACTCCAAATGGAAAAGATAATCCTGCAAAGAGATCCACTTTAATCGCCTCTTTAAAACAAAAACATCACGGATGGGGGATCAATAAATCAAAAGTCATATACGGCGGCGAAATGCCAGATGTCGCAGCTTGGTTTGATATTGAAAAAATCCTGCCTCTTGCAACAATAGAATTTGAAGGGCACTCATTTCCTGCTCCAAATAAGCCAAGTCACTATTTGAATGCAATTTATAGTTTTGACTATATGCAACTACCACCAGAAGAGAAGCGCATTATTCATGCTCATAGCATAGACTTTACTTAATAAAAGCCTAAATTATTAATCTATACCTCACGAAATAAAGAATATGGTGCCCCCGAGACGATTCGAACGTCCGACCTGCCGCTTAGGAGGCGGCTGCTCTATCCAGCTGAGCTACGGGGGCATGGGCGTATAATAAGCGATGTAGTATGGGCAGGAAAGCCCGAATAAGATTTAATTAATTCGAACTAACTAGATCTAAGAACACTGATTGTTTTGACCATTCTTTCAACATTTCTTCTACTTCTATTTCAGTAATTGGTTTACTAAATAAGAAACCTTGCACCGATTCACATTTCTTTTCCTGTAATAATGTAAGTTGCTCTGTCGTTTCTACACCTTCAGCAACAACCGTAAGACCTAAACTATGAGCCATAGAAATAATTGCACTAACAATACTTGCATCACCCTTGTTTTCAGTAATGTCATTAACAAAAGAGCGATCAATTTTTAATGTATCAAGGGGAAATTTTTGCAAATAACTTAATGATGAATATCCTGTGCCAAAATCATCAATCGCAAGAGTGATGCCCATCCCACTTAATTTGGTTAACGTAATCGCAGCATTTTCTGGATTACGCATAATAGTGCTTTCAGTTAATTCCAATTCAAGATAATTAGCTGTTAATTCTGTTTCTTTAAGAATATTGCTAACAATATCCGAAATCTGACTACCTTCAAATTGAACAGGAGAAAGGTTTACTGCAATAGATACATTACCAAGATCTTTATTGTGCCATGATTTACATGTTTGACATGCTTTACGCAAAATCCAACGACCAACATCTTTTATCATTCCTGTTTCTTCAAGCAATGGAATAAATTCAACTGGGGATACTGTTCCCAGCTCAGGGTGTGCCCAACGTAACAATGCTTCAAAACCAGTTATCTCATGCGTAACCAAATCAATTTGTGGTTGGTATAACAAGAAGAATTCTTCACGCTCTAATGCCTTGCGTAATGATGACTCAAGGTTCAATCGATATAACGACTGCGCATTCATTTTTGTTTCGTAATATCGATACTTGTTACTACCACTTTCTTTCGCATGGTGAATTGCAACATCTGCATTCTGTATTAGTAATTGAGGGTGCGCACCATCATTAGGGTAAAGACTGATACCGATACTCGTAGTAATAAATAATTCATGGTCATCAATGTAATAGGCTTCTGATAGCGCCCGAAGAATTTTTTCAACTATCTTTGAAACATCATCTTGGTGTTTAACATCTTCTAAAATAATGGCGAATTCATCATCGCCTAGTCGCGCAACGGTATCACCATCTCGCGTACTGGTTAATAGACGTTCACCCACCGCTTGCAGCATGTGATCGCCACAATCAAAACCTAATGTTTCATTGATGTTTTTAAAACGATCCATATCAATAAGTAAAATGGCAAGCACACGACCACTACGTCGCGCACGAGGAATAGCTTGTTCCAGCCGATCATTAAATAAAAGCCTATTAGGCAATCCTGTTAACAAATCATGTTGCGACAAATGGTGCAGTCGTTCGCGCGTTTGCATTTGTTCAGTAATGTCTTTACCCGTAGAAATATAATGCTCGACTACGCCGCGATCGTTTTTAAGTGGTGTAATTGATTTTTCTTCATAATAGAGCGAACCATCTTTGCGCTTATTAATAAAAACATCTTGAAAAACATCACCTAAAGAAATGGTGTCCCACATCACCCCAAAAAAACTATCATCTTGTCGGCCTGATTTAAGCATGCGTGAGGAATTTCCAAGCGCTTCATCCTTGCTGTAACCCGTCATGCGCACAAAACCAGAGTTAACATATTCTATAATGCCTTGCGCATTACAAATCATTACTGCATCGCTAGTTTGTTCAATTGCGCCGGTTAGTTTATGCATTTCATTTTCAGCAAAACGGTGCTTCTGGCGTAACTTGGCTTCTTTAATTTCGCGTTCAATCGCAGGAATTAATCGCGCAAGATTACCTTTCATAATGTAATCGTGCGCGCCCGCCTTCATTGCCATTACAGCAATTTCTTCACCAATATTTGCGGAAACAATAATGAAAGGAATATCTTTACTGTGCTGCTTCATGACATTAAGCGCACTGATGCCATCAAAATGAGGCATCGAATAATCTGAAACAATAATGTCCCAACTTTCCTTTGCTAAGGCTGCGCGCATCGCCTTATCGGTATCAACACGCGTATGCTCAGGCGCAAAGCCCCCCTTACGCAATTCGCGCAATAATAACTCTGCATCATTTTCTGAGTCCTCAACAATAAGGATACGTACTGCTTTAGGCACAGCTAGCCCTCTTTCTGAAATCTAATATTCTTATTATTATCTTAATTAGGATCTATATAACGATATATTAATATGCGCGTGGCTTCGCTTATCCCCAAGTACACTTATATAATCGTCCAAATAACTGAAATATCAAGTTTTTGACTCAATAAATTCTAGTGCATTGCCATCAGGATCACGACAAAACAACGCTGCACGACCCGAACGACTCCGTGTATAGGCAATTTCTGATGCACTAAGTTCCTTTTCTAGTAGATTCAATGACTTAACATGAAAGGCAATATGTCGATCTCGTCCTCCGTGTTCCGGACGGTTTTCGACAGGATCAGGATTATCCACCTCAAGTAAATGCAGTTGTTGACCTGAACCCAAATCTAACCAAGCACCGGGATAACCAAGATCAGGACGATCTCTCACCACAGCAAGTCCTAATAAATCCTGATAGAAGGCCAAAGCTTGCTCCGTATTGCTTACCACTAAGCTGACATGGTGTAATCGAGTGATTTCAAACATCTACGGGTGCCTCTTCTCGCCTTGCCGCCAAATAACCAGCTATAAGAATCAATCCACCGCCCCACCATTCTTGCGGTAAAACAATTTCATTGGTCAATAACTGGGCTGAAACTGCTCCAGCAACCAATTCAAATAACAAAATAACCGCTGAACGCTGCACTGGCATACGCGTAACACCGTATTGTACTGCCATGGTCATTACCACCATGCCCGCAAAACCCAATAATATCGCTTGCCCATATACCCAACTTGAACCCACCGTTGGTATAGCGATATCAACCACCGCAATCCAAACTGCTGCCATCATAGCGACACCCCACCAAACCGAGGCAGCTTTCGCCATCGCTGGCACATCTTGCATTTTTCTCACCAATACATTGCCCACCGCAAAGGCCATTCCTGCTGTTAAGGCATAAAAATCAGAAGTTGATGTAATCATTGGCAGGCCCGCATCTGCGCGCCAAAGCATTAAAACAGCACCAAACATTGCTACAAATAACGTGATTGCGCCCGATATGCCCAACCGTTCATTAAGGAATAACCGACCAAGAATCACTGCCCAAAGCGGTGAAAGGAAAAACAGCAGTAATACCCGCAGCACGTTGCCATCGATAACAGCCAATATAAATGCAATATTGGCCCAACCACTCACCAACATAAGCCCAATAATAAGGCTCCACTGACCAGAAAGCTGACTTAGACCTTTCCTCATCCACGGCACAGCGACCAAACCTGCGGCAGAATACATAATAAGGCTAGTCCACAGACCAGCCAGCCCCTGCGACTCAAGTAAACGCAAGGGATACCAGAGCACGCCCCACATCGTGGCCGATAATAATAAAGCCCCTACGGGCAACAGGTTGTATTGACTATTGGATGCCATAAAACAATCACTTATACTACGCGCCTTCTAATAATGTAGATCGACACACAAGCCGACTTTGCTCACTTTAGCGTAAGCCAGCCTCACTGTCATATCAGGTAAACATGAATCCGAATTTGGCACGACTTCAGCCCTACCCCTTCGAAAGGCTTAATGCTTTGAAGGCTGGATTGACTCCGCCTACTGACAAAGAACACATTGCCTTATCGATCGGTGAACCAAAACATCCAACACCGGCATTTATTAGCGAAGCGATCATTAGTCACCTACATGGTTTAACGCAGTATCCATTAACACGTGGTAGCGATGACTTAAGAGAAAGTATTACAGCTTGGTTAAGCCATCGTTTTAATATTCCCGCTAATGACATTGATGCAGCACACCATGTATTACCGGTTAACGGAACCCGTGAAGCTCTGTTTGCCTTTGCGCAATGTGTTGTTGAAGCCGATGACGATGCTCTGGTGTTAATGCCAAACCCGTTCTACCAAATTTATGAAGGTGCCGCCATACTCGCAGGTGCAACACCCTTGTTTTTAAACAGCACTGCAGAATCAAATTACCTAGCCGACTTTAGTCAGGTGACTGAAACGCAGTGGCAGCGTTGTCAGTTACTCTATATATGTTCACCCGGTAACCCAACCGGTGCGGTAATGGACAAACAAGCGCTAACTGATTTGTTCGCACTAGCCGATAAATACGATTTCATTATTGCCTCGGATGAATGCTACTCCGAGATTTATTTTGATGAAGATAAGCCACCCATGGGCATGTTACAGGCTTGCATTGAAGCTGGACGCAATGACTTTAAACGCTGCATTGTTTTTCATAGCTTATCGAAACGTTCTAACGCACCGGGGCTACGCAGTGGTTTTGTTGCCGGTGATGCCGACGTCATTGCACAATTTTTAAAATACCGTACCTATCATGGCTGTGCCATGTCGACACCCACACAAGCTGCCAGTATCTTGGCGTGGAATGATGAAGCGCATGTTGAACATAACCGTGACTTGTATCGTGAAAAATTTGCTGCAGTGATCGAGATACTTAAACCCATTATTGCAGTTGAACAACCCGATGCAGGATTTTACTTATGGGTTAAAACGCCAATCAGTGACACTGACTTTGCTCGCGATCTATTCGCAACGCAAAATGTCACCGTACTACCGGGCAGCTACCTATCACGTGATACTGACAATGGTAACCCCGGTGAAAATTACGTGCGCATGGCATTGGTCGCACCGATGGATGAATGCATAGAAGCAGCCATGCGAATTAAAGAATTTATACAAACATTATGAACGGCGACTTAAGTGCTGTTCATGCTAGAATACAAACCATATAAGCAGTTATAAAATGGCTATAAGCGGAGAATAAAATGAGCGATATCCAAACAATTATTACAGACGCCTTCGAACAGCGTGCTGAGATCACACCACGCAACGTAGACACACACGTTAAAGAAGCCGTGCTTGAAGCCATTGGCCTACTCGACAGTGGTGAAGCACGTGTTGCAGAAAAGAAAGATGGCGACTGGGTCGTTAACGACTGGTTAAAGAAAGCTGTACTGCTCTCTTTCCGCATTGAAGACAATGAATTTATGAAAGGTGGTTTCACTAACTACTACGACAAAGTTCAATCTAAGTTTGCTGATTACAACTCGCGTGATTTCCGCGAAGCCGGTGTACGTGTTGTGCCACCTGCCACTGTACGCAAAGGTTCATATGTTGCATCTGGTACTGTACTCATGCCTTCTTACGTAAACATCGGCGCCTATGTTGATAGCGGCACCATGGTTGATACTTGGGCAACGGTAGGTTCTTGTGCGCAAATTGGTAAGAACGTTCACCTTTCTGGCGGCGTTGGTATTGGTGGTGTACTTGAACCTGTTCAAGCAGCCCCTACAATTATTGAAGACAACTGTTTCATCGGTGCGCGCTCAGAAGTGGTTGAAGGCGTTATCGTTGAAGAAGGTTCTGTTATCTCAATGGGCGTATATATCGGCCAAAGTACTAAGATCTATGACCGCTCAACAGGCGAAGTGACTTACGGTCGCATCCCTGCTGGTTCCGTTGTCGTATCAGGTAACCTTCCTTCAAAAGATGGTAGCTACAGCTTGTACTGTGCTGTGATCGTGAAAAAGGTTGATGCTAAGACATTAGGTAAAGTCGGTATTAACGAATTGCTGCGTGACATCTAAATGACCACTCTTTATGGAATTCCGAACTGTGATACCGTGCGTAAAGCACGTAAGTGGCTGGGCGCTAACGGTATCGAGTTCGATTTCCATGACTTTCGTAAGAATGGACTAGACGAAAAACAGCTCAAACGTTGGGTCAAAGAACTCGGTTGGGAAGTATTACTCAACAAACGCGGTATGATGTGGCGTAAACTACCCGACAATAAAAAAGAAAACATCAACGAGAAAAAAGCCATCGAAATTATGTTGGCAGAACCGGCTATTATCAAACGACCGGTGTTAGATCTTGGTAAACAACGCCACGTTGGTTTTTCTGAAGCCGAATATAAAAAATTATTTTAAATTTAAAAAAAGAACATTATGTCTGACACACTCGACCTCGCAATAGACCTTATCAGCCGTGACTCAACTACGCCTGTGGACGCTGGCTGTCAAGATTTAATGATTGCCCGTCTTGAAGCAATTGGTTTCAAAACCGAACGACTACGTTTTGATGATGTTGATAACTTCTGGGCCAAGCGCGGTGACAGCGCTCCAGTACTTGCCTTCGCAGGTCATACCGATGTTGTACCAACCGGTCCTGTCGAGAAATGGGATAGTCATCCTTTCAAACCAGAAATTCGTGACGGCCAACTTTATGGTCGTGGTGCTTCCGATATGAAAGGTAGCCTTGCTGCGATGGTTACTGCTTGTGAACGCTTTGTTGCGGTGCACCCAAATCACAAAGGTACGATTGCCTTTTTGATCACTAGTGATGAAGAAGGCCCAAGCATTAATGGTACTGTAAAAGTTATTGAAACCCTTGAAGCACGTAATGAGAAAATAGATTACTGTCTGGTCTGTGAACCTTCGAGCAGTAAATTAGCTGGTGATGTTATCAAAAATGGTCGCCGTGGCTCACTCAATGGCGTGCTAACAGTGAAAGGCAAACAAGGTCATGTTGCTTACCCGCAGCTTGCACGTAACCCCGTGCATCAGGCTGCTGCTGCAATTGCCGAACTGACTACTGAAACATGGGACAACGGTAACGATTCGTTTCCACCAACAACCTTTCAGGTATCAAACATCAATGCAGGTACCGGTGTGACCAATGTTATTCCCGGTGAACTCGAAGTGGTATTTAATTTCCGTTTCTCTACCGAACAAACTGACCAAGGTCTGCGTGATCGTGTCGAAGCCATGCTTAATAAGCATAATCTCGATTACAGTATTAACTGGACACTTTCCGGGCACCCATTCCTGACTGCTGAAGGTGCACTGGTCGATGCTGCGCGGGATGCGATTAAAGAAACCAATGGTATCGACACTGAGCTTTCCACATCAGGTGGTACATCAGACGGTCGTTTCATCGCCCCTACTGGTGCGCAAGTGCTCGAACTAGGCCCACTCAACGCAACCATTCATCAGGTGAATGAGTGTGTTGGTATTGATGAACTCGATACCATATCGACGTATTATGAGAAAATAATGGAAAAACTGCTCGGCTAATTAATTTTTTATTTCTGTGCAACTATTCCCAGTATAACAACACTATAATGTAAACTTGATATCAAAAATGAATAAGCACACATTATTTATAGCAATTATTGCAGGTGTCATAGGTGCATTACTGCTCGCCATTGGCATATTGCGCTACAATGATATCTATAAAAACCATACTATTCTGTCAGAAAATTCTACCCAAAATCTAGCTCACGATACCGAGCTATTCGTCCACGAACATCAACGTCTTGTTAAATTATTCGGTAGTATTCATGTTGAACTGATTAGAGCTCTTGCTGATGATCCGGAAAATACTGAATTGGAAGAGAAACTGTTTTCGGCAGCAGAAAAATTTTTTCCAAACTTGTTTTCATTAACAGTTTCTGATGAAAATGGAAATCGCTATATAGAAGATTTCACTGGCCGGGTAGGTGACTTCTGCCTAAATGATTTAAAAGAATTCGTAAAATCAAAGAACAACTTCCCGCGTATCCATCCAAATGCAGAAGGCTATCATTTTGATATATTGTCTGAAATAACCAGCAACGAAAAGAACTTTATATTATTTATAAGCTTTCGTTCACATATTCTGTCTAAAGCCATTCTTAGCGCCCAGGTTCCTGGCCATCAATTATTAATAACCTACCCCACTGAAAATGGATTAATTGAAGCAACATCGAATGGCCCTCGCAATACACTGGATAGAGATAGCTATCTTTTATCTGATAAAGAAAGTGCTCGCTCAATGAGTAAAACTAAAATAGAAGGAACTTCATGGTTTGCTGAAGATCTACACAAACCAAAGCTTTTCCATGACATAAAAATGAAAATCATTGTGCAATTTTCATTTATATACATCATGCTTCTCGGAATATGCACATTACTAATAATAATTATCAGAAAAGAAGCATTATTAAAAAGCGTAGCTGAAGCTCACAAAAATAGTTTCGTATCATCCGTAAGCCACGAATTACGTACTCCAATAACCTCCATTAGTGGAACCATCAGCCTGGTTGCCAATGGCGTCACTGGGGAAATCCCCCCCAAAGCAAAAGAAATGCTAGATATGGCACAAAGAAACTGCTCTCGCTTAACTTTCTTAATAAACGATCTTCTTGATGTACAAAAAATAGAAGCGGGCATGATGCAATATGATATTAAAGAACATGATATTGCAGGCATTCTAGAAAAATCTATCAAGGCATGCGACCAATTCATCACCCAATATAATGTGAAATATAATCTTAATATTACTGAAATTGACTTCAAAACCTCCAGAGTAATAGTAAAAATTGATGAAAACAGAATTATTCAGGTTTTACACAACCTGTTTTCAAATGCCGCAAAGTACGGCGCTAAAAATGACATTATTGATGTGAAACTATGGTTGGGTGAAGATGTGGCTATTATTGATGTAATTGACCATGGCGAAGGCATTCCGCCCGACATCAAGAAAGATTTGTTTAGAACATTCTCTCGCTCAACAGTCCATGCAGATAAAAACATACAAGGTACTGGTCTGGGGCTTAATATCTCCAAGAAGATCATTGAAAAGCATGGTGGCAGCATCAGTGTGAAATCTTCTCCAGGACATACCTGTTTCACTGTCACGCTACCTATTTCAGAAATCATAAATTGACTGATATAAATAATCTTATGCTATATAGAATATTGCGCCATACTATTATTGGTCTGGCCTTGTGCATCACTCCATATACAACTCTCTACGCTGAACCTACTTCACAAGCATTACCTGTTTTTAGCCGTATTTATGATCCCAAACGAAATCCAATCGATGATGGAAATGAAGCCCTAGCTATCGCAAAACGTACAAATCGAAAAGTATTGATTGAAGTTGGAGGAGATTGGTGCGCCTGGTGCCATAAACTAGATAAATTTATTCACTCTCACCCACAGCTTAAGAAAGACTTCTTTAATGCCTTTGTTTTGCTAAAAGTGAATGTCAGTGAAGAAAATAACAACCAAGAATTCCTCAAGGTATTCCCTCCCGCCTATGGCTATCCCCACATGTACGTAACCGACCACCAAGGTCGGATACTAGAGTCAAAAGATACTGCTGATTTTTTGGATAATAAGCGTTATTCTATTGAGAAGTTTTATGAATTCATTAATCGTTGGAAATCAAAATGAATAACCAATGCGTAAAGAAGTAACCAAGAAAATTCTTAATAAATGGGATGATAGTGTCCCAGCTGGTCTTCACGAGCGTATTCAAGCCCGCCAAGGCCGTAGAGACTTTCTAAAACTAAGTAGCGTATTAGCTGCCAGCATGCTAATTCCCGCTTGCGATAATACCAACACACCAACAACTTCTTCGGCATCAATAGACCCATTATTAAAACAAGCACCATGGCAAACCTTTGCGTCTGTACAAAATCACTTATTTCCTAAAGATACTAACTCTCCCGGTGCAGATGATATTAACGCAACTCTATATTTGAAATCAGTATTGGAATTACCCGGCATTGATGATGACGATAAGAAATTCCTCCGTGACGGCGTAAAGTGGATCGATGATATCGCTATACAAATGACTGAAAAATCATTTCACCAGCTTGATGTCACTAAAAAAGAAGCTGTATTACAACGCATTGCCAGTAGCAGTGCCGGTGAAAATTGGTTATCACTCTTACTCCTATATATATTTGAAGCGCTCTTAACGGATCCTGTCTACGGCGGAAACCCGGACGGAATTGGTTGGCAATGGCTAGAACACAAACCTGGCTTCCCTACTCCCCCTAAAGACAAACGGTATCACCTACTAACATGAAAGACTTCGACGTATGCATTATAGGTAGTGGTGCCGGTGGCGGCCCTGTCGCACTGACTTTAGCGGAAGCAGGTTACTCTGTCTTGGTATTAGAAAAAGGTCCGTGGTTCACAGAAAAAGACTTCTTTAAAGATGAATTAACTTGTTGCCGAAGAACCGTTTACACCCCCAAGCTTAAAGATGAACAACATGTACTCGAAGAATATAACGGCCAGAATGATGATGGCTCTTATAAGTGGCGTGCCGAAGCTAGCTCAGATTCAGGTTCAGATTTCTGGAATGGTAACTGTGTAGGTGGCTCATCTAATTTTATGAGCGGTTACTTTTACCGACTCAAACCAAAAGACTTTCACCTGCGTTCTGAGTTTGGTGATATTAAAGGTGCCAATGTAGTTGATTGGCCAATTGATTATGAGGCGATGGAACCTTACTACACCAAAGCTGAAACCATTGTCGGCATCTCCGGAAAAATTATTCCACATAAATATCAGGAACCGCGGTCTACAGCTGACTTCCCCTATCCCCCTACCGCTGAACATGCCGTCAGTGGCTTAATTGATAATGCCTGTCGTGAATTAAACATGACACCACTTCCTACGCCACGTGCAGTACTACCACACTCTGTCGGTGAACGGCGTGGCTGTGAATATTCTGGATTCTGCGGTAGTTATGGTTGCTCCTCTGGCGCAAAAGGTAGTTCACGAGCCGCGTTATTAAATAAGGCGATTAAAACCGGTAACTGTAAGATTCAGCCACATGCCAAGGTCTATCATTTAACATCAGATCAATCTGGCCGCGTTAGTGCCGCTGAATATTTTGATAAGGATGGCATCAAACAATCTATCACCGCAAAAATCTTTGTTGTGGCCTGCCAAGCCATCGAGACATCACGGCTGTTACTTGCATCTACAGGACCTAAACATCCTAATGGCTTAGCTAATAACACAGGGCAAGTCGGTAAAAACTTACTCTTTTCTGCTGGTGGCTCAGGCACAGGTGAATTCACCTATAAGCAATTTGATACACAGCTTGCAGAAGCTATGAAGCAACGCGGGCCATTCGTGAATCGAGGCTTGCAAGATTGGTATTTCATTAATGACACAGAATTTGGCGCACCTGCTAAAGGTGGCGTTATCGATTTTCTATTCCGTCACCCTAATGCAATATCCAAAGCCAATGGTGAAAAGTGGGATGACAATGGCAAGCTCTTATGGGGCCAACCATTAAAGAAGAAACTAAAAACAGTCTTTGCCGAAACAAAATACCTGCGCTTTGAAGTATTCAATGATTGGCTACCAACCGATGACTGTTTCGTCAGCCTTGATAATGCCGTTAAAGATAAATGGGGTAGCCCTGTAGCCAAGATACGTCTCGGTTACCACGATCACGATCTAAAGGTAGGACGATACCTAGCAGAAAAATCAGAGCAAGTTCTAAAGCAAATGAATGCCAGCAATATTCGCTCTAGCGTAAGCGGCGCACCACCACCTAACCTGGTTGCGGGTGGTTGTCGTTTTGGTACTGATCCTAGCACTTCTGTTTTGAATGCTGATTGTCAGGCACATGATGCTGATAACTTATATGTTACGGATGGTAGCTTCATGCCAACCGGTGGCAGCGTTCCTTATACCTGGACGATCTATGCCAATGCTTTTCGGGTTGCAGATATTATTAAACAACGCCTTTAATAGTGTCGCAATAATGGCTATTCATCAACAACCAATGCTCAAGCAAGTACTTACCGGGAAAATTAATCAGGACAAGCCCAATAATATTCATCAGCATGTCCTGCCCCGGGAACACCAGCATGGCGAGCCCCATAAAAATAATTACATAACCCAACAGGTTTTTAGCCTGTTAGTAGAATCATACGGATAACAGGATGATGCTCTAATTTATAAAGAATGAGTCTCTAATGACCTCACTCGCTCAGAAGGTATATGGAAACTTCATGCTGAAAGTGACATCCGGGGCATCCGTATTCAGACCGATACCAACATTAGTTACCCAGGATGCCCGATTACTCAGCGCGTAAGTCGCACCGATATTCAGCTGCGCGACATTGGCATCACTACCAATAATCGACACTGTACTCGCACCATTCAGTTTTTGTTCTGACTTTTCTGTAAACTGCTGTGAATATCCGAAGCTCATGCTTGCCCTCTCGCTCAGTGCAAATGCAATACCAAAGCCGTAACTAATAGAGTCGCCTAGATTAATTTCACCTGGTTGTCTGCCATCAGCAGAACTGATGTCGTTAAAATCCTCGGGGAAATTGTGTGCATAATTGATGTTGGCAAAAAATATTGCAGGGTCAACCGTTCTAGCGAAAGAAAAGCCCGTCGATAGTGCCCACACACCATTACCACTGGGAAGCTCTTCCGGAATACTCAGATTGCCCGACGATCCAGGAACATCGACTATCCGGATACCATAGGGATCACTCCCGGTCGGCGCCTTGACGCGCACATTCCAGACAACATCGGGACGGCTGGCAGTTTCTTTAAACAACTGGTAATAATAACCCACACTGATATCGCCAAGCTCACTACTAAGACTGACATCTTCTTCAATAAGGGCTGTACTGGCACCGCCCGCACCGACTGACTGGTAATTAGTGTCACGATAAAGAACGGGGATATTGAAATCCAGCTGACTGCGATCGGTAATTCCATACCTGCCTGTGAGGTCGAGCGTTAGTATCTGAGCCTCAACTTCATCAACACTAATGTTACCGAGAAAGATGGCATCAAGTGCAAGAAAGCCGTTGAGCACTAACTGGTTGCGATCGAATGCAGTATAAGTAAAACCAGGTTCGAGGGTAAATTTACGCTCAAACAATGTATGTTGTTCTTGTACGGCACTACGCGCACTACGACTCGCCGGTGCCTCCTTGACAACCTCTTCTTCCTGCTTGCCTACCGTCGTAGTTGGTTTTCTCTGCCCTTGTTCTGCGGCAACCCTAATCGCTTTTGCAGGTCCCGTTGGATGCGACATCTTGACAATACCACCACCGGCCTTTCCTATCGGCGGCTTCTGTGCATAGAACTCGAGCCTGTCGAGACGTGCTTCAAGTTGAAAAAGTTTCTTCCATTGTGCATCGTACTTTTGCTGCAGGGTCTCCAGTTCATTACGCAAGCGCGTTTCATCATTCACATCTGCTGAGGCCGATGAAATCAGGGCAATAGTGACCAATCCTGTCAAACATGTTTTGTTGAATATGAACATAACATTTCCTTTTATTTTCGATGAAAAACACTATTTTGCTTTAAAACATAAATCACCTTTAACTAACTTCCCCCAGCTATACCTCTCATACGAGAGAGCTATAGCCGAGCAATAGTAAAAAATATTTAAAGACAATATGTTACACACATCTGTGTGCACAATCTAAATGACAGCCCTTTCCAGTCAATATGTAGTTATACGTATATGTAAACTTCATATTGATGAATGCAAAACTTACACCCGTAAGTCAGAAGATACCGACAGTTTGCAAACCGCGCAGACTCTGGAATGCAGTACTCAACTGAGGGCGCTGGATGTTTGCACCTAACTGCCTTGTTTCGGCAACGATGTTAGTCACATTGACGACCTGGTTAAAGTTCGTAGCGATTTGTACACTCTGGGTAATACCACTAACAGAATCCACGGCAGTATTACGTACACGTTGCGTAATCTGATCCTGCTGCGAATTGCTGACAGTGTATCCAAAGCCGTCACTGTCCAGGCTGAAGGTCGTCATATTGCCAGCCTCGTCATTAATTATGACGTTGCCCGGACCATTAAGTGCTATCTCTGTACCTTCAGTATGAACACGGCCTGTACCATTCGATGGGCCGATATCAAACGTCAGTTCATTTCTTACCTCATTTAAATCCCCGGCTACCTGGATTCCCTGAGATATGCCGTTAACATTATCAAGCCCAGATGAGTTGATAGATATTGTTCCTTCATGCACATTTGATGCATTTTGAGTTGCGTTACTGGATTGAAATACAGTAACAGTTGGACGGATTTGTGTGGTAGCCAGCGCTACTTCTGTACCCAGTACCAATCCTGTTGTCAGGGTTTCTCCGTTTGAATTCGTCCATCTCGTGTACATCTCGACACCAAAATACGAAAGTTGGTTACCATTTATGTATCTGCCACGCATGTCTCCCATCTCATCATCAGACAATTCGACAGCATCACCAAATACACTCATTTCACTTTCCAGCATTGCATTAGCTGATGGCATTAATAGTATTCCGCATGCAAACGTCGCCGCTGCTGTGGCTACTGTTGAATATTTGTGTTTCCTGTTAGCCATGTTGTTCTCCTTAAATAATTTTCATCAACCAAACGTTTCATCCTTTCCTTCTTTGTGGAGTAACGCATTCTTTTTTACTACTATGGTGATATAACTTTCTTATATATCGCTTCCATGCGTTATATTGCAGACGGATCTTGTTCAAAACAAATCTGCATGTGTAAAGCCAAAACCGAGTAATTGATTCTTGGTCGGTGGTATATGTGCACTGGCCAAACCACGTGCTGACAAAGGTTCGGCAGGATTCAAGAGCACGGTGTTGCGGTCAAAGCCTTTTCCAATTACAGCAAAAACTACACCGTTCCATATTTTTAAAAATTCATCAAAAGGAATAATCTTGTGTCCAAGTGCCGGATCAGCAAGGTAGACCTTGTTGTCTCTGATAGTCTGAAATACCACGAAATGTTTGTAGCCACGAATATTAATCAGCACAATGGTGGGTATTTTTATTCGCTTGAGTGTACTTGGCTTCACCTTATAACCGCGGCCGCGCATCCCCAGTGACTTTGTGTAGCGTTTGATATCCAGCAAGGAAAAACCTTTGCGTCTAACCACTTCAGGATCGCTAACCTCGAGCAAGCCACGCAAGACTTCTTCTTCACCGACATCTCTTCCATACGCATATTTCAGGATGGTCGCCAATGCCGCGGCACCACAACTGAAGTCTGTGTTCTGCTTAACAATGTTGACATAGCGCTGTTCACGCATGCTTATAACATTCTTACTGACTATACCCGCGCCCGGAAAAAGGTTGTTAAAGCGTATATCACTGGCATCAGAGGTCCCTGCAATAAAGAGCGCCAGTATTAAAACAAGCAGACTGACTAATTTTTCCAGAACATACGTAATTCGATGATTATCATTATTCACGGTCTGGTAACCTATTGTCTGTAATTAGTTAATATATATACCGACCGACTGGTTTCGGCCGGCATATATCCGTTAGTGGATTAGCTTAAAGCTCGCCACCACCACCGCCTGCACCTGTACCGGTGGATGCGCTAAGGCTAAGGCTGTTGGCCTGCTGGTTACCCGTACCTGAAGCGATATTTACACCGATGTTGCCAGAAGCACCTCTAAAGGCATTTCCAGACAGACTGGCATCGTTACTAGATGATAGGAACACCTGCCGGAATGAACTTGAACTGCCGCTGAAGGTTCCTGACAGAGCAATAGATCCAACTTCGTTGAAGGCAAAAGCACCGCCATCATTGTTCAGATCAACTGCGCCTTGAGCCGCACTGTCAAAGTCACTATGACCCAGAAGCGGACCATCTGTAGGATGATTAGGAAGCCCCGTGGTACCGCTGCCCCAGTTATCTACATACAGGTTACCAATCTGATCTGAGGTACCTCTGTAACTACCATTCAGGCTCTGAGTACCGCTGAATTCACTACCACCTCGTAGCGTGACGACACTACCTTTGTTCAGGGTAAAATTACGATCGGATTCCTGAGAAGAGGTAACCATGGCAAGACCTACTCCACCAGTAGAAACTGAAACAGACAGGTTGTTCTTCTGTTGGTTGTTGTTGCCAGCCGCGAAGTTCGCACCGATGTTACCTGAGGCACCCCGGAATGCATTACCACTGGCACCTGCGGTGTTAGTATTGCCTTTATTGATTGTGGTGTTAAATTCACCTTCCTGAGCAGAATGAGATTGGGCATCAGAAGCACCAAAGGTCATTTCAGCATCCGCTGCTGCAATGGCAGCAGAATTGTCCTGCTGGTTATTGTCGCCTGCTGCAACGTTCACACCGATGTTACCTGCTGCGCCACGCATGGCATTCCCAGAGGCTGTTGCGTCGTTATCGTGATTGAAGTTTATACCTTTGTTAAGCAGGTTTTTTTGCGAGTCGTTGACGATAGCGCGTGAATAAGAAGTCGGCGTGATATGACCTTCTACAGTGATATGCACATTCTCGTCGTATTCGAAATCCTTTTCGATATTGACATCGACATTGTTACGACTGGTAGAGACATCAACATCAACATTTAACTCCAGATCTGCTTTAGCTGTGAATGTATGGTCGTTACCATTAGACTCATTTGCCAAAGCTAATGGTGATGTCATAAGCACAGCGACTGCCAATGCGATGGGTGTGTATTTTATTTGCGTTTTCATGATACTCATCTCCTAATAAATATTTAAGTTAAGTTTAAGTAGACCCCTGTATTTATTACACCCATGCCGGGGCATGCAGCGGGTGAATCAGTTTGCCCCCAGAGAAAATCGAAGAGCAAAATTATTAGACGTAGCATTTCCTGTACCGACGGACTGGTTCAACTGGACAATGCCATGACTGTTATCGAATGCCGTTGCCTCAACGTCCAGCAAGCGGATATTTATATCTGCTTGCTGCTGTAGAGTTGGGTTGTTTGCAGTATTGGATATGGTTTGCGCCAGCACGCCCTCCGTCACCACTTCCCCTTCCAGACCAAATGCAAAAGCAAAACCATTGGCCTGAGCATTGCCGGTTCCACTAATCTGGTTGATAGAGATAACACCTGCTGCATTCGCAAAAGCATTGTCACCAATACGTGTGATGCTTATTTCAGGAAGATTAGCCTGACCAGTAGCTGTTCGCTGTCTTGAACTAATAAATGCTGAGGCGGCACCAGTAGGGTTGATCGATATTGCACCGGAATTGGATTGCACATTGGCATCACCAGCCGCCTGATTGATTGCTATATTTCCACTTGCACCAATGGCTACATTGTTATCTATGACAGATTGTGCCGTGTAATTCGGAATTCCATAGCGATAATCGGAGGCATATGCAGACATGGAAACCACTAATGCTATTACCAATACGATAAGAGAAATTATGTGAACTTGTATATCCATCAAGACCCTCTCCATTTTTTGTTTCATTTCTTACACACTTTATTTATTTAATCTCTATTACTTTGTCCTAGTATTCGAATACATCAGTCCAAGCGCAAACAACCTTCTCATCATCTCTACACCGGCTTTATTAAGGTCTTCTCTTGAAGCTGGTCCTCGTTTAGTCGTATTTTTCACTACTTCGGTTTTTACTACCGGTTGCAAACTCGGTGTAATAATTTTTCCTACTGATTGCTCACGTACACCCTGGCTTTGTAAATCATGATCAGTTTCAGATAAATCATTCTGGTAACTGAGCCCTCTTGGCAAAGAATTATCTGCATAAGCAATTACCTCAAACTCCTCACTTGAATGCGCCATGTCTGCGAACAGCATTAATAACAGACTGATAACAACTCCATATCCGAAGTATTTTATTTGCGTCATGATCGTTTACCTCGTTACGTTTACAGGAATTAAATTCACATGCGTTTTTTGAGTGTTGTTCGTTCCATCGGTCTTTTCATATCTGGTATTATTCTTTGTGCCATTCGTTTCATCCCAAAGGATTACCGACACCGACCCAGGTATAACAAGCTGCGCACCTTCATCTCCCGTACCTCTCATGGAAGACAACTCTTCATCGGCTATATATTCACCTTCAATAACGACTTCAGTACCATTATGCGCAAGTTGATCCGTGAACACATCTGCCACACAAATTGCAGGCAGCAGGATCAACAGTAGCGGTAGCAATATAATATTTAACTGCGCAATAGAATTTTTCATTTAGCAAGTGATCTCATGTTTGTTAAACCAGAAAAACATATTTGTCGCAATATTCAGCGGAAACATTTACTTAACTCTTTTGCAAATGCTATGCCACATTTGTATGTGTCTGATTTATTGAAGTTAAGTGTTGCTTAAGCAGATTATTTATTATTACAACTGTATCTATAACGTTACGCATTTATTCTCGACAGAGAATAAGTCAAGTTATATCCAGTACTTAGTTGAATGTATGAATTTGTTTAGTATTTGATACAACTAACAGTTACTAGGGTGGGGGGGGATTAATGCGAAGTTATACATCCGCAAGGAATGTCTAAACACTACTGACACTCACTAAGCGAGAAAAATAAAATATCAGTGGGTAATTGCGTACTTATCCATCAAGCGATAAAGGGTGATGCGTGATACACCGAGTGTTCTTGCAGCATGGGTAATATTATTTCTTGTACGTCTGAGACAGGATAGGATAGCCTCACTTTCAGCGCTTCTTCTTGCTTCTGCCAGCGTTATCATCTGTCTTGTTCCTGAGCGTTTATCAAGACCAAGATCGGTGCCAGTGATAAGCCTTCCCTCACACATTAACATCGCCCGCCTTATTTTGTTAATCATCTCACGGACATTCCCTGACCAGTGATATTCATTCATCAAGTGCAATGCTTCCTGGCTAAACCCTTTTACCGTGTAGCTCTTTTCATTTATGAATTTGTTGAACATAAATTTTGCTAATACCTCTATGTCATCTTCTCTTTCACGCAATGGCGGGATTATGATACTCAGTACATTCAACCGGTAGTATAAATCCTCACGAAATTTTCCGTCTTGCACGGCCTTCTCCAGATCAACGTGTGTAGCAGCAATTACACGCACATCAACATAATGGGAATCATTACCTCCCACTCTATCGATAGTTTTTTCCTGTAAGAATCGTAATAAATTAATTTGTTGCTCAAGTGGTAGGTCACCTATCTCATCAAGGAATACTGTACCGCCAGTTGCGGCCTCTATACGGCCTATCTTTTGTTTATAAGCACCTGTGAATGCACCTTTTTCGTAACCAAACAACTCCGACTGGATAAGATTATCTGGTAATGATCCGCAATTTACCGCTATAAATGGCCCATTCTTTCGACTTGATCTTTCGTGAATAGCTATGGCAGCTAGCTCTTTACCTGTACCTGACTCACCTGTAATCAATATAGGTGCATCAACAGTGGAAACTTTTCTAATATTTGTAAAAAGATTTTTCATGACGTCGCTAGTGCCCACCATTTCAGGCTCATCAGTCGAAAAATTATCAGGGTGATCACAAGAATTTTCTTTGAGATCAGCCATGCCGTATGCGTGGCCAAGTGTGGTTAATAGTTTTTCTGTATTAACAGGCAGGGTGTGATAATCATAAAAACCGTTAAGAATCGCATTCCTGTATTGCACATCATGAGAATTCTCATCTTTTTCAATCAGCGCCACCCACTCCGTGGCATGATTATTTACTTGCAGTTTTTCAACTTGATAATCATCTGTGCAACCCAAATGTGCAACACCCACCTTGTACTCGTATTTATCTAATAAATCCATTGCATTTTGTTGATCATATGCAATATCTATATCCCATGATCCATCTAGATCGCATAACGGAATAATATTTCTTTCACAAGATGGCTTGCAGTAAATAATCTTTCTAGCTTCAGCACCCATGTTACCCACCCCTTGCTAACAATGTAATAGACTTACTTTACCAGCCAAATTATATATCGGTAATATAGCAACAATGTATAGAATTTCATCTCATCATAGTTGCATTACCTAGAATGAGTATTAATATGGATTTTATTATGAAAGGTAAATACGTAGTACTACGTGAGTTCCAACATGGTGCTAATAAATTAAATACTTGCGCTTTAGAACAATTTTAAAATTGATTATTTGAATTATGAATCAAAAATATCAACTTCAAACTTGATGCGAACTACATCTGAAAGTGTTCTTGCATTAAGTTTTTTCATTACTTTTGCTCGGTGTAATTCTACTGTTCGCGGACTAATATCCAGTTTACGTGCTATATGTTTATTCTGGTTACCATCGACGAGCAGACTCATAACCTCTCGTTCACGAGCAGTTAATTTACGTATTTTTGACAAGGATCTGTTGCACTGCAAGCTTTTATCATAATCATGCTCACACTGCGCCATACAACGCTTGATACGTTCTAACAGATATTCGCTATTAAAGGGTTTCTCAAGAAAATCAAATACGCCGTTTTTCATGGCGCGAACCGCCATGCGCACATCGCCGTACGCTGATATCATAATGACAGAATGAGAAAGATTTATTCTACGAAAGTATTCGTGAAGTTCCATTCCATTAACCCCAGGCATACGTACATCAAGAACTACACATCCTATATCTTGCCTGCTCCTATTCCTAAGGAATTCCTCACCAGAACGATAACTTACGGCATACAACCCTTCATGTCCCATCAGCATCATGAATGTTGCACGCACATCATCAGAATCATCAATAATGACTACAGCAGGTTCAGTTCGCATAAGCCCCATCCTCCGTGTAAACGAAACCAAAATCCCCTTTCAAGCTATATGACATATACAGTCAGAAAACTATTTGTTTAGTTACTTTATCAACGCACCTACAGAATTACTATGAGATTTGATTTCTCAACAATATGCAGTGTGAATTGTTTTTTTTCAAACCTTTACCGGAAAAATGTATTTTACGATTACTTATTACAGTAGTTTACATCTCCTACGAATGCACCTGCTGATTGCAACACTTAAATCTGAATCTGAATACAGCGCCAACTGGATTGCCTCCCTTTTTATAATAATTTATTTGCAACACTACTTAAGATTTAGTCTAAGAATACCCTGCTATCACATATGATATTCATTGTTACCAAAGATATTACCGTAATAATATACGTACTTATGCGTACTTAATTATATTAAGCACATATTTAATAAGGACTTTCTATAGGGAAATGCTGAAAAAGATTCGTCTAATGAACGAGCTATATTGTTTCAATAGTCACTCAGCTGATTGTGATCTATATTTCCTGATACAACGGAGGATTTTTCTTATTACTACGTTTTACATGATACATAGCCATATCTGCATTACTGACCAGCTCATCTTTCGTTTCACCATCATCAGGATACATGGCAACTCCGATGCTTGCACTTAGTGTCATCTCGCTGCCCATGAGGGTATAAGGCTTTTCGATTTCGTGAATAATCTTTTCGGCAATTTTATGAACGCCACTTCGTTCATCAATCTGTGATACAAGTAACATAAATTCATCACCGCCTACACGTGCCAAGGTATCTATCTCACGAACACAACTTCTAATCCTGGCACTAACCGCCTGAAGTAGTGCGTCACCCATACTATGTCCATAGGTGTCATTGACATCCTTGAATCCATCAAGGTCAAGAAACAATACTGCAAATATTTTTTTACTACGCCTACTCTGGGCTATTGCTGCATCAATACGATCATTGATAAGTAGCTTGTCCGGTAGTCCTGTCAGAAAATCATGATGTGCACTATGGTTGATTACATCTTCCACCCTTTTACGCTCAGTTATATCTCTGGCCATACAATAGGTCCCCAATATGCTTTTAGTTGTAACATCGACAACATATATACCATTGTTCTCTATTAAGTAAGGGAAGGGGATAGAACGGATATCAAAAAGTATAGGTCCACCATCTCCTAGTTTACATTTGAGTCTTAACTCATAAGATTTTGACTCGCACCCAGGTTCTATTTGCTCATAGAATTGTTTGTTGGCATCTTCAATATCTTCATGATAGACGAGAACAGAATAATGCTTTCCAATTAATTCGGACTCACTAAAACCCAATAAACATTCAGCTCGGGAATTTATGAATGTAAACACCCCATTGCTATCCGTGGTATAAATTACATCTTGTGAATTTTGTATCATAAATTTATAGATATCTGGCTGAACTTTCTGAACTTTTATTTCATCAGGAAATTCCTCTTTATATTCAACAATAGATTCTTCTTCTTTCTTATTTATAGAATCTGTCTCTCTAAATACATCAATAAGTCCGTATACGTCATACGGCTTTTTCAATAGTTCAAATGAACCTTTGCACATCACATCCATCGCCATTTTGAATGTTTTCTCATCATAAGCTAAAATGACTTTGCTTTTATCATTGTGTGATTTTATTAGATCAATAATTTCTATCAGATCAATACCTGGCATTGATAAATCCAATAATATAACATCGAATTTTTCATTACTAAGATATACTGGAATATCTACCGAATGTGTAGCGACATGTACCTCTATACCATGCGAGCAAACAAGATAGTCTTTTACTGGAGTCGTAATAAAATCCTTATCAGTAACAAGTAACTTTCCGATGCTTAATCTGGAATTCTGATATATTTTTTTAGAAAAACCATTCTCAGTCGTTAAATTATATTTGTTCATCGGGTTTCCTATATACTGTATTTGAGATCAGACCTAATATCTCACGATCATGTCGCATAAACATAAGACCAGTTCCAGAATCCGATGTGTACACTACAGAAACGGGTACACGATGAATAATTTTTTCTCCCGTCAGCCGTAATGGAATATCTAATTCAAACAATGATCCTTCATCAGCCCAATCCATTGATGGCTCTACCAATAATCCTTCTGGACTTATATTTATAATTCTATGCTCCTTTACGCTGCCATCGAGACATCGAATAGATACACTGGAAACATATGCCTTACGCTTACTCCAGCGTCTATTTCTCATCTTTCTCTTCATGTTTCTGTCCCTACCGATATTTATAATAATTAAATATAAGTTGAGCAGACATCTCCTATGACATTTATATCAAACGGGATAATTCCTACCGTGTTCATTATCTATCAATATCAATACAAATAAATACGTAAATATACATAGATTACTGATAACAATTTGTATTGATGTAGTTACACCATGCTTCCACCTATTACTTCAATAAAACCAGAAACCATTTTAAACATCTTTATTTTTCACAATGTTAATGACAGAGAAGACAATGATAATAAAGAATTTCTTAGAGTGAAAATTCCTGTTGCCTGCGCTCTATATACACATAATATGTCGAAGTAAGGGGGTAGGTATAAATGAAGATCAGAAATTTTTCTACTGGCGGCTCTTATAGAGGTGAATTTACTAATTAGTTTGACACGCAACTCGCGTAGGCATTAAACAACGCGGGCTCTTTGTAAATAACGGGTTGTATGCAGAAAACTTATTTACCACTGATGATAGCATTATGCCAACCGGTGGCAGTGTCCCCCACACATGGACTATCTATTCCAATGCATTCCGCGTTGCTGACATTATATAGAAACGACTTTAATATATACTTTTAAAATTATTAGTTCGGCAATGAATTCAGTAGATCTTCTGTGATCACAATAACCGAAAAACCATCTTCCTCATAAAACCCAATCGATCTTGGTGCCTGATCGACTATAGTCACATAGCTCGGAAAATCATTTTTGTCATAGCCATTCCATTCAGCGAATGTGCCACAGACTTCTAACTTTATATTGTCTTTAAGAAGACTTTGCACTTGGTTATGCAAAGCTGTATTTTCCTTCCTTCTTTTTTTCAATAAAGAAAACTGCTCCATTCCATGCGAAACAATCGCGAAGGACATATCCGCATGCTTAGCACGCAAACGTTTTACTGACTTATTAATATAGGATAAAACCCTTGGCCATGTAGATGGTTCGTGGGTTAACACTTCAAAAACAACTCCACTAGGTGGTGGCATTGTATCCAAGATATAACCAACCTCATCATCTGCCATGACAAA